>CALHWR010000239.1 GCA_938036665.1 uncultured Collinsella sp. | reverse complement strand
CAGCAGGGGCAGGAGCGTCCTCGCCAGCACCCTCCGCGCCGCGCGCCGCAGGCAGCGTCATCTGCAGATAGGTATCGGCCAGATACGCCTCATCAAACTCGGAGCGGTCGGAATCCAACAGATAGGCGGCGACCACAGTATCGAAGATGCGCGTGGAATCGACGGCCAGCGGATCCATGAGCTCGGGCTCAGAGGAATCGATGGGCGAAAGCTCGTGCAGCAGCGCCTTCATGTCCGGGCTCGCCACGCGGCCCTCCATAAACAGGCGCGCGAGCACGCCGGCGACCACGCCGTGGGCAACGTTGAAGCCATCGACCACGGCAGACGCACCGCCGTCGCCCTCCTCGAGCGCAAGCAACCCCTTGGACGTCGCCAGCCACAGCGTGCGCGTCAGGCCAAAAAGTGCGCCTTCCTCCTTGTCATCGTCCACCACGGCGGCGACCCACTCGCCCGCCTCGATCGCACGGACAACCTCGGACGCCACGGCAGCAAGCGCCTCGGCATCGCCGGCAGCGGTGCGCTCAATCGTGGGCATCTCAAACGTGCTAGCAGCGGCCGCAGCCCCGCCCTCGCCGCCAATCAGCGCCAAAAAACGGTTCTGCATGGCCGTAATGCCGAGCGTGCCCAGCGTAGCGGACACCTCGTCGGCAGAAAACGCCGGGAAGGACGTCGCATCAAAGTCGAGCTCGACAGGCGCATCGGTACGAATGGTTGCGACCTTGCGGCTCAGCAGCGCGTCGTCGATATGCGCGCGCAGGTTCTCGCCCATCTTGCCCTTGACCTCGTCGGCATGTGCGATGACCTCGTCCAAGCTGCCGTACTGCGCGATGAGCGCGCTCGCCTTTTTGGGGCCGATGCCCGGCACGCCGGGAATGTTGTCGGAAGTATCGCCCTTCAGGCCGTAAAAATCGGGTACGAGCGCCGGTGTAATGCCGTGATACAGGTCGTCCACGCTCTCGGGCGTCATGATCGCCACGTCGGACAGGCCTTTGCGGGTCGAGACCACGTTGACGTGCTCGGTCACGAGCTGATACATGTCGCGGTCGCCGGTCACCAGCAGCATGTCGCAGCCGGCTTCCTCGCCCAGGCGCGCCATGGTGCCCAGGATATCGTCACCTTCCCAGCCCTCGGACTGCAAAATCGGCACGTTGAGCGCAGCGAGCAGCTCCTTAATCATGGGGAACTGCGCGTGCAGGTCGGGGTCCATGGGCGGGCGCTGCGCCTTATACTGCGGCAGCATCTCCATGCGCACGCGCGGCTTGCCCTTATCAAACGCCACGACCACACCGTCGGGGTTAAAGGCGTCGATCATCTTGAGAAACATGTTTAAAAAGCCAAAGATCGCGTTGGTGGGGCGACCGTCCGGCGCGTTCATGGTGGGCGGCACGGCGTGGAAGGCGCGGTGCATGAGCGAGTTGCCGTCGATAACGGCAAAGGTGCGGCGCTTGTCAGACATATTGAATACCTCGCTTTGGGCTGGGCACGATTTGCTCCCACCAGTTTACACGCTCCCCGCCTCGCGGCCACCGCACATCAAGCTCCTCCGCCACCGCGCGCCCGCGCGTGATACGATGGCTCACGGTACATTAACCAGCACGATCGATCCGAAAGGAGCCTGCGTCATGGAGCGTCCCTGCGCATGGAAAAAGTACACGCCACAGCAGATCGAGGAGCTCGAGGAGCTTTGCCGCGGCTATAAGC
>CALHWR010000238.1 GCA_938036665.1 uncultured Collinsella sp. | reverse complement strand
CGGATCTGCTGCGTCAATTGGCAGGGGAGTGCGGCCTCATCGTAGCCGTAGACCGCGGCCTGGACGCTCTGTTGGGCGCTGGCCTGAGCTGCAACGTCTACGTGGGCGACGCCGACACCGTAAGCGATGAGGGACGCGCTCTGGTTGATGCCGCTGTCGATTTTGAAGTAGAACGCCACAACCCCTACAAGGACTATACCGATCTGGCATTGGCGCTCGATTCCGTTCGCCGCCGCTGGCCGGGTGCCGAAGTGGTTGCGACTTGCGCCACCGGCGGCCGCCCCGACATGGCACTTTCTGTGTTAGGGCTACTGGCAGGCTATGCGGACGCCCCCGTCTGGATCGAAGAAGACGAAGTGACGGCCAGAATCCTGCACCAGGACGAGACCTGGACCATCGAGGGCGCCGAGGGCAAAACCTTCTCCATCATCGCCATCGCTCCCAACACAGAGATAAGCGAACACGGCCTAGAATGGGAACTAGACCACAGCCCCCTAGGGCTCTTGGCCGACACGGGCATCAGCAACATAGTCAGGTCAACCGCCAAAATAACCGTCCATAAGGGTGTTGCAATAGCGTATTTGCTGCATTAGGGTTTTATCCCGTCCCAGGAAAACCCGTAAGGCGGAAAATCAATCCAAAATTCCCCCTTGCATCCCCGAAGATCTTCCCCTATAGTACTGCCTCGTCACGGGGGCGTAGCTCAGCTGGGAGAGCGCTTGACTGGCAGTCAAGAGGTCAGGGGTTCGATCCCCCTCGTCTCCACCCGAGCATTGAATGAGGCTCCAACGCAAGTTGGGGCCTTTTTTCATATAGGCACACAAGGTCAAAGGCGGCACCATGATCCTCCTGGTCGACAAGATCGAAAAAAGCTTCGGCGCGCGCGTCCTCTTTAGCGGCGCGTCCTTCCAGATCAACCCCGGCGATCGCTTCGCGCTCGTGGGACCCAACGGCGCCGGCAAAACCACCATGCTCAAAATCATCATGGGCATCGACAGTCCCGATACCGGCCAGGTCCAGTACGCCAAGGACTGCCAGGTGGGCTACCTAGAGCAGGAAACCAACCTGGAGCATAAGGACACCACCATCCTCGCCGAGGTCATGGCAGCGGCCAAAGAAATCCGTCGCATGGGCGAGCGTGCCAACGAACTGCAGGCCCAAATCACCGAGCTCTCCGAGCAGGGCAAGGACGTCGACTCGCTCCTAAATGAGTACGGCCAGGTCCAGGACCGCTTTGAGCACCTGGGCGGCTACGAGCTCGAGAGCAACGCCCGCAAGATCCTGTCCGGCCTGGGCTTTAAGGTCACTGACTTTGAGCGCCCGTGTTCTGAGTTCTCCGGCGGCTGGCAGATGCGTATCGCGCTCGCCAAGCTCTTCCTGCGCCATCCCGACTTGCTGCTGCTGGACGAGCCCACCAACCACCTGGACCTCGAAAGCGTTCAGTGGCTGCGCGGCTTTATCGCCAACTACGACGGCGCCGTCCTCATCGTCAGCCACGACCGCGCCTTCATGGACGCCTGCGTCGACCACGTCGCCGCGCTCGAAAACCGCCGCGTAACCACCTACACCGGCAACTACAGCAGCTACCTCAAGCAGCGCGAGGACAACCTGGAGCAGATGCGCGCCAAGCGTGCAGCCCAGGAGCGCGATATCGCCCACATGCAGGTCTTCGTCGACAAGTTCCGCTACAAGCCCACCAAGGCCGCCCAGGCCCAGGAGCGCATCCGCAAGATCGAGCAGATCAAAAAGGAGCTCGTCATCCTGCCCGAAGGCCACAAGCACATCGACTTTAAGTTCCCCGACCCGCCACGCTCTGGCGATATGGTCGTGGGTCTGGAGGGCGTGTCCAAGTCCTACGGCGACAAGCACATCTACAGCGATATCGACCTCAAACTCTACCGCGGCGAGCATGTGGCGCTCGTCGGCCCCAACGGCGCCGGCAAGTCCACGCTCATGAAGATCCTCGCCGGCCTGGAGCCGCCCACCACCGGCACCCGCGATCTGGGCACCAACGTGGGCGTGGCCTACTACGCCCAGCACGCGCTCGAGGGCATGACCGAGTCCAACACCGTCCTGCAAGAGATCGACACCGTCACGCCCAAGTGGACCGTGCCGCAGCAGCGCAGCCTGCTGGGCGCCTTCCTGTTTAGCGACAACGACGCAATCGAAAAACAGGTACGCGTCCTCTCCGGCGGCGAAAAGGCGCGTCTGGCCCTGGCCAAGATGCTCGTGGCGCCCGAGGCGCTCCTGTGCCTGGACGAGCCCACCAACCACCTGGACATCGACTCGGTGGATATGCTCGAAAACGCCCTGCAAAACTTCCCCGGCACCATCGTGCTGATCAGCCACGACGAGCACCTGGTGCGCGCCGTGGCCAACCGCGTCATCGATATCCGCGACGGCAAGGTCACGGTTTACGACGGCGACTACGACTACTACCTCTACAAGCGCGAGGACCTCGCGGCCCGCGCCGCCGCCGAGGCGTCCATGGAGAGTGCGCCTGCCGCGGCCAAGTCCACCAAAGCCAACGCCGCCCAGGCCAACAACCCCGCCGCAGCCCCCAAACCGGCCGAGGGCAAAAAGACCAAGGAGCAAAAGCGCGCCGAGGCCCAGGCCCGCGCCGCGCTCAACAAAAAGCTCAAGGGCGTTCGCAACCAGCTCAAGAAGATCGAGACCGAGCTTGACAAAAAGCGCGCCCGCTATGACGAGCTTATGGAATTGATGGCAAGTGAAGAGCTTTATGCCGATCAGGACAAGTTCAACGCCGCGCTGGGGGAATATAACGGGCTTAAGCAGGAGCTGCCCAAGCTCGAGGACGAATGGCTGGAGCTTTCCACCCAGATCGAAGAGGAGACCGCGCGTGAACTCTCGTAAGGCCGCTGCCGTGGCGATGAGCATCGTCGCCATCGCCTGTCGCATCTGCGGCATCTTTATGAGCGCGATGACCGTGCTGCTGTGTTTTAGCGGCCTCACCGCCAAGCTGCAGATCGTGGGCTTTGTCGTTGAGCTCTCGCGCGCGTTGCCGAGCGCCATCGCCGGCTACGGCGTCATTACATCGCCCTTTGGCGGCGTGTTCCGCCTGGATTACGCCATCGTCGTCGTCATTTTGTTTGTGATCGACTACCTGCTCACGCGCGCCTCGCGCCGCGTCCGCTAGGGGAGCGCCATGTCCAACAGCTACCTGATGAACCTGCTTGCTAGCGCCGTCGCCGTCATCGTCGGCATCGTGATCCACGAAAGCGCACACGCCGCCGCGGCCTGGGCGCTCGGCGACAAGACGGCCCGTTCGCGCGGTCGCGTGTCGCTCAACCCGCTCAACCACATCGACCCGTTTGGCACCATCCTCCTGCCGCTACTTATGCTCGCCGCCGGCGGCCCGGTGTTCGCTTTTGCCAAGCCCGTGCCCGTCTACCTCAACAACCTCAAGCACCCCAAGCGCGACGAGGTCCTGGTGAGCACGGCCGGCCCCGCATCGAACATCGCGCTCGCGTGCCTCGCGGCCGCCCTCATGCACGCAGCGTATGGCAACCTCTACGCAAGCATGTCCTTTGCCGTGGCGTCCCAAATCATGAACTTCGGTGCCACGTTTATCGTGGTCAACCTGTCGCTCGCGTTCTTTAACCTCATCCCGATCCCGCCGCTCGATGGCTCGTCGATCATCGTGCACTTCCTCAAAGGCAAGGCGCTCAACAACTACTACCACCTGCAGCAATACGCCATGCCCATCCTCATCATGGTTCTGTATCTGCTGCCCATGTGGACCGACATCGACGTGATCGGCCGCTATTTCGACGTTACCGTGTATCCGCTCGCTGAGCAGCTGCTCAACTTCGCAATCGCCGGCATCTAAGGTAAACTTACAGGTCGACCGTGCAAAACGGTCGTAACATGCACCCAAACCGCGCCGCGAAGGCGCCGTCAAAGGAGGTCGAAGATGTCGTATCGCGTGTCGACGCAGGTCTACAGCGGACCGTTCGACCTGCTGCTGCAGCTGGTAACCCGCCAAAAAGTTGATATCGGCGCCATCTCCATTAGCGAGGTGGCCGAGCAATACCTTGCCGAGGTCGAGCGCATCGAGGCGCTGGACCTGGACGTGGCGAGCGACTTTTTGCTGGTCGCGGCAACCCTTCTGGACATTAAGGCCGCCTCGCTGGTGCCCCAGGAGGCACCGCGCAACACCGACGACGATTACGAGGACGACGAAGACCTCGAGGAACTCAGTGCTCTCGACGGTGATGCCCTGCGCGAGGTCCTGATCCAGCGTCTAATCGCTTACAAACAGTTTAAGGGCGCAGCGGCAGCCCTTGGCGCGCGGATGCAGGCCGAGAGCCGCATGCATCCGCGCGTGGCCGGCCCCGACCCCGAGTTTCTGGGCCTTATGCCCGACTACCTGGCTGGCATCACTCTGCGCGGCCTCGCCGTCATCTGCGCCGACCTGGACGGCAAGCGCCAGACCTTCCTGCTGGAGGCCGAGCACGTGGCGCCGCATCGCGTGCCGCTCGACCTGACGGTGGCCTCGGTCGACCGCTTTACCATGGCGCACCAAACCTGCACCTTTCGCGAGCTGCTGGACGGCGACGCCACCACCGAGCAGCTCGTCGTCACCTTCCTAGCCATGCTGGAGCTCGCCAAACGCGGCTCGCTCACGCTGAGCCAGGACGAGATCTTTGGAACCATCTGCATCAACCGAGTCGAGGGCGCCGAGGCATACGTGCCTGGCGAGGGCCCCGAGCTCACCGAATAGGAGCGGCAACTATGTCAACCCTTTCTACGCTGGAGGCAAACAGCCTCAAAGGCGCCCTCGAGGCGCTGCTGCTGGTGTCGAGCGATCCCGTGAGCGCGCCCGCGCTGGCAGGTGCGCTGGACATCGCCCCCGGTGAGTGTGCATCGCTGCTCGCCGAGCTCAAAGTTGAGTACGAGGAGGCCAACCGCGGCTTTCAGCTGCGCGAGGTCGCTGGTGGCTGGCGCCTGTTTACCCACCCCGCCTACCACGATGTGGTCGAGGCCTATGTGCTGAGCTGGGACACGCAAAAGCTTTCGCAGGCGGCGCTCGAGACCCTAGCCGTCATCGCCTACCACCAGCCCGTCACGCGCGAGGTGGTCAAGGGCATCCGCGGCGTCAACTCCGACGGCGTCATCGCGTCGCTCGTGGACAAGGGTCTGGTGCGCGAGCTCGGTCGCGACCCCGAGCGCGGTCAGGCCATCATCTACGGCACGACCAACGCTTTCTTGGAAAAGTTCGGCCTGCGCTCCACCCGCGACCTGCCCGATCTGGAACAGTTTGCGCCCGACGAGCAATCGCGCCAGTTTATCCGCGAGCGCCTGAGCGGCCGCAGCATTCAGTCCACGCTCGAGGAGCAGGCTGAGGACCTGGACGAAGAGCGCGAACTGCTCGATACCGATGTTGAAGATGTTGAGGCAGTCGAGGACTTGGAGACCCTGGTCGTCGACGAGACCTCGGAGGATTTGCATGACGAGGACTAACGAAGCAGAGGAGACGCGCATCGCAAGCGCCACGGGCGCCACAATGCCCGTAGGTGACGCCCAGCCCGTCTACCCGCACACCATGCGCCTGCAGCGCTTTTTGGCGCGCGCTGGCGTGGCGAGCCGCCGCGGCTCGGAGGACCTGATGACCGCCGGCCGCGTGACCGTCAACGGCCAGGTCGCGACCGAACTGGGTACCAAGGTCGACGTCGACCGCGACCATATCGAGGTCGACGGCATGCCCGTCAAGCTCAACCAGGGCGCCGCGTACCTGATGCTCTACAAGCCGACCGGCTACCTCACCACCATGAGCGATCCGCAGGAGCGCCCTTGCGTGGCCGACCTGGTCCCGCGCGACCGCTTTCCGGGGCTCTTCCCGGTGGGTCGTCTGGACCGCGACACCACGGGCCTTTTGCTCTTTACCACCGACGGCGACCTGTCGCAGGATCTGCTGCACCCCAGCAAGCACGTCTACAAGACCTACCAGGCGCTTGTGGACGGCCACCTGACCGATCGCGACTTGGAACCGCTCCGCCGCGGCATCGAGCTCGACGACGGCCTGTGCCAGCCGGCGATCTGCCGCGTCATCAACGCGCGCGAAGCCGAGGCCGTGGCTCCGCAAGGCGTCAAGCCCGGCACCACCGCCGTGGAGGTCATCATCCGCGAGGGCCGAAAGAACCAGGTCAAGCGCATGCTGAGCAAGATCCACCACCCGGTGATCCGCCTGCACCGTTGTAACTTTGCCGGCCTGGAGCTCAAGGACGTGGCCAAGGGCTCGTGGCGCGAGCTCTCC
>CALHWR010000237.1 GCA_938036665.1 uncultured Collinsella sp. | reverse complement strand
GGATGCGACACTGAATGTGTCCATCCTCGCAGTATCCGGTTCTCAAGGTGCACGCCTGGCGGCTGATCCGGTCCGACCGGGCCGCGCGGCAAGGAGATATATTGCCAGACCGGAGGGGCGCCGGGGGCGGGAATCGCGCACTCCATATTTTGTTCACAAATGAATAGGTCCCTCAGTCGCATCACTGAGGTTAAAACTGAAGCATTGGCTTCTGATATTGGCGATGACCAGCTGGTTTATAGGTGTTAAGGCATCGGTCATCTCTGGAGCGCCACTTTACTCCAAAAGCATCAGCTATTTGTTTCCCGTCGGTAAAAGGCAGGTTTTGTTCGCCAAGCGTTCTTATATATAGAGAAGTTCGGGTTCGAACCCGTGGCGCGGCAACAAAAAAGCGACCAGCCGGAGCCGATCGCTTTCTATTCTATGCTGGATCATCCAGAGGGCGCTTCCGAACTCATTTTCTCGCTGCCATTCATGCTTTCGAAGCATCGTTCGACCTCCACAGCCTCATGTTTTGAGGATCTGCCGTGTTTATCACTGTTATTAATGAGTGTGTGGAAGTGATCCTCATACAGATACGTGCGATCCGCCAGAGAACTGAGAAGCATCTCTCTGCAGCCCTCGTTGCCTATCCTCGCATCTCTCAGGTCTTCCGGAAATTCGCAAGCAGTCTTAGAGTCAATTTGTTTCCGTTTTCAGAGACTTGTTTGAGGGTTTTTAAAGACAGTTCAAAACAATAAGTGAGACACCATAAAGCAGAGCAAGATGTGCCGGATAGAAAATGTAGAAGAAATATTTGAGCTTCAGCCCTCGCTTACCATTATAAAGATTGATAAGCAGCAACGAAACGACCGCGGCAGCAACATCAGGATTAAATACATTAGCTGTAGCAAACTCAAATCCGCCGCCAACTATATGGCATGACGAAAGGAGCACTGCACATACTGCAGCAAAGAACATCTTGGCCTTGCTGTCGTGGAATAAATAGAATGCAGCCACAAGCATAATGCCATACACACCGCCATCTAGTTTAGTGTATTCAGCTGCCAGTGCTGTCAAAACAATCAGAGCAGTTTCTGCGATGTATCTTTTCCGTTTTGAAAGACTTTGTATCTTTTCCAGAACAATCAAAAAGACCAAGGAAAGCAGGAGCTCACACATAACATTTTGTTGCCGAAGGTCAAATAGTTGCCCGGTTTGGACGAAATCGTATATGGGCTCCGCAATGATTGCGAAGACAAGCATATTTCGCAGGTACTTCTTTAAGTCATGAGTATGCAAAAATCCCTCAACTATCAAAAAGCAAAATAAGGGAAATGCAATTCTGCCAAGAACATGAAGCACATCCGAAGCCTCGCTTAGAATCGCCCACTGTTCGTCTGATATCTGACTGTACGATGCGTGAGTCATGATTCCATTGGTCAGGACGATCCTGCTTACATGATCGAGAACCATCGAAATGGCTGCTATTATCTTTAATGTGCTGCCGCTAATTCCGTATCTATTTGTTTTCATTTCGTATTCCTTACTTTGGGTGGGCCGTCAGGGGTTCAGCCTGCGCCGCAGGCGGCCGCTGCGGCGCTTCGCGCCATGCGCGCTGCGCTGGCAAACGCTCACGCGTTTACTCAGCTCCGCGCCCTTTCGGGTTCGAACCCGCGTCGCGGCAACAAAAAAGCGGCCGGCATCCACCAGTCGCTTTTCCATTCTATGGTGGGCCGTCAGGGGTTCGAACCCTGGACCTTGGGATTAAAAGTCCCCTGCTCTGCCAGCTGAGCTAACGGCCCGCGGGTGGCATTGTACCACGGTCTGGGACTATTCCCAACTCCATTGGCCGTTCTGGAAAATCACAACTTCACGTCCATCAGGCGTAATGCCCGTAATATCGATGTCGTCCGTGCCAATCATAAAATCGACGTGCGTGCTCGAGACGTTAACGCCATGCTCCAGGAGCTCTTCCTTGGACATGTCATACCCACCCTCGATACATTCGGGGAAACCGACACCTAGCGCGAGATGGCAGCTGGCGTTCTCATCATAGAGCGTGTCATAGAACAGAACGCCACTTTCGCGGATCGGCGTGTTCTTGGAGATAAGCGCGACCTCACCCAGATGAGCGGCACCTTCATCGGTGTCAATGATGCTCGCAAGCGTCGCCTTGCCCACGCGGGCATCGTAGTCCGCCACGCGGCCGGCCTCGAACTTAATCCAAAAATCGTCGACCTTGTTACCGTGGTGAATGAGCGGCATGGCCGAGTACACGATACCGTCGGCGCGCATACGATCAGGCGAGGTGAAGACTTCCTCGGTGGGAATGTTGGGGAAGAAGGGGTGTCCATCGGGCGTCTTGCCCTTGCCGCCGGCCCACTCGTGACCCTTCGTCATGCCAATCGTCAGATCGGTTCCATTTTCCGCGGTGTAATGCAGGCGGTCAAAACGATTGTCGTTCAGGAAACGCAGGTTCTTTTCGAACGCCGCGTCATGAAGCTCCCAGTCGCTCTCCGGGTCCTGGCCATCGGCACGAGCGGTGTGCAGAATCGCATTCCATAGCTTATAGATTGCAACCTCATCGGCGTCTCCCGGGAACACCTCGTGCGCCCAAGCCACGACCGGAGCGCCGGCGATGCACCACGGATTGATGTTGTAATCCAGTCCACGGCGGAAAACTTTGCACTGCGTATTCCTCGCCTTGGATGCCGCGGCCGGCTTGGCTGGATCGATGCCCTTGAGGGCTGCAGGATCCGCACCCTCAATAAAGATAAAGCAGGCGCCGTCCTGGGCCAGGGAATCCAACTGCAGGCGCTTCCACTCGGGCGTCTGCTCAAAATAGCTTTTATCGACATGCTCGTACGTGAGCCTCGTCACGGCATCATCGGCCCAAATGACCGTCACGTGGCCAGCGCCGGCGGCATAAGCCTCCGCGACCACCACGCGGGCAAAAGGCGCGCACTCGACCGGAGACTGAACGACAACCTCCTGGCCGGGCTTGACGTTTACGCCTTTGCGGACAACCAGGCGCGCATAGTTTTTAATCTTGGGCTCCAGGGCCTTCATGCCCTCCAGAGCTTCTTCGACCGTCAGGGCAGCTCGAATCATGTGCCACTCCATCTATCTATAGGACAATAATAAGGCGCGCCGCAAAAACGACACGCCTTATATCTTAGCGATAAGTATGCATGCAAACGCTACTTCTTCTTGGAGTCCTTTTTGTCCTCCTCGGCAGCTGCGCGCTCGATAAGAGCGTTGAGCTTGTTCTCGGACATGCCCTCGGCCTGCGTGCGGTACATGTTGCGCAGGGGACGAATACGAACGAAGTCGTAAATAAAGTCACCCAAAATGACGACGTAGGACAAAACGATGCCGACCATCTGGACAGGGCTGGACACCATGCCAGCGGGAGCGAAGTAGAGCGAAGCCCAAATTGCCACGACGAGTACCATGCCGATAGTAAGCACGGCCCACCAGATACGACGGCGCTTGGTGTAGTCCTCATCCTGCTTGAGAAGGATATTCGACACCGTGTAGATGCGGTCCTCCTTGGCGCGCTGCTTAGCCTTGCGGGCGCGCTTCTCCTCTTTAGAGAGGCCCTCGAGGTTCTCGCCCTTCTCGAGCTCTTTGCGGCGTGCCTTAGACGAAGCCGGCACGACGCGGACAGAGCTCGCTGCCTGACGGGCAGGCTTAGCAGATGCGGCGGACTTGCGCGCAACCCCGGTAACCTCGTGGGATTGCGTGCGCTTGTTCGTGGCGCTACGGGTACTCACTTATGCGTTCTCCTTCATGCTTGTGAACTGGGAGCCCGTGATGATCTGGAAGGCCTCGCGATAGCGCTCGGACGTGCCATCGATGACCTCGGCGGGCAGGTGCGGGGTCTCCCCCGTCATATCCCAGTTGGCCTTGAGCCAATTGCGGACGAATTGTTTGTCGTAACTGGGCTGGATCTTGCCCTCCTCGTAGCTGGCAGCAGGCCAGAAACGGCTGGAATCGGGCGTGAGGCACTCGTCGATCAGCGTGACCTTGCCATCGATGACACCAAACTCGAACTTGGTGTCGGCAATGATGATGCCACGGGTCGCTGCATACTCGGCGGCAGCCTTGTAGATCTTGAGGGAAAGGTCACGAATCTGCGTGGCGATATCCTCGCCCACGATCTCGCAGCAACGCTCGAACGAGATGTTCTCGTCGTGGTCACCAATCTCGGCCTTCGTGGACGGCGTGAACAGCGGCTCGGGAAGCTTGGAAGCCTCGGTCAGGCCCTCAGGCAGCTGGATGCCGCAGACGGTGCCGTTCTCGTCGTAGGTCTTCTTGCCCGAACCGGTCAGATAGCCGCGGACGATGCACTCGATAGGAATCGTTTGGGCCTTTTTAACCAGCATGGCGCGGCCAGCGAGGTAGTCACGATACTCAGCAAACTCCTCGGGGAAATCCGCCGGGTCGATGGAAACGAGATGGTTGGGGACGATGTCGGCAAACTTATCAAACCAGAATGCCGAGATGCGATTGAGCACCTCTCCCTTAAACGGAATCTCGTCGGGAAGAATGAAGTCGAACGCAGAAATGCGGTCGGTGGCGACCATCAGCAGGTTTTCACCGGCATCGTAGATATCACGAACCTTGCCACGGGAATCCGGACGACGCTCCATCGTTGTCACGTGAGTCACTCCTTACCTAAATACGACAGAAATGCGGGTTCTTTCCCGCATGTTTTCGCAAACTCGGAGCGGCAGGGACGCGGCCCCTCCTTCACCGAATAGCGAAAAGCTAGTGCTCCATTGTAGTAGATGCCGCGTCCGCCGTGTGCTCGCGGGGAAGATGAATTGTAAAAGTCGTACCCTTTCCAAGCTCCGACTCCACGGATATGTAGCCATGGTGACGCTCGACGATCTGCTTGGTCACGGCGAGGCCAACGCCCAGGCCTCCAGCTTCGCGGGCGCGGCTGGCATCGGCACGCCAAAAACGACCGAAAATGCGCGACAGATCGTCCTTGGCAATACCGATACCGGTATCCGAAACGGCAATGCTGACATGTTTGCGGTCGCTGAGCACCGACACCACAACCCAACCGCCCTCGGGGGTGTAGCGCATGGCGTTGCTCATGAGGTTGATGACGCATTGCGTGATCATATCGGGGTCGGCCTCGACGACATCGTCGTGACCTTGGGTCTCGTCTGCAAAGCGCAAGCGCAGATCGCGGTCGACAAACAGGCGCTCCTGGGCGTTGACGATGGAGCGCACGAAGGGAACCATGTCTACCGGCTCAAGGTTGAGCGGCGCCGTGCTGTTTTCCATGCGCGACAGGTCGAGCATCTGCTGCACCAGACGGGCAAGGCGACGCGTCTCGGAAGCAACGGTTTCCAAATGCTCATCATCGGTGGGATACACCCCGTCCTGCATGGCCTCGACCGTTGCAAGCATGGCCATAAGCGGCGTGCGAAGCTCATGGGCGACATCCGAGGTCAGGCGCTTTTCGTGCTTCATGTCCTTCTCGAGCGAGGTGGCCATCTCGTCAAAGGTCTCACCCAGCTGATCGATTTCGTCATCGCCGCGCAAGCCCGTGCGAGCTGATAGATCACCATCGCGAATTTGCTTGGCCGTGCTGGTAATACGATGAATCGGCTTGGTGAGCATGCGCGACATGAGCGATCCGATAACGACCGAGATGCAGACGGCAACAACCGCAGCAAGGGCCATGGCGTTAAAGGTCTTCTCTCTAAACGCAGAATCTGCCTTGGTGAGCAGTGCGTCGGACCCGATCGCCCATAGCTTTACCTGTCCGACATGCTCGCCGGAAGACGTTATGATTTCGACGTTGGCAACGCTATCGGAGTCGGTGGGCGCCGACGAAACCGGACTATGCGAGGCCTTTTTACCGCTTGCGCTGCTCGACGTCGATTCGCTCTCGCGCACATCGGCGGTCGCACTTGCCGAAGGCCATGAGTCGTCATAGACGACAACGCCCTTTTTGTTGACGACCTGCATGCCCAAATCGTCGGACACCAAACTCGATGTCGCGACCGTGCGCAGCTCGCCCGCAGTCCAATTGCCGTTTTCCTCATACGACGTCGCAAGCTTTTCGGCGGCAGAATTGGCGATCTCAACGATATTGGAACGCGTGTAATCCGAAAAGACGGTGCCCCACACAACGGAGACAACGCCCACCAGCACCAATACCGTCATGAGCGACGTCAGGGCAAAAGCCAGGGCCATACGCGAGGGATAGCTCATCGTTGGCCGTGAATCGGAACGAGGCGTGTTCCAACTAGCCTTGGAACCCGCCTCGTTCTCCTGCTTATGCTTTTGCCCGATTTCAAAGCGCGCAGGTGTCATATGTGATTTCCTTTATTTCTCGTCCGACTTATCGGTCTTGGTCGGAGCCTCGAAGCGGTAGCCGACACCGTGGACGGTGTAGAGCCACTTGGGCTTCTTGGGGTCGTCGCCCAGCTTGGCGCGAAGGTTCTTCACGTGGCTGTCGATGGTGCGCTCGTAACCCTCAAAGTCGTAGCCGAGCACTTTCTCGACCAACTCCATGCGGTTGTAGACGCGGCCGGGGTGACGGGCAAGCGTGGTGAGCAGCTTGAACTCGGAAGCCGTCAGGTCGACTTCCTTGCCCTCGACCAAAATCTTGTGGCCCGAGATGTCAATGACCAGATCGCCAAAGTCGAGCACCTCGACGGCCGGCTCATCGGCCTGGTGGGCACGGCGGAACAAGGCGCGTACGCGCGCGACAAGCTCGCGCGGCGAGAACGGCTTGATCAGGTAGTCGTCGGCTCCGAGCTCGAGGCCGATAATACGGTCCTCGATCTCGCCCTTGGCCGTCAGCATAATGATGGGGACATCCGAGGTGTCGCGAATGGTGCGGCAAACGCGCTCGCCGGGAATCTTGGGGAGCATGAGGTCGAGCACAACCAGGTCGAACTGGTGCTTCTCGAACTCCTCGATAGCGGACTGGCCGTCGCCCACGCCCACAACCCAATAGCCCTCGCGCTCGAGATAGGCAGCGACAGCGTCACGGATTGCCTTCTCATCCTCGACCAGCAGAATCTTTTTTGCATCTGAAGCCATAACACGGCCCCCCTGTCTCAATTAGCTAAGAACAAGCTCATTTTAACGCACCTGAGCCCACCGGGTATCGCATGGGCGCGACAGCTCGGCGGGCGGTACTCACAATTACAACGCGTTTATTCCCCTGTTGGCGCCTTTTTAACCCCTCTAAGCTTAAAGAGAGAATAGGCGTGCAGTGACCGTCTCTGGTATACCCTGGCTGTTGCGCACCGTGGCGTACGTAAGGAATGAGTCCGATTTTCCCGCCGTAGCTGGATAATCGCCATACTCCAAAGCGCGGTCGGGCGACAGCAGCGAGCCATAGGTCTTGGCAGAGGTGTCGATCAGGAAATGCGATGCCTGCACCTTAACAAGGTATTTATTCTTCTTGCCAGCCGCACATGCGAGCGGCTCGCGTGACAGGAAGAGGTACGGCCCTCCCTCATTACCGATATACGTGCCCATGTTGCCCAAGCTGCCCACGCCACTATAGGTCGCCTCGATAGAAAACACGAAGGTATCGCCCATATATACGGCCTCGAAAGGCGAGACTGACGAGGGAAGGACTAGCTGGGCACGTTTGGTGTTGTTGCCGTCGGTCAGATCGATTGCCGTTATGCCGTAGTAGACGCCCTCGTCGTTGCGGACACGCGGCGAGATGGTCAAAATGCCGTCGCTCGCACGCGGGGCCGATGCAAAGCGGCCCGTCGATTTCCAAATTGTCTCGGCCTTGGATTCATCAAGCGAGCGACGATAGCAAAACGAATCACTACTCGTTTTATTGCCGCCTGCCGAAGGCATTTTATACCAGATGACTGATGACCCGAACGCCGTGAACAGTGGCGGATCATAGTCCTTGCCACCCCGATCGAGCTCAACCACGTCGCCAGAGAGCGAAGCGCCCGACAGATTTTGAGCGTAGAGCTTCCACGATGAATTGGCAAAGTTCATCTCAACCCACGCAAACACGCCATCGCCGGCGCGGACATCGTAAAACGAATACCCCGCACCTTCGATAGGATCCTCGATGAGCGTCGTGAGCGAGCCGTCGCCCAAGTTGAGCACGCCAAGCGTGTTGGCATGCAGCGCAGACGCCGGGGCCATCATCGCCGCGGCGTAATCGCCGTCGCAGTAGTACAGCAGCGTACCCAAGGGCAATGTCCATGTCGCCATGGGCTCAAGATCGATATCGACGGCCTCATACTCATCCGTAATCGAGACAATCTTTGAGTCGTCTTTGATAACCTGCGGCTCGCCGGCGGCGTCGTCGCTGGTACCCGTTTTCTTTGAGCATCCGGCAAACACCGTGGCAGCGCCCGCGGCAGCCCCTCCGAGCACAAAGCCGCGGCGCGATATTCCGTTCTTGATCTGGTCGGCGATACTCATTAGGCGATCTCGGCGCGAGCGGCCTCGATAGCGCGCGTGAGCTGATCGGCGCAAGAAGTCTTTTTCATACCGCAGGTATTACCAGCGAGAACCTCGATGACGCGATCGGCAGGAGCACCCTCGACCAGCTTAGAGATAGCCTTGAGATTGCCGTTGCAGCCACCGGTAAACTCGACGCCCACCACCTTGTTGCCGTCATCAGAAAGATCAAGGTGGATATTGCGAGTACATACGCCCTGAGGCTTGTAATCAAAACTAATCATTGCGTTCCCCTCTCGTAAAGCAATTTCAGACGTCTATTATCCCCGTCCGAACCGATAAAGTATCGCGGGCACCGATTCAACATTCCCCAATGCGCAAACCGGCGGTAGCAATACTAGCAACCTGCTTCCCGAGCGTGGACTTTTCGTTTCTCTTGATACATGTTGTGGTCAGCGATGTGGTAAATCTCGGTCAGTGTATAACCGGGCGCCTCTGCCGTCGCGACGCCAAACGACGCACTGACTGTCAGCACCTCATCGCTCGCAGCAGCAAGGCTGAGGCGAAGATCTTGCACTACTTCACATGCGGATTCGCGATCGGTGTGAGGGCAAATCAGCAAGAACTCGTCGCCACCAATGCGCATAGGCACAAATATCTCGCCTGCCGCCCGCCTCAATACAGACGCCGTACGCCGTAGCAGCTCATCGCCCATTTCGTGACCGTAGAGATCGTTGGTACGCTTGAGGAAATTGCAGTCCATCATGATCACACTCACGGGCAGGGACTCGTTCACCAGGTCGTCGCCAAGGGACTCAAGGTAATTTCTATTGCGAAGTCCCGTCAGCTTGTCCTGGAAAGAAAGCTCCTCGGCGCGCTTTGTCATCGAGATGTTATGCGTTGCCACGACGACCGATTCCAGTCGACCCCGCTCATCGCGGCGCTGTGGAACAACCTGCAGCGAATACCACGTACCTCGGCAGTCTCGTACCTCGGCATCCAAGTACGGCACGCCCTCCATACGATCCCGAAGCGTCTTTATATCTAAGAGCTCCATGACCGCCTCGCGACTTTCGGGACTCACAATGTCTCGGCAAACCGTTGCAAAAAAGTCATATGCCTCGGAGTGCTCGGCAAATATCTTCGCCACCGATGGCGACATGTTAATCCCCTCGATCTCAAGCGTGTCGAGATGCAACAGGAGGGTCGACTCATACGTGGTACTGATGGCATTGATGATGCCGAGCTGCTTGTCCTTTTCGGCCAAATTGCGACGATCGGCGACGATACGCACCAACAGCACTACAACCAAAAACACCAGGAACGCCAGTACGCCGGCAGTGATAAATGAAATCCTGCCCGACATGACCTCAGATTTGGGATAGAGCGCAAACAGGCGATAGTCCTTATACGCCGCACGCACGGCATACCAGGTACTTCCCCGATATTCGACACGTGATAAGCCTTCGTCTTTCCAATCAATTCCGCTATCGGCAAGAAGCCGGGCGAGAGCTATATCGACGGTCGAATCGTTTGAAGAAACGATTTGTGCATCGCGCATCACGAACACCGTTGGGCTCTGATGGAATGTGTTGTTCACGAGCACGTCGGCGATCGTATACGAATAATCATCGGCGGGCTCGGGCGCAAGCGATCGATACCCCAGCGCTACGCCATCACCGTACGGAACAACACTCACGGCAAAGTCGACATCTCGACGCTCTACGACCGTCGAGTAGGACACTTTGGAGCCTCGGTACATCGATGCGACCGACGAACAGGCAAGCTCCTCTCGCCACAGCATCAGCGGATCGCGACCGTCGATATCGTAATGAGCGGTCATATGGCTGTCGGCGTCCATGACCAACATTCCCGAAAGGTGCTCGGTATGAACGTACTCCTCGACGAGGTCATCGTTGACTTCAACGTGATCAGGTGGCAAGAACGTCGCAAACGACTCGAGCGCGGCATCCAAATTGTGCGTCGCCTCGGTTTTTCTTCCCTGTTCATATCGGTCATATTTTTCGCAGGCGTTTTTTAAAAACACCATGGTTTCCTGGCCAAACCCAAGCGTTTTATCGAGACAGCGATGCGTGCCGACCACATACAGCAGACCCAACAAAGCAGCGCTGGCCACAACGCAGATAGCCGCGGTGACTAATGCCTTTCGGCGTAAGCGGTGCTCATCATTTGTCATGATTCCGCTCCTTGCCCGTCCGTCGTCGCCCCCGCCTTGTACTTGCCCACAATGCGCTCAATCGTGCCATCTTGATCCATCTCGAACAGCACGGTATTGAGGTTTTTGACGTACTCCCCCTCATAGCCGTCCTTAAACGCGACGCCAAGGTCAACCGTCATAACGTTGTCGGCGAACACACGATACAGGCCGGGATACTGGGCGACGAGGGGATCGAGCGACTGAACGTCCGCCATCCAACAGTCAACATACCCTTTGGCAAGGGCAGCTTTACAGAGTTCGGCAGAGCCATATGATTTGATGCGCACGTCCGGCGAGATTTCCAGATCGCCCGCAAGCAGCCGGCGTTCACTCACCGAACCGGCAATCACTGCAATGGTCTTGCTTCCGTCGAGATGCGCCAAGGACTTGATGCCGCTCGTTTTCTTGGCGGCAACCGAAACCGTTATGGTTAGATACGGCTCAGTCCAGTAATAATCGTCTTCGCGATAACAGGGCGAGTAGTCGCACCACAGACAATCGATATCGCCATTTTTGAGCAGGCGATCGCGGTCATTCCAAGATATGTCGACGAATTGCGGCCTGAGCCTCGCACGTTTGCAAGCCTCGCGTGCGATATCGATATCGATACCAGCGTAGTCGCCCGTGATATCGATATACACATAGGGATCGTTATCCGTAACGCCGATTTTAAGTACCGGGAGATCTTTATCGGCTTCGCTCGATGAGGTAGAGCTGTTTCGAACGGTATACGTCAGGGCGACCGCACAAACGGCAACAAGGAGTATGAGCACGGACGAGACGATGGCGCCTCGTTTGATACGTCTGGGCACAGGGCTCTTTTCATCGAAACAGCAGATAAGGTTCATTTTATTACCAGGGGGCCAGTGCAACAGCGAAAAAAGCGCCTTGCCCAAGACGGGCAAGGCGCCAATGGTTGAAATGCATCCGCAGGCGGTCGAATTAGGTCAACCCTACTCGAAGCTCAGCTGCTCCCGAATGCACCCCCGACCGCTGCCTCGTTCAGGCCGTTGGCGCCGACCGCGTATCTG
The DNA here is from genome assembly GCA_938036665.1 of uncultured Collinsella sp. GTDB lineage: Bacteria > Actinomycetota > Coriobacteriia > Coriobacteriales > Coriobacteriaceae > Collinsella. Next base: position 7,037 of record CALHWR010000237.1, on the reverse strand, counting down.
GCGGTTTCCGACGCGCCGCACTGCACGCGACACACGGGCTGAAGTCTTTAACGGAAAAGCCCCGTTAGTAAGACGAGTTACCAACAGGGCTTGGACTGAAAGGTCGCGCTTAAACGAGAGGGGCGCCCTAACGCTCGAGACGTTTGCGCATAAGCGCGAAGGCAATCAACGAAGCGCCGGCAACGGCCATAATAAAGGCGACGGCAGGGGCCTGATCGCCCGTATTGGCGAGCGCACCCTTAGTAGTCTTAGTAGACTTTTTGGTCACCCTGGTCGTCGTCTGCTGACCAGGCTGGGACGGCGTCACGGGCTGCGTAGGCTGAGCCGGCTCCCCATTGGCCTCCTCGCCCGTCACCACGTACGTCGAGAAGTGGCTCGTGCGGAAGCAGAGGTAGTCCCCCTCGATCCACGTATCCATAGCCTGGGTGGAACCATCCTCAGCAACGTAGAGCACCTTGAGATTGGTGAGCGCCTTCATGGCGGCAGTCATCTTGACACGGACGATGAAGGACATGCCTTCGTAGTCCTCGATAACCTCGCCGTCCTTGAGAAGCTTGATATCGAGCTTATCGGCAACCTTGGTACTCCCCTGCTCAAGGCCGGAAATTGTAGCATTGGCGGCGTCGGTAAGATTTGTCGGTTCCTCGACCACAAGAGAGATGATGTTGTTCTGGGCAATGCCGGCAGCGGCATTGTTCTCGGCGCTTACGCTAACGTCCGTTCCGTCGCTACCTGCAACGCCCGCAATGGTCCTCGCCGCTACAGTAACGGTACAGGTCGTTGTTTTGTCACCACAGGTGGCGGTGATCGTGGCGGTACCGGCCTTAAGCGGCGTCACGACGCCGTCTTTGACCGTAGCGATCGACGAGTCGCTGGAGGCCCAGCTCACCGTCGTATCGTCTGCATCGACAGGACTCACCGTTGCGGAGAGCTTTACGGAGGCATCACCGACGGTAAAGGACAGGCTCGTCTTGTCGAGCTCGACTTTCTGGACGGGGTTGGTCACGGTCACCGAGACGGTTTGGGAGAGCGATTCTGCAGTAATGACAAATGAGCCAGAACCGGTCTTGAGGGCGGTAACGGTGTAGGAGCCATCGCCGTTGTCGACAACCTTAAACGCCTTCGAAGCGCCCGTGTTATCCAGAGCAAGCTTGGTCTCGTCGACCTCGCCCGCAAGGGCTCCAACAAGAGAAATCTTCACGGTGCGCTCTTCGCCCTTCTTGAGGTTAAGAGCGGTCTGGTCGACCGTAAGGTTCGTTGCGGGGTTGGAAACAGTCACCGCGCAATCCTGAGAATAGGTGCCATCTTCGGTCGAAGCAGTGATGGTTGCGGCGCCCTTGGAAACAGACGTCACTTTGCCGGTTTGATCGACCGTAGCGACGCTGTCGTTACTGGACTTCCAGACAACCGTCTGGTCAGCCTCCGCGGGAACGACCGTTGCCTTAAGCTGCTCGGTTGCAGCGCCCACAAGCGTGACCTTCTGCTTATCGAGTGTGATACCCGTTGCAGGTTGAATAACCGTCACCTTGCACGTGGCGCTATACTCGCCGTCCTCAGTGGTAACGGTGATCGTGGCAGCACCGGCCTTGACCGGGGTCACGACGCCGTCCGCAACCGTGGCGACCTCCGGGTCGCTCGAAGACCAGGACACATTCTTATTCGTTGCATTGTTGGGCTCAACCGTTGCGGTCAACGTCGAGGGCTCGCCGCCCACAGCAAGCTTAAGATTCGACGCGCTGAGACTGACGCTCGAGACCCTTACTACCGGAGTGGTTACCGTAATTGTATCTGTGGTTGCAGAGACTCCATCAACTGTTGCCGTGATCGTGGCATTACCGTCACCGACAGCGATAACAAGACCGTTGCCATCGACGGTAAGGACGCTCTCGTTAGAAGAGGACCAGACAACCTTACTGGCCTTATCGTCAGGGGAAACCTTTGCCTTCAACTGCTGAGTCGTGCCCTTGTCCATAGATGTTGAGTAACCATCCGTAATGGAGACCGTAGTTTTTGCAGGTTCCTCGCCCGGCTTGACGACGTGAACGGTCATAGTGTCGCAGAGACGACCACCCAAGTACATTGAAACCGTTGCATCGCCGTAACTATGAGGCACTAAATACCCCAAGTAACTGCCACCATTAAACATCGGTCCTTTTACCTCGAGGACATCGGGATTATCTGAAGTGAAAGAATACTTTGCGCCGGCATAGGAGTCCATCAATTCCTCAGCGCTTTTGCTCAGCACGCCCTTTGGATATTCAAACCCCCTGTCACATTCCAGCCAAAGCCAATCTTTGGATATACTATCTGAACTGACCTCACAGGGAAATGTATAATCGCTCGACACAAACTTAGCCTTCGAAAGGCTCACTTCCGCAGGGTCGACAACCTCTATCTCAAAGGGATGGTCATTGCCAAGGCCATCACGAGCATGAGCCTTAACGGTGCCAGGCTTTATTGCCTTAAACGAGTTTTCACCATCGGTAAGCTCAACAACATCGCTGCTTTCTAGAGAATAGGTTACAGAGCTAACGAGCGCATCCCAATGTGCACGCTGGCATGCCTTCAGTACTTCATTTGGGGAAACGTTGAGAATGGCAGAAAGATAAGAGCTGTCCCCAACCAGCATCTTTTGTTTTTTGTTCCCACGCTCATTGAATCCAGGCTCCTGATTCTCGGTTACAACATCACATAGCTTCTTCGTCTCGGTCTCGCCGTTGCAATAGTCGACAAGAACCTTGGCCTCTTTTGCATCTTTCGCCAACGCCTCGAGTTGCAAAGAAGCGCTTAGCTCAGAAGTTCCATATGAATAATAATTCGAATTCACCCTTGCCTGAACTTTGGAATCCTTTGAGGGATCTTCCTTTATTTCAAAATATGTAGCCGCACGGGTCTCGTCCTTGGGGCGAACGTAAACTGTCCCCTCTAGCAATGCATAGTGCGTGTTCCCGCATTTTTGCGGACAATCATCCGTGTAACCCAGCGTTGCAGTCGTTGTCGTCGCACCGGATTGGTCATAGGATACGAAACTCACCTTAATTGGATTGAGATTAGCCACGCTCTTAATCTTAAGAGAACCGTTTAAACTCTCGTCAGCCCTGCTCTTCATGGTTATAGTCGTTGTGCCGACTTTGGTGGGACTAATTGTCAACACCCAATCACGTGATTTATAGCTCACTTTAGCGATATCCTCATCAGACGATGTGATATCGATATCACTAGGGTCAATGGGCGCCCATTCGTGATTTTTATTAAAAAAGGAAAGCCTTCCTTTCACCGTCTGTCCAACAGCGACATCAAATTCTGACCACACATCGCCTGTAGACGAATCGTATGGGAGAAACGATGCACCCATGGAACCATCCTGCGACTCCAGCATGACAGCATCCGCATGCGGGGCGGCCACCGTCAGCCCAAACGTTGCCGCCGTTAAAGCAACGCAGATGCCTGCGGCTATCCTCCAAAACCCTTTTCTCATTCCCCTAAGTCCAATCTCTCGTGAAAAAACGCAGCATTCTCCCACACCTTAAAATTGGCTTAAGGATACCCCCCCCCAACGAGCACTTGCAAGCTAACGTTTGCCAGAAGGGGCAAATTAACGGCAAGCGACATTTCTGCAATATACCATCACCCGCTGAAGTATGACTTTCCCGACGCTCCCACGCAAAAGCCCCGTTGATAAACGCGTTACCAACGGGGCTTGGGCTGAAAGGCCGAGCTTCAACGGAGGCCGAAAGTAAACTGATCGGTTTGACTTCGTCCCCAATCGATCAGTTAGAACTCGAGCTGCTCCAGGCGATCGAAGACCGTATCGATGCGGGTGAGGAAGTCCCACGGATCAAAAATCTCGTCGAGCTTCTCCTGGCTGACGGTGCAGCGCGGATCGGCCTCGAGACGCTCCTTAAAGGTGGGGCCAGAGACACAATCCTGCACCTCGTGCCAGGTGGCCATGGCGTTCTCCTGCACAATGGCGTACGCATCCTCGCGGGTGATACCCGTATCGACGAGGGCAAGTAGGACCTTGGAGGAGAAGATGAGGCCGCGGGTCTTGTTGAGATTGGCCATCATGCGGGCCGGATACAGCTGCAGGCCGTCGATAACGCGAATGAGGCACTGGAACATATGGTCAAGCGCGATGAAGCTATCGGCCTGGGCGACACGCTCGGCGGAAGAGTGCGAAATGTCGCGCTCGTGCCACAGGGCGACGTTGTCGAAGGCGACCTGGGCGTTGGACTTCACGACGCGCGACAGACCGCAGACCTTCTCCATGGTGATGGGGTTGCGCTTGTGCGGCATGGCGGAGCTGCCCTTTTGGCCCTTGCGGAAGGGCTCCTCGGCCTCGAGTGTATCGGTCTTCTGCAGGTTGCGGACCTCGGTCGCGATGCGCTCGCAGGTGGCCGCTGTAGTGGCAAGCACGCCGGCAAGATAGGCGTGGTGATCGCGGCTGATGACCTGCGTGGACAGCGGGTCGTGAACCAGACCCAGGTGCTCACAGACGTACTCCTCGACGAACGGCTCGATGGAGCTGTAGGTGCCGACGGCACCGGAGATGGCACCGAAGGCAACGTTCTTGCGAGCATCCTCAAGACGATCAAGGTCGCGCTTGAGTTCCCATGCCCAAGAGCCAAACTTCATGCCGAAGGTCATCGGCTCAGCATGGATGCCATGGGTGCGTCCGGCGCAGAGCGTATTGCGCTCCTCGAAGGCGCGGCGCTTGCAGATCACGCCGAGCTTCTTGACGTCCTCGATAATCAGGTCACACGCCTGAGTAAGCTGATAGCACAGAGCAGTATCACCCAGGTCGGAGCTGGTCATACCGTAGTGAACCCAGCGACTAGGCTTGGGCTCGCCCTCGGGAACATCGGCGTCGATATATTCCTTCATGTTGGTCAGGAAGGCGATGACATCGTGGCGCGTGACCTCCTCGATCTCATCGACCTTCGCCTTCTCAAAGTTGGCATGGTCGCGGATCCACTGGGCTTCGTCTTTAGAAATGCCGATCTTGCCGAGCTCCGCCTGGGCCTCGCAGGCCAGAACCTCGATCTCCTGCCAAATGGCATACTTGTTCTCGAGGGAGAAGATATGTCCCATCTCCGGGCGGGTATAGCGATCGATCATAGCGGCTCCTTTTTGGTTATTGGCACGTTGGTCGTAACTCAACCATTGTACCGTGCGCGGGCGCGAGTATGGGCAGCAGGCATTAACCTAACATTTTGGAATTGGAGCGGGCAACGGGACGTCTGCGCATTTGCTTCGCAAATCCGCACCGGCTGCGGTCGATCTCCTCGGATTCACGGAGACGATGGGGAAGACTTTGTTGAATTGGCCGTCCCAAGGTCTCCCGCGCTCGATGGAGCGGGCAACGGGACGTCCGCGTATTTGCTTCGCAAATCCGCACCGGCTGCGGTCGCCTATCGGCGACCTTGCCTGCTCGCTATAAACGCTTCGCGTTTATTTAACGCTCGCACCCTGTCGGGTTCGAGTCCCGGCACTTTATTGAAAAAGGCACAGTAACGAAACGTTACCGTGCCTGAAATTCGAATGGAGCGGGCAACGGGACTCGAACCCGCGAGTGTCAGCTTGGGAAGCTGATGCCTTACCACTTGGCGATGCCCGCATATGTGGGGGATAGTATAACGCGGTTGTCTTGTTCGATACAAGGGTGGCGATGCTTGTTTTAGCTGTGGAGATTCGTTTGAAAATCGCGTCAATTGTGGAGACGAGGACCTTTGACTTCCTGTTCACCTTATCTTCTACCTGCGCTTTTGCTTGATTGTTGTATTTGAGCTCAATTTGTCAGGAATTGGGCAAGCTTTTGGTCAGGCTCCGGTACTTACCCGCATGAACCTCGGGGGTAGCCTCATCCTACGCGTCGCAGCCTCCCCGTGCGGCGCACGAGGGATAAGGAGCAGCCATGTCCAACGCACCCACGCACTCTGTCCACAGCGCAATCGCAACAGGTCCGCTGCTCCTGCTCCTCTTCCTGCTTTTCGGCTGCCTGGCACCGGGAGCCGCATTTGCCGTCGATGGCTACGACCAGCTCGGCTTCCGCACTATCAGCGATGATTGTGGGCCCTTCTTTATCGGCAAGTATGAAGCTCAAGACGCCTCGATTGCCTACTGCATGAACCAGGAGCGTCCCGGCCCCACCAAGCCGGGCGGCCCATGGCTCAACTTTGATCAAGGCTGGGTGTGGCTCGACGACGAGTTCGCAGCAATCGTTTGTCACGGATATCCTACCGCCACGTCGTTTGGCGGTTACCATCTTTCACCCGATCGCGCCCGCGCCGCCACCCAGCTTGCCGTATGGATGCTCAACGGCACTACCCATGTCGACGGCACCTACTCCTACACGACCGCTCAGGGCAAAACCAAGAGCGGGCACTTTACCGCCGACGATGAAGTCGTGGCGGCTGCGCGGTGGCTCCACGACAGCGCAAAATCAGGAAGCATCAAAGCCGCTCCGCACCGCGCGCGACGCTATCTAGGAACCGTATCGGGCGGCAGCAGACGTCAAGACATGCTCTATGTACTGCCGGCGGTCTCTGTTTCCTTCCAAAAGCAGTCTGCGAACACTGTTATTACCAGCGGAAACAATACCTATCAGTTTACCGGGGCAACATTCGATGTTTTTGAGAGCGCCAGCGGCGCGCGTGTCGGCACCATCCAGATGGACGGCAACGGTCAAGCGCAGGCAGCACTTCTGCCCAACACGGCATACTACCTAGTTGAGACAACAGCGCCAGCTGGTTATATCCCCCTGCACGATCGCATTGCCTTTACCACGACGGATAACGGCGGATACGTCACCATTGATGAACAACCCGGCACCATTACCTTGCGCATTGTAAAGCTCGACGCCGCAACGAATGCAGGCCCCCAAGTTGGGGCTTCGCTCGCAGGAGCAGAATTCGTGTGCGTATCGCAATCAACCCCTGGATGGACACAAACTCTCAGGACCGATGAAAGCGGTCGAGCTACCCTCACCGATGTCCCCCTGGGAACCTTTACCATCTATGAATCGAAGGCGCCCGAGG
>CALHWR010000236.1 GCA_938036665.1 uncultured Collinsella sp. | reverse complement strand
CCATGTTGTGGCCCTTTTCCTCGAGCAGACGCATATCGGAGTTAATGCGACCGACCACATCTTGCATATGGCGGCGCTGCTCGCCCAGATCGCCCACAAACAGGCCCTTTTCCTCGAGCATGACCTGGAGCTTCTCGAGCTCGCGCTCCTTTTCGCCCATGCGGTACTGCGCAAGCTCCAGCTCGGCGGCGCCTTCCTTGGAGCGGCTCTCCAGGTCGCTCCACTGCGACTGCAGCGAACGCAGCTCGTCGACGGCTAGCATCTGCGTAAGCTCGTTCGCGCGCGAGGACAGCTCTTTGTACTTGCGCGCACGATCGACCTGACGCTCCAGCGGTCGCAGCTGACGGGCAATTTCCTTATTGATGTCGCGGGCACGCGTCAGGTGCTCGTCCATCGACTTAATCTTTTTGAGCGCACGCTCCTTGCGGCGCTTGTGCTTGGAGATGCCGGCGGCCTCCTCGATGAGGGCGCGGCGCTCCTCGGGGCGGCTCTGCAAAATGGCGTCGAGCTTGCCCTGGCTGATGATGGAATGCGTATCCTTGCCCAAGCCCGAATCGTGCAGGATGTCCTGAATGTCCATCAGGCGGCACGGACTCGAGTTGATGAGGTACTCGCTTTCGCCCGAGCGATACATACGACGGGTGATGGCGACCTCGTCAAAGTCGACGGGCAGCATATGGTCCGAGTTATCGAGCACCAGCGTGACCTCGGCGACACCCACCGGCTTGCGCGCTGACGAGCCCGAGAAGATGACATCCTCCATGGCCTGGCCGCGCAGCTGCTTGGCGCTCTGCTCGCCCAGGACCCACAGAATCGAGTCAGAGATGTTCGATTTTCCCGAGCCGTTGGGACCGACGATGACGGTCAGGCCCGGCTCAAACGTCATATGGGCGCGGTCGGCAAACGACTTGAACCCTTTGAGCGTGAGGGACTTGAGATACACGGTTCCTCGCTTAAACAGGCTTCTTGTTGAGAATCACGCCGTTGGTGGTGTAGCCCATGCGGTCAAGTGCCTCGAGTGCAGCGGCTCCCTCGGCTTCCTTCTTTGAGGAGCCGGAGCCGCGACCCTGGCGAATACCGTCGATGAGCACCACAGCGGTAAAGGTGGGCGCATGCGCGGGGCCCTCGGAGCCGACCAGCTTATACGCGGGAGGCTCATGGCCGTCTGCCTGCACGCACTCCTGCAAGAACGACTTGGGGCTCGCAGGGTGCTCGGCACGCTCGGAGGCCAGGTGCGGTTTGAGCGTACGATGGATAAAGTCCGCCGCAACATCCCAGCCGGCATCCAGGTACAGCGCACCCACGAGCGACTCGTAGACGTTCTCGAGCGCCGAGTGCAGGCCGCGCGCGCCGGTACCGGTCTCGGAGGCACCAAATATGATGATGTCGTCGATGCCCAGCTCATGCGACACCTCGGATAGCGTAGCGCCCGAGACAAGCGACACCTTCAGGCGCGTGAGCTTGCCCTCGTCAAACTCCGGATAGGACTCAAAGAGCGAACGGGCGACGACGGCGCCCAAAATGGAATCGCCCAAGAACTCAAGGCGCTCATAGCTGGCAGAAACTGGCTGGCCTTCGACGGCCGAAGGATGCGTAAGGGCCGCGCGCAGCAGCACCTTGTCATTGAACTCGTGGCCCAGAATCTCCTGGGCGCGCGTAAGTCGTTCGGATAAAGCCAAGACCTAAGCCTCCCTGGCGTTTTCGATCGCGTCGACGGCGTCGGCGACAGAGTTGAGCGAGAGCAGGGTCTCGTCATCGATCTCGAGATTGAACTCGTCCTCGATAGCCGTAACCAGTTGCAGGCGCTCGAGCGAGTTGGCATCGAGGTCGTCAAAGGTGGTCTCATCGCTAATTTCGGCAACATCGACGCCCAGAACGTCAGCAGCGACCTCGGCGATCTTGTCGAAGATTTCGGAGCGGTCCATAGCGCTTCCTCTCATAGTGCATGAATACCAAAAGATTGGCACCGCGCAGACGGCACCAAAACACGGTTTTGATTCTACCCCACGACGTGCGCCGCGAGGCACATAACAACGCCCTAACTCGCTCTTATAAAACGATACCGTCCATAGAGTTGGCGACGTTCTCGACCAGCCCCGCGCGCACGGCTTCGGCCGCCGCAAGCGTACCGTTTTTAACAGCCTCGACCGAGGTGGCGCCATGGCCGATCAGGACCACGCCACGCAGGCCCAAAAGAATCGCGCCGCCCTTGGCATCACCAGAGAGCTTGGCCTTAATCTCGCGCATCTGCTTTTTGATGAGCAGCGCGGCGATCTTGGTGCCGAGCGAGGCCATAAAGGCGCCCTTGAGCTCCTGCAGCAAAAACTTGGCAGCGCCCTCGGTAGCCTTGAGAGCGATATTGCCCGACATGCCGTCGGCAACAACGACATCGAAATTGCCCGAGGTGAGGTCGGTGCCTTCGCAGTTGCCCACAAAGCCCGGAACTGCGGCCTTCATAGCAGGGAAGCAGGCCTTGGTAAAGTTAGAACCCTTCTCGTCCTCGGTGCCGTTGGCGAGCAGACCTACGCGAGGATGTTCAATGCCCAAGACGACGCGGGCATAGGCGCTGCCCATCTGCGCAAAGCGCACCATATCGTCCACATCAACATCGGGGTTGGCGCCCATATCGCACAGCACCGTCAGACCGCCGGCGCGATTGGGTAGCGCATTGGTCAGACAGGGACGTACCGGCTGCTTCTTGCCTTCGGCCATATATCTAAACGGTGTAACGTAGGCTGTCGCGGCAGCAGTCATGGCACCGGTCGAGCCGGCGGAGAAGAACGCGTCCGCATTTCCCTTCTTGATGGCGCGGCACGACAGCACGATCGACGATTTACGCTTGGTCATCACGGCGCGAATGGGATCGTCATCCATGGCGATAACGTCGGGTGCCTCAAGGGCCTCAACACGTGCATGGGAAGCAGCAAAGGGATTGACGATTTCAGCGGGGCCAGCTGCCAAGACCTCGATGTCGGGATCGGCGGCAAGTGCAGCCTCGATACCATCGAGAACAACCTGAGGTTTCTCGTCTCCGCCCACAACGTCTACACAAACGCG
>CALHWR010000235.1 GCA_938036665.1 uncultured Collinsella sp. | reverse complement strand
GATTGCCACGGCCCAAAAGACTGCAGCGGCCGCCGAGATTGACCGTGATGCCCACGCCTCCAAAGCGACAGAGCTCAAGGGTCAGCTCGAACAAATGAAGACAGAGGATGACGCGACTGAGCTCCGCCTGAAGGCCGCGCTCGACGCCGTGGAGGCCCGCGAGGCGAGCTCACGCGAGACCGGCAACCGCCTCGTTCGACGTCTTGAGGATTCCAAGCGCATCCGCGACAAGGTGAAGGCAGAGCGAGACGCCGGCATTGCCGCCGCACAACAAACCGTCGACGCCACGCGCGCCCAGCTCGAGACGCTGCGTCATGAGTATGCCGAGCTGCAACGCAATCCCTCGGCAAATCCCGCCAACTATACGGTGCGCACCAGCGAGCTCTCGATGCAGATTTCCGACACGGCAGATGCCCTGCGTAAAGCCGAAGAAGATGTCCCGCGCATCACCGCCGACCTTGAGCACTCGCTTGCCGCAGCCGAGCAGGCCGTCGAGCAGGCTCAAGCCCCTATCGCCGACGCAAAACGCGCGCACCAAGCCGTGACGACCGAAGCCGATGCCGCGCGCGACGAGCTGCAGACGGCGAAGACCGCCGCCGCGACTCATCAGCGCGAACTGCGCGAGAAGATCGCCGCGGAGGACAAGGCACGCCGCGAGCAGGAGCAGACCATCGCCAACGCCCAAGCAGATGCCGCACATGCACAGTCGATCATCGAACAGGCGACCGAGGTGCACGACCACCCAGAAATCACTGAGTCGCTTGCAGGATCCTTGGCCCGAGACAAAGCCGAACACGCCGAGACCGAGCAAGAAGTCGACCAGCTCGAGGCCACCGAGGACGCGGTGCGCGAGCGTACCCGCGACTCACGCATCAAATTCACTGGCGCCATCGTCTGCATCGTCGCCGTGATTCTGGTAATCATCCTGATCTGGCTGTTCGCGAGCAAGTAAACCAGCTGCCAAAAAACGCCTCAACTCAGTTGCGGTGAGAAAGTTTCTGTTTAGCCCCAAAAAGGCCAATTCAAGAACTATCTCACCGCAACTTATTTAGATCGACGCAAGGCAACCTATCCCTCTTGCACCGATCTCTTGACATAAGGACTGTCCCCAGGTGCCGGCACAAAAGGAACGTCCCCAAGTGCCAAGTGCCGTAAGAGTGTCCCCTTTGACTAGTCATTTAAGAACGTCCCCAATGACTACCCAATGACTACAGCGACAACCACGGCAACGCCGATGTTTTGGCAACGACAGCGAGCGGGTCGCATTTGAGACAAGGTGACGTGAAACGAAAGGGCGCTGAC
>CALHWR010000234.1 GCA_938036665.1 uncultured Collinsella sp. | reverse complement strand
CAGTTGGCGAGTAGTCAATTTGGGACGGGGCTATTTTAGCTACCCACGCCGTCGACCAACCTAACCGGTGCACCACCGGCCGTGGTAGCTAAAATAGCCCCGTCCCAAATTGACTACTCAGCGACAAAGCCCCGCTCTCAGAATGATTTTTTAATCCCCGTCCCAGAAAAATCATCGGCGAGCGCACTACTTTGCGCTGGTGAGGACGCCGGTGGTGTCGAACGCCGGGGTGAAGCTCTCGTCTACTGCTCCGCCTTCTTGCCAAAACATCGTCGTAAAGCCCAGGTCGTCGGCATGGTCGAGCACCTGCTCGTACTCCTCGCGCGTCACGGCGCGCGCCAGGTCGCCGCCTTGTTCGCGCATGAGGGCATTGGGCGTGTACTGGTTCATGACCGAGATCGGCACGTCGCCCACCGTCTGCCACACCAGGTCCAACACGCGGCACGAATCGTCCGCATGCCCCGGCAGCACCAGATGACGCACGATTATGCCGCGCTTCATGAGCCCGTCCCCGTCTACCAGCTCTCCCCCGCGGCGCTCAATTTCGCGCGCCATCTGGGCCAGACCCGACACAGCCACGCGCGGGTAGTCCTTAATATGAGAGAGTGACTGCGCAAGCGCCGCATTGGCATACTTAAAGTCGGTAAGCCACACGTCGACCAAATCGCCGAGCGCCGCCACGGCACTCGCACGCTCATAACCGCTCGTGTTGTAGACGATTGGAATGACCAGTCCGCGCTCCCGAGCTGCGGCAATCGCGGCCGGCAGCAGGTGAGCATAATGCGTCGCCGTCACCAGATTGATGTTATTGGCACCTTGGTCCTGCAGCTCCAGCATAATCTCGACCAGGCGCTCGGGCGAAATCTCAAGCCCAAAATTGCCCGTCGAGATCTCGTGGTTCTGGCAATAGATACATTTGAGCGAGCAGCCGCTAAAGAAGATCGTGCCCGAACCGGCCTCGCCCGAGATAGGCGGCTCCTCCCACATATGAAGCGCTGCGCGGGCCACCTTGAGCGTGTCATCGGCACCGCATACGCCGTGCGCACCCTCGTCGCGCACCGCACCGCAACGGCGCGGACACAAATGGCAGGCGGGCGAAAAAAGTTCGGTCAACGGCGTCGGCATAAAAACATGCTCCAAAACAACGATTCAGCAGCTCAAACGTAAAGGGACCAACCGCACAGACGGCTCGAGCCCAAGGCGCCGTAATCGTCCGACACGATTTTTGTAATGTCAAGACTGGAATCGATAAAGTGCCGCTTTATGATGTAGGTATTCCGCCCCCCGCGGAGCAACTGGGTGAACCGTCGCGTTTATTTAGGGAGCCCACACAGTCGTACCTAGTACAGGTATCCTTCGTTGTTAAGGACGCTGGAACAGTCGATGAGGGCACCCACCTGTTTTAGGTGGGTTCATTTTCGTAACGTGGGGGGTGGTTTTTATTTGCCGAAAACCACCATTACAGCCCATATGGATCCCCGCCGGTATCCCGACAATCCATCGACAACATCCCAATATCTGGTAAGCGCGTGATTATCGCTGCGTGCAATTCCATGCACCCCCCTTGGTCGAGTATCATGGTTCGGCTATGCCCTTTGCGCTTAGCAACCTTTGACCTTTTCCTTCGACGCTTGGCGGTTTTTAGATTCATGGCTTCATCCCCGAGCTACATACCGTATCTATGCGTGGCAGCGGCGGCCTTTATCACGACCTTCCTCACGGTGCCCCTGGTCAAGCGCTTGGCAATTAAGCTCGACGCCGTCGACTATCCTTCTAAGCGCCGCATCAACACCAAGCCCATCCCGCGTTTGGGCGGAACGGCGGTGTTTTTGGGCCTGGTCGTTGCCTGTATTGTGCAGATCCTAGGCACCTGGTACCTGGGCTGGCCGCCCGTTTTGGTGCCCCACCCCCGTCTGCACATCAGCTACCCCATACTTGCGCTTTCTTTTACCGTCATCTTTGCGACCGGCGCAATCGACGACGTCTTCCAGCTCAAGCCCAAGCAAAAGCTGGCCGGCCAGGTCCTCGCCGCGTTCATCGCTTGCTTGGGCGGCCTGCGCATCGGCGTCATCGTCAACCCGTTTGCTCCCGGCGAGATCATGCTCGGCTGGCTCGCCTACCCCATCACCATTGTCTACCTGGTGGCGTTCACCAACATCATCAACCTTATCGACGGCCTCGACGGTCTGGCCACGGGTATCTGCGGCATCGCGTCGTTCACCATGTTTTCGGTCGCCGTGCTCTCGGGCCGCATCGACGCCGCCGCGCTCTCCATTGCACTCTTTGGCTCGTGCCTCGCCTTTTTGCGCTATAACTTCAACCCCGCGAGCATCTTCTTGGGCGACTCGGGGTCGCTGCTTCTGGGCTTTGCGTTGGGTTCCATCTCGCTGCTCAACGTGAGCCGCACCGCCGCACTCACCTCGCTCATCATCCCGCTCATCGTGGCCGGCGTGCCCATCATCGACACGTTTAGTGCCATCGTGCGCCGCAAGCGCGCCCACATTAGCATCGGGCAGGCCGACAAGGGCCATATCCACCACCGCCTCATTCAAGAGGGCTACAACCAAAAGCAGGCAGTGCTCCTCATCTACGCCTGGTGCATCATGCTTTCGGCCGGCGCCGCCGCCATCAATCAGGTCGAGGTCCCCATGCGCGTCCTCATCTTTACCGTGCTCGCCATTGGCTCGGCGGCCTTTGCCAAGCATCTACATCTGTTTGAGCCCGTGCTGCGCCACCATTACAACAAGCGCACGCACGAGGACGAGCTCGTCACCCCCGACGATCCCGCCTTTAAGCAGGAGGAGCAGGCAGCCGAGGAACGTAAGGAAGAGCGCCACCACAAGCTCTAGGGTAAGCTGCCGAGGATGCGTCCAGACGCCGCCGGCCAAACGTGCAGCCACGCCGCGCCCATCGCACAAGCCGCCGCTCTCCCGCCCCTCGCCTACTTACGACCCGCCCCTCCAATAAACGCGTTATCATCTTGACCCATGAACATACGTTAGGAGCAATCATGCCAAACGAGAACAGCTACGAAGTCGCGCTGCAAAAGAGCAACGCCATTCGCGAGGGCCTGGCCAAAACGCCCGAGAAGTTCACCATGCTCACCGGCGACCGCCCCACCGGCCGTCTGCACCTGGGTCACTACTTCGGCACCCTCAAGGGCCGTGTTGAGCTGCAGAACATGGGCGCCAAGACCAACGTGCTCATCGCCGACTACCAAGTCATCACTGACCGCGACACGACCGAGCACATCCAGGACAACGTGTACAACATGGTCATGGACTACCTTGCCTGCGGCATCGACCCCGACAAGACCATGATCTACGCGCACTCCGCCGTGCCCGCCGCCAACCAGCTCATGCTGCCGTTCCTGTCGCTGGTCTCAGAGGCCGAGCTGGCGCGCAACCCCACGGTAAAGGCCGAGATGGAGGCCTCGGGCCACGAGCTCACCGGCCTTCTGCTCACCTACCCGGTGCACCAGGCCTGCGACATCCTGTTCTGCAAGGGCAACGTGGTGCCCGTCGGTCGCGACCAGCTGCCGCACATCGAGCTCACCCGCACCATCGCCCGCCGCTTTAACAACCGCTACGGCAAGGTGTTCCCCGAGGTCGACGCACTGCTGTCCGAGACCCCGCTGCTGCCGGGCCTGGACGGTCGCAAGATGAGCAAGAGCTACGGTAACGCCATCAACATCTCGATGACCGCCGAGGAGACGGCCAAGCGCATCAAGAAGAGCCAGACCGACTCCGAGCGCATGATCACGTTCGATCCCGAGAACCGCCCCGGCGTGTCCGGCCTGCTTTCAACCGCCGCCATCTGCACCGGCCGTTCCGAGGTCGAGATTGCCGAGGAGATTGGCATGGGCGGCTCCGGCCAGCTCAAGAAGTACGTGACCGAGGCCGTCAACGAGTACTTCGCGCCGATCCGCGAGCGTCGTCAGCGCTATGAGAACGATCTGGACTATGTGAAGGACGTGCTGCACGAGGGCAACCGTCGCGCCAACGAGATTGCCGAGCAGACCCTGGCCGAGGTTCAGGACGCCATGGGCATGGTGTACTAGATCGATCTGCTGGCTAGAACTTTCGATTGCTATAGGGCGGGCGCTACGGCGTCCGCCTTTTTTGGTGCCCGACCGGTTCGGCTCTGCCCATTGCACTCCCTCGACAAACAGGAACAGGCCCGCTGGCAGTTAGTTGCCAGC
>CALHWR010000233.1 GCA_938036665.1 uncultured Collinsella sp. | reverse complement strand
TTTATTTCTTGGCGTGCTTGCCAGCACCCTTGCTGTCATCGGTGACCGAGATGAGCTGCCGGTCGGCCGCGCCATTGCGACGTGCACGGCGGCGCTCCTCGGCGTCGCCCGCGTCGGCGGCGGCGCGATGAGCCTTGTTGACGTTAAAAACCTCGTCGTGCTTGCGCCATGGACCGACGGACTCGCCAAAGCTCATCTTAAGGCCGGCGATAAAGCCGCCGAGCCAGCCGATCGGCGCAAACTGCACCAGCGGGAACAGCGAGAACACCCAGGTCAGTAGGACGACCGCCGCCGCTCCTGCAAAGTTGGCAATCCAGTAGTCGCGCTTGGTGATGACACGCTTTTCGCACGCCCACTGGCCGCACAGAAAGCCGATGTAGATCGCAAAGAGAAAGAGTACCAGCGCAAGCACCACGAACGTCCAGCTCATGGGCGCTACTCCCCGTGATGGTGGCCGCAGCAGCACTCGTGGCCGTCGTCATGGCCGTGGCCGCCGCAGCACTCGTGGTCCTCGCCATGGTGATGGCCACAGCCGCACTCATGGTCCTCGCCGTGCTCGCCGCAACCGCAACCTTCCTCGTGAGCGCCATGCTCCTCGGGGCGATACTGCGACCAGTCCAGACCGGCGGCGATGGCGTCGGCCTCCTCCTTGTAGAGAACCGTGATGGCCTGGGTGCCCAGCTTGGCGCCACCGATGGCGTCGAGCATGTCGTAGAGCGTAAAAGCGACGTCGGCACCGGGCAGCGCGAGCTCGCGGTCATCGGCGTAAGCGAGCGCCAAGCGCAGGTCCTTAATGAAGTGCTCGACCATAAAGCCGGGCTTGTAGTCGCCGTCAAGCGCCTTGGGAGCCAGGCTCTCCATGGCGCCGGACTTGCCGGTACCGCCCAGGATCATCTGGCGGGTCTTCTCCAGGTCAAGGCCGCTCAGCTCGGCAAATGCCATGGCGTCTGCCATGCCGACCATGCAGGCGCCCAGCGACACCTGGTTGGCGAGCTTGGCAGCCTGGCCCTTGCCGGCGCCGTCGAAGCAGCAGATGTTGGCCGCAAAGGTGGAAAGGATATCGCGGACCGGAGCGATGTCGTTTTCGGTAGCGCCAACGATAGCCGTAAGCGTGCCGGCGATAGCACCCGACTCGCCGCCGGTGACGGGGCAGTCAAACGCCATGCGGCCGGAAACCTGGGCGGCCTCGGCAATGTCACGGGCGAGCTCGGGCGAGCTCGTGGTGAGGTCGATCAGCACCGCGCCGGGCTTAGTGCAGGCCAGCAGGCCGTCGCCCGCCAGGTAGAGCTCCTCGACCTCGGAGGGATAACCCACCATGGTAAAGACGACGTCGGCGTTCGCCACGGCATCTGCCGGCGTATCGGCCCAGACTGCGCCGTGCTCGATAAGCGCCGCCGCCTTGGACTTAGTGCGGTTGTTGACCGTGACGAGATAGCCGGCGTCCAGAATGTGGCCGGCGATGGGGGCACCCATGATTCCGGTGCCGATAAATGCGACAGAGAGCTTGTTTGCCATGAAACCTTTCCTTTTGGGTTGGGTGTTATTACCAGGTTGAATACTCGGTGCCAGCGTTTGGGCTGTGAGTTGGGATCGATTACGGCCGCGTTACTTGCCTACTGACCGCGCACGCGGCGGGCGATGCGGTCGGAAAGCGACGCCTTGTCGGCGCGGTTCTTACCCCAAAACGCGCAGGCCACCATGCCGGGGCCCACGTGCGAGCCAATGGTGGGACCCACGGAGCTGCGAATGATCGTGACGTCGGCGCAACCCTCCTCCTTGCGGATGGCGGCTTCGAGCCAGTCGCCGTCCTTTTCGGCGTCGGCCGTCATAATGGCGATGGGCATGGTGCGATCGGGCACATAGTTCTCGCGGAACGACTTGAGAATGGACTTGAGCGCCTTCTTGCGGCCGCGGTTGACGCCAATCAGCGACAGCGAGCCGGCCAGGTCGTAGGAGAGCTCGGGCTTGACATCGAGCTTTGCCGTAAGCTGCGCCGCCGCGGGCGGAATGCGACCGCCGGCAGCCAGCGCGTCGAAGCTCTCGAGCGTAAAGTAGCCGTGCACGTAGGTCTTGGCCTCGTTTGCCCAGTCGACCAGCTGCTTGGCGGTGAGTCCCGCCGAGCGTTGACGGACGGCCTCGAGCGCCAAGAGCTCGCCGGTCGCGCAGGGCAGGGCGTTGTCGACCACGTACAGCTCAAAGTTGGGATACTCGGCGCGCACGGCGTCCGCCGCCTGGCACGCGGAGTTGTAGCTCGACGACAGCGCCGAGGTAAAGCACAGGTAGACCGTAGGCGCGCCCTCTTTGGCGCACTCGGTAAAGAACTCGATATAGCGACCGAGCGACACAGCCGAGGTGGACACGCGGGCACCGGCGCGCATGCGGTCGTAGAACTCCTTAGGGCTCATGCTCGACCAGATGTCGTCCGTACGCTCCTCGCCATCGATAATGAAGGGGAAACCCAGGATATCGACATCGAGGTTCGCGGCGACCTCGGGGCTAAAGTCGCAGCAGGTATCGACGACGATGCGGCAACGGTCCGAATGACCGGCGGATGCGGCCTTGTCCATCAAAGCGACTCCTTACGTAAAAAG
>CALHWR010000232.1 GCA_938036665.1 uncultured Collinsella sp. | reverse complement strand
CAATGGAGATCTCCCCATTGCGTCTCGGAGGGAAGCTGCGGGCGTGGGTCTGCTGCTTCGCGACGCCCTGGGTGTCTTCGACGACACCCAGCTTGCGCGCTCTGCTTTCGGCAAGATCGAGCTTGCGGATGGGGAGGCCCCCTCTATTTCCATTTCACATGGCGGAAGCGTGGCCGTCCTCGCTGTTTCCGATGTTGCTCGGTCGGTCGGAGGACCTATTGGCGTGGATATCGAGGCGGTCGATGAGATTGTACCTATTGCGGTTGAGCGTATGGCGAGCTCAAGGGAACGGGCGTGGATTGACGCTGCGGCAGATTCGCAGGAACGCGCCTTTCGGCTGTGTCGGGTTTGGACGCGTATCGAAGCCGTCCTGAAGGCGGAGGGGTCCGGCTTTTCAATCGATCCCCGCAAAGACGGGTTGCCGAGCGGATGGTTTACTTCCTCGGTGGTGTTTGGCCAGTGTGTCATCTCTTGTGCAGCGCGTTCTATGCCCCATATCGCCATTGAGGAGCATGCCTTTCGGGTAGCATAGTAGCCAATCGCCAACAGGGGAGGCCTTCTATGTCACTGAACGCTAAAAACGATATTGCTTCGCGGATCGAAGGCGCCGTCTTTGAACTTATGGCGACAACGCCTGTGCAATCGATTAAGGTCACCGACGTACTCCGTCTTGCCCATACATCAAAATCAACCTTCTATCGTTGCTACCGCTCTGTCGATGATGTGGTCAAGCGCTTTGAAGATGAGCTGCTCCAGAACATGCAAGACATTAACGACGTTGCCCTTGAGGCTCGTTTTGGTGATGCGCAGCTTGATCCCACGCCCACGATGATCAAGCGCATGGAAATCCTCAAGGCCAATCGCTCGAAAGTCCTGGCGCTTAACAGCGATAACGGTGATCCCGTGTTTGCACACAAGGCAACGATCTTCATGCATGACTATTTTCGCGATCGTTTGCGGTCGACGTTTTCGGATGAGACGGACCTCGATCTGTATCTTGCTTTTGCGCTTGCGGGCCACCATAACCTCATCCAGTATTGGCTCGAAGTCCGGCCTGACCTTGAGGCACGAACCGTTGCCGCCGCGCTCAATCGCATGTTCTACGCACCGCTCTTTGTCGACGATACCTCGCGCCATTGGCACCCACGTATCCCCGATTTTGAAAAGCCACTCGGGTGAGCGGCTGTTTTTTAGGGATGAACGGTTGCGCATGCAGCGAACTCAAAGTGCTCCAACCCTATGAATCGGTTTTAAGCACGGTCATTTATCTGCTATTTGGAACGAAATTAAGCTATGCGTACCAAATGATGGGACATATAACGGCTTTTTGTCCCACAACACCAAATAAACCCCTCATAAACTAAAGCTACGTTCAAAAGAACCACTGCAGTAGTTCAACGTGTGACGGCACAGAAAAGCCGCGAGCGCTCTCTCACCTTCGCTCGCGGCCGGACTGCGCCATCACTCCGTACACCCTCACATGATTAGGATGTGATATTCAGTGGTTACGCTCGGAAAGAACATGCGCAGCGTCTCGATTGTAGGCGTAGGCTGCACCCCGTTCAAGGATTTTGAGGAGCATCCCGAGACCCAGGGCATTGGCGAGGGCGAGGCGTTTGGCTATGCTGCCCTCGAGGCAATTGCCGATGCCGGTCTTGAGCCCCGCGATATCGACTTTTTCTACCACGGCAGCGCCAATCCGTATCTTGTTGGCGATTGCATTACCCCCAACATGCAGGTTGCCGATTGGTTTGGCGTTCGCGCCAAGGGTTCCGTCCATCATTCCGAGGCTTGCTGCACGGGCTACGTCGCCCTTGAGCAGGCCGTGATGGCAGTCGCCTCCGGTGCCTACGATGTCGTCCTTACGGGTGCCTGCGATTTGGCTTCGACCCTTCCCGTTGAGCACATGCCCTCGCATATTCGCCAGGACTTTACGCTTGACGTCATGATTCCCTCGCTCGATAAGATCTATGACCGCGCGTATGGTCGCCCGCTCGATGGTGCCTTTGGCGTGTCGTTCGACAACTGGATCAACGAGTATTCGATGCAGTACGACCTTACTGCCGATCAGATCGATGACGCCCTGAACGGCCTTACCAAGAGCCTTCGCCGCGGTGCCGTCCTGAATCCCCTTGCCTGGTACGAGACCACGGTCGAGGAGGATGCGAAGGCGGCTGGGTTCGATACCGCCGACGAGTATCTCAAGAGCATGTACAACCCGCGCGTTACGCAGTACCTGCGCGTTACCGGCTTTGAGAAGAAATGCGACGGTGCCGCCGCTGTTGTCGTGATGCCCACGGAGAAGGCCAAGGCCATGGGTGTCCCGTATGCACCTATCGAGGTTCTGGGCACGGGCGCCTCTGCCGTCGAAGCCGGCCTGCTTCACAACGAGCACTGGGCTACCGAGCTTGCTGCCAAGCAGGTCTACGACCTTACCGGCGTGAGCCCCGATGAGATCGACCTGTTTATGTGCAATGACTTCTTCCTGGCTTCCGAGATCGTCTCGGCCGAGGAGTGCGGCTATATTCCGCGCGGCGAGGCTTGGAAGTATGCGATCGATGGCCGCACCGCTTTTGACGGCGATAAGCCCATCAACCCGCACGGTGGCCGTTGCAACTTCGGCCACGCTCATGGCGCATCCGGTATCGCCGATATCGTCGAGGCCGTCAAGCAGATGCGCGGCGTCGCCGGTGCAACCCAGATGAAGAAGATTCCTGAGACGGCCTTCCTGCGCGGTTTTGGCGGTTCTCAGAATGTGCGCTGCCAGATTCTTCGTACCGTCGCCTAAGCGACCGCGGTTTTCGATTTCCCATAAGGAGTATTCTCATGCAACTCAAAGATATGGAGCCCGTGGTCAAGAAGTTCTACACGGGTCTTGAAGAGGGCATCTATTGGGCACGTCAGTGCCCCGAGTGCGGAGCCGTCGAGTTTCCGCCTCACCTTGCCTGCAATGCCTGCGGCTACCACAAGACCGATTGGGTCCAGGTTTCCGGTCACGGCCATCTGATCGATTTTACCCTGCCTGGTCCGCAGAACGACAAGCCCTACCTCAAGGAGTATGGCAAGTACGCCTACGGCGCCGTCGATATTGACGAGGGTTCTCAGTACACCTACGTCATCTACGGCATTACCAAGAAGAAGGCCCCCGAGATCCGCGCCAAGCTCATGGCGGGCGAGACCGTTGGTGTCCATGCCAAGGTCATCGATCGACCGGGTTACAAAGAGCTCACGTTTGAGCTTGACGACTAGGTTTTCACCCTTTTAACAATTCGATTCCTCTCTTAGGCCACGGCGGGACCCGTGTCTCCAGCCCGCCGTGGCCGCCCCTCTTTTTATCTTAGAAAGGCACCATCATGAACGAAGAACTCACTCAGCAGATCTGCGATTTTGCCAAGTCCGCTTGCAACTACGATGGCGATGTGACCCCCGAGACGACGTTTGAGACCCTGGGCAAGGGCTCGATGAAGATGATCGCCCTGACCTCCATGATCGAGAACGAGCTCGATGCCGAGGTCCCCGTTCGCGAGGTCATGGTCATGAAGACCATCGGCGAGCTTATCGAGCGCACTGCCGAAGAGATGGAGTAGCTGCCATGGACCTGATGCAGACCCTGCGCGAGCAGGCTGCCGCCAAGCCTATGCGCGTTGCTTTTCCCGAGGGCGAAAACGAGACCATGATGCAGGCGGTCGCAAAGATCGCCGCCGAGCATCTTGCCGAATGTGTGCTGGTCGGCGACGGCGGTAAGCTCAAGGAGCTTGCCGATGAGCGCGGCATCTCCCTTGACGGCATCGAGATTGTCGATGTGACCGACGAGGAGGCGAACGCTGCCTGCTGCGAGCGCTACCTTTCGCATCCGGATTGCAAGTTTAAGCCCAAGGGCGCCGCGCGCCGTATGGCGCGTCCGCTTGAGCGCGCCCTGATTTTGCAGGTGCTCGGCGATGTCGACGTAATGTTCGCCGGCATTGATAACGCCACGGGCGATATTATCCTGGCGGGTCAGACCATCGTCGGCCTTGCCGACGGGGTGGACACCGTGAGCTCGTGCGGTATCGCCGACATTCCCAACTGGAACGGCGGCGAAGGTGGCCTTTTGGCTTTTGGCGATTCCGCCGTTTGCGTCGACCCTACGAGCGAGGAACTTGCCTCGATCGCGATTTCGTCGAGCGAAACGGTGCGCTCGCTGACCGGATGGGATATCCGTTGCGCGCTGCTTTCGCATTCGACTGACGGCTCGATGGATAACGAACTCGTCGACAAAGTACGCCGCGCTCGCGAGATTGCCAACGATCGCCGTCCCGACCTTGCCATCGACGGCGAGTTCCAGTTTGACTCGGCGATTAACCCCAAGGTTGCGGCCAAGAAGGTACGTCGTGAGTCCGCTGTTGCGGGACAGGCCAACGTGGTCATCTGGCCTGATATCAACGTGGGCAATATCGGCGTCAAGATCATCCAGAACCTGACCGGCGCCAATGCTTACGGCCCCATGCTTCAGGGCTTCAAGAAGATCGTGTGCGATTGCTCGCGCTCTGCGCCCGTCGACGAGATCGTCGGCAACGTGGTGATGAGCTGCGTGCGCGCCCAGGCGCTTAAGGAGGCTTAAGATATGTCCGATAAAAAGACTCCCTGGCGCATCCTGGTAATCAACCCGGGTTCCACTTCCACGAAGGTGGGCGTTTTTGAGGGTGATGAGTGCAAGCTCAGCAAGAACGTTGCGCACGATGCGAAGGACCTCGCCCAGTTCGATGGGGTTTCGGCTCAGATGCCGTATCGCTGCGATCTGATTCTTGGAGCACTGGGGGAGGCGGGCCTGAAGCTCGAGGACTTTGATGCATTTGTCGGTCGCGGCGGCGGCTTGCTTTCGTTGCCCGGCGGCACGTATGCCATCAATGAGGTCATGCTCGAGCATGCCCGCATCGGTGCGAACGGCATTCAGCACCCGGCGCAGCTTGGCCCCCAGATTGCCCATGAGTTCGCTTCAAAGACGGGCAAGCCCTCTTTTGTGGTGAATCCTCCCGATACCGATGAGCTGTGCGACCTCGCACGTATGACGGGCATTAAGGGCGTGTATCGAAACGTGCACCTGCACGCCCTTAATCTTAAAGAGACCGCCATTCGTCACGCGGCAAAGCTCGGTCGCGCATATGACGAGTGTAACTTTATTGTTTGTCATATCGGCGGTGGCATTTCGATTTCCGCTCACCTTAAGGGCAAGATGGTCGACGGCAACGACATCGTCGGCGGCGAGGGCCCCATGGCGCCGACGCGCTGTGGCTCGGTCCCCGCAATCGAGGTCGCGAAGTATACGGCGGAACATGGTCTCGACGTTGCCCGCGCCCATTGCATGAAGACCGGTGGCTTCGTTGACCTTTTGGGTACGTCCGATGCCATCGAGGTGTGTGAACGTGCCGCTGCGGGCGATAAGGCTGCAGCACGCGCTTGGGATGCAATGGTTTACCAAATCTGCAAGTGGATTGGCGAGATGGCCTGCGTGCTGAAGGGCGACGTCGACGGCATCTTGCTCGGAGGCGGCATGGTCCACAGCAAGGAGCTCGTTGCCTCGATTGAGGAATGCTGCTCTTGGATCGCTCCCGTATCGGCTTATCCCGGCGAGTTTGAGCTCGAGGCGATGGCGTCTGGCGCCTGCCGCGTGCTCGATGGTGTCGAGGAAGCGCTCGTGTACAGCGGAGAACCCGTGTTCACCGGATTCAACGACTAATAGTGCTGTGTTTGGGGCGGCCGCTGGTGATGTCTGGCCGCTCCGACCCTTTTCTTTAAGTGTAAGGATGGATCATGGATAAAACCAAGATCAAGTACCTGGTGGGCATTTACGCAGCCGCCATGTGCATCATGGGCATGCTCGTGCCCGTTCCCATCGTGGCCTCTGTTGCGGCCGCGTTTCCCAACGAGAACATCGCTGCCGTTCAGATGATTATCGGCATCATCCCGTTGATGATGGCGTTGTCCGCCATGCTCGTCTCTTCACAGCTTGCCTCTCGCGTGTCCAAGAAGAAGACGACGCTCGTCGGTCACATTATCGTGATGCTGGCAGGCGCCTCGGTGCTGGTGTTCCACGACTCGCTCGGCCAAGTCTTAGCGGCTTCTGCTGTCATGGGCCTTGGTCTCGGTGCCGTGCAGAATTCAACGGACGCTCTTATCGCGGATTACTTTGGCGGAAAGCAGCGCTCGTTTGTCATGGGCATCTACTCCACTTTTGTTGCACTGGGCGGCATTATCTGGACGATGGTTTCCGGCATCTTGGGTTCTGCCGAGTGGTTCCACAGCTATGCGGCGTACTTCATCATGATCATTTTCATCGTAATCGAGGCTGTTTGCCTTCCTGAGGGTCATCTTGAGCCCAAGCGCGAGGTCAACGTGTTTGCCAATATGCCTAAAGAGGTCGCGATTATCACGCTCATGAGCTTTGTGTTCGTACTTACGTTCCAGCTCTTTAGCTCCAATGTCTCGCTGCTTGTCGTGGGCCGTGGCTTTGGCGGTACCGTGGAGGCCGGTCTTGCCTCTACCGTTATGACCGTTGCCGGTATTGCGGCTGGTCTTTTGGTCGGTCCGCTGTTTGCCAAGTTTAAGAACCTGGCTATGCCGATCGCGTGGGGCGTGACGCTCGTCGGCCTGGGCCTGACGCTGGTTGCGCCCGCCTTTATGGTGCTGTGCGTTGCGGGTTTTGTCGTTGCGCTGGGCAAGGAGACCTACGTGCCGCTGGAGGGCAATTTTGCCGCCGGCAACTCTGCCCCCGAGGGACGTGCGTTTAACCTCGCCATTGGCATGGCAGGTATCAACTTTGGCATGG
This sequence comes from uncultured Collinsella sp., assembly GCA_938036665.1. Taxonomy (GTDB): domain Bacteria; phylum Actinomycetota; class Coriobacteriia; order Coriobacteriales; family Coriobacteriaceae; genus Collinsella. The sequence goes on along the minus strand of CALHWR010000232.1, from coordinate 820 downwards.
CATTGTCTCCCATTGTGTTTGAGGCCGTGACGTCGCCGTTTGGTGCAACGATTGACCAGAAGTTCATCGCCGGCATGATCGTCTGTGCGGCTTGTGTCGTCTTTGGCGCCATTAAGTATCGCAAGCTCACCCCGGCCCAGCTTGCCGAGGCCGAGAAGATGGCGGCCGGCGGCGAGGCGGAGTAGCCGCTCGAGTAGTTGCTTTGCCGCACATCATGTTTTATCGGGGCCGCCGACATATGCCGGCGGCCCTCTTTCTATCAATGACTTTGAAAGGCTTACGGCTATGAAGTTACCTGTCAGGCGCGTTATCGGTATTCTCAACGGCTTCTTTAACCCGCTATTGCTCTGCGCGTTTCTCCCCATCATTGAAGGGGCGCCTGGCTTGGATCTGACGGGCCCCACGGGCTTTTGGGGACAACTCATCGTGGCCACGGTGATCGCCGAGGTTCTGAGCGCACTCCCGCTGTTTGGCAAAACGGTTGGTATGTGCCTGGACTTTTTTGGTTTTGAGCAGGGGAGTGCATCACACAAGATCGCCGGTACGGTCATCGGTGCCACGCTCCTTTTTATGGTGATCGGTTTTGGCGAGATTGCCTTCCAAGGAGGATTCGGAACGATTGAAGGCCGTACGTTCTTCGCGCGTTGGGCCGGCCTCGTCACAAAGGGATGGGCCTTTGTGGTTATCGCCGGCGTGCTGCTCGATCCCTTTACAGCGGCTCTCGGCCGCATGATGGTTCGCGAAGAGAGGTAATAGATCCTCGCCTATCGAATGCCGGCGGACGGGGCGCCGGGGCTGTAGTCTTCCGAGCGTTTACAGT
>CALHWR010000231.1 GCA_938036665.1 uncultured Collinsella sp. | reverse complement strand
CCACGATTGAGCGCTGGGCCGAGAGCGGGCAGTCGCCATAGCCGGGACTAAAGCGCCAGTTACCGGCGAGCCCGTGTGCAGCGGCCGCAGCCTTGACCTGCTGGTCCATCTGCTCGACGGCGGCTTCTACATAGGCAGAGCATGCGGCGTCGAGCACGGCTCCCTCCAGGGGCTGCTGGGCTCCCGTGGTACGCAGGCGGCGCTCGGCGTCCATGCCGAGGGTGCATGCCATGAGCGCGGCAAAGCGGGCGTCTTTGAGATGTCGATAGATGTCGCGACCGCGCAGCTCAACGTTGGTGCCAACCAGACGGATGCAAGGCTCTCCCTGCTCGTCCACGCCCGTGGCATCGACGGTAAACACGCGCCGCACGCCGCGGGGCTCAATGTCCAGCTCAAGGCGCTCGACCACAAGCTCAATACGTCGTGACAGCTCGGGCTCAATCTGCTGGCCGCCGTAACCCAGATACCGCAGCATCTCGGCACGGTCGACACGGGGATGGTGCGCAGCATCGACACGGTAAAGCGCCGGCGACGCAAGGTCGGCCGGCACTTCGACAGCGGTTGTATCGATGTGCGGTTTTTCCATTACCCCAGGCGCTCCATAATGGTCGCGGCGATCGCAGGACGATTCATAGTGTACAGGTGCAGACCGGCGGCACCGTGCTCCTTGAGGTCGCAAAGCTGACGGGCGGCATAATCTACACCGGCTGCCTGCAGGCTCTCGGGGTCGTTCTCGTACTTGGCGAGAATCTTGATGACGGGGGAGGGCAGTGACGCGCCGCACATAAAGACCATGCGGCTGATCTGCGACTTGCCCATAAACGGCATGATGCCCGCGGTAATGGGCACGGTGATGCCGGCCTTGTCGGCAAGCTCGCGAAAACGATAGAAGCACTCGTTATCAAAAAAGAGCTGCGTCACAAAGAAGCTCGCGCCGGCGTCCTGTTTTTGCTTGAGGTGTTCGACCGAGAGGTTGAGATCCTCGCAGGCAATGTGGCCCTCGGGGTAGGCTGCGGCACCCACGCAAAAGCCGGCGTCGACGAGCTCGGGGATGAGGTCGCGGGCGTAGGCGTAGTCGGAGGCGGGCTTGTCGTCCTCGGTCGCGCCGGCAGGGAGATCGCCACGCAGGGCCAGGATGTTTTCCACGCCGGCGGTGCGGTACTCATCGATCTTGGCGGCGATATCGGCGTGGGTACGGCCCACACAGGTGAGGTGCGCCACCGAGGGCGTATCGAATTCGCTCGTAATCATATGCGCGATGGGGGCGGTGGTGGCGCCGTTGCCCGAGCCGCCAGCCGAGCAGGTGACCGAGACAAAGCTCGGCGAAAGCTTGCACAGATTGCCTGCCACTTCGCGAGCCGTGTCGAGGGTAAGCTCGCCCTTGGGCGGGAACATCTCAAACGAAACGGGTGCAGTGCCCTGGGAAGCTGCCTGCTTAAAAACCTCGTCGACGCGCATATCGTGCTCCTTTAGATACGTAATAGTGTGATGTGTTGTAAGGATTCTACAGCACCACTGTGTCACGGTGGAGTTTCACTCGCTATTTGAGGATACTAATCAAAGATGCCTTGCTATCGGCTTTATCTATAACAGAGCGGCTAATCTAGGCACGGACTATAAAGACTGGTATCTGATGCGAAATACCAGTCAATTTAGCCCCGTCCTAAATTGACTACCCTTAAACCATGCGGGGAGGTCTGCAATTTATACAGTTCATTGGCTGTTAAGGGTGGCAATACTGCCGCGATGCGGTAACCTCATTGATTGGTTTCGCGACAGCAACACAACGGTAATGTCGCGGAAACACGGCGAGCCTAAGCTATGACTCGTTCGTTAGTAATCAACACCGCTTCTCACGCGGTGCCGATACGAAGGGAGTTCCGTATGGCCGATCTTACTGACCGCTTCGGGACCATGGTGTTCTCTGAGGAAGTCATGAAGGACTACCTCCCCAAGGACATTTGGAAGCGCCTTGCCGCAACCCTCGAGGAGGGTGAGCCGCTCGACCTGGATGTGGCCAACGCCGTCGCTCACGCCATGAAGGTTTGGGCCATCTCCAAGGGTGCTACGCACTACGCGCACTGGTTCCAGCCGCTTTCGGGCATTACTTCCGAGAAGCACGATAGCTTCCTCGAGCCCAACCACGACGGCACCGCCATTACCAAGTTTACGGGCAAAAACCTCATTCAGGGCGAGCCGGACGCCTCCAGCTTCCCCAACGGCGGCCTGCGTGCCACCTTCGAGGCCCGTGGCTACACCGCTTGGGATCCCACCAGCCCCGCATTCATTAAGGACGATGTCCTGTGCATCCCCACAGCTTTCTGCTCCTACACGGGCGAGGCCCTGGACAAGAAGACCCCGCTGCTGCGCTCCATGACCGCGCTCTCGCGTGAGTCCAAGCGCGTTTTAGCGCTGTTTGGCAAGACCCCCAAGAAGGTCGTTCCTTCCGTGGGCGATGAGCAGGAGTACTTCCTGATCAAGAAGGACGCTTACCGCAAGCGCAGGGACCTGGTCATCACCGGTCGCACCCTCTTTGGCGCTGCTCCCTGCAAGGGCCAGGAGCTCGAGGAGCACTACTTTGGCGCTATCCGCCCCACCGTCTCGTCCTATATGAAGGACCTGGACGATGAACTGTGGGCGCTTGGCATTCCTGCCAAGACCAAGCACAACGAGGTCGCTCCCTGCCAGCATGAGCTCGCCCCTGTCTACGGCGAGGTCAACGAGGCCATCGACCAGAATCTGGTCATGATGGAGAAGATGAAGCTCATCGCCTCCCGCCACGACTTGGTCTGCCTGCTGCACGAGAAGCCCTTCGAGGGCATCAACGGTTCGGGCAAGCACAATAACTGGTCGCTTGGCACCGAGTCCGAGAACCTGCTCGACCCGGGCGACACCCCGCTCGACAACCTGCAGTTCATCGTCTTCCTCACCGCGGTGATCGAGGCCGTCGATAACTATCAGGAGCTCCTGCGTGCCTCCGTTGCCTCGGCCGGCAACGATCATCGTCTGGGCGCCAACGAGGCTCCTCCGGCGATTATGTCCATCTTCCTGGGCGACCAGCTTACCGAGGTCGTCGAGAAGATCATCGATGGCAAGGCTTCCGTCCATGCCACGCGCGGCGTGCTCGACCTGGGCGCCGATACCCTGCCCAAGCTGATGCAGGACAACACCGACCGCAACCGTACCTCCCCGTTCGCCTTCACCGGCAACAAGTTCGAGTTCCGTGCCTGCGGCTCCGAGCAGAACGTCTCCGACTCCAACCTGGTGCTCGATGCTGCCGTGGCCAAGTCGCTCAAGTCTTTCGCCGACGCACTCGAGGGTACGCCCGAGGATAAGTTCCAGGACGCCGCGCTCGAGTACTGCAAGAAGGTGCTGACCGATCACCAGCGCATCCTGTTCTCCGGCGACGGTTACTCCGACGAGTGGCCCATCGAGGCCGAGAAGCGCGGCCTTGCCAACAACAAGACCACGGCCGACGCTCTTCCCGCCTTTGTTTCCGATAAGGCCATTGCGCTCTTTGAGGAGACGGGCGTCCTGACCAAGGCCGAGGCCCAGTGCCGCTATGACTGCAAGCTCGAGAAGTACAACAAGCTCATGAACATCGAGGCTACCACGATGGTTCGCGAGGCGCGTCGTACCTATCGCCCGGTCATTACCGCCTATGCCACCAAGGTCGCTAAGGGCCTTGAGACTATTCGTGCCGCCGGTGCTGAGGCCGCCATGCAGTGCGAGCAGAACACGCTCAACAAGCTCTGCAATGGTATCACCGCCATCAACGACTCCATTAAGGCGCTCGACGCCGTGCATCAGAAGGCCGAGGCTCTCGATGGCCAGGAGCAGGCCAACGTGTATGCACACGAGGTCGTTCCCGCTATGGATACGCTGCGCGCCGCCGTGGATGCCATGGAGGAGATCGTGGCCGCCGACTACTGGCCGGTTCCGACCTACGACGACATCCTGTTCTACGTGTAGAGCGTAACTGACATATCGTCACGGTATTGAGCCGGGGTCCGCATCGCGCGGGGCCCGGCTATTTGTTTGCGAAGGACGCTTTGGATCCCGCTTTGCAACTGATTCGCCCACGCAATAAGGGGTCGTGGGCAAAAAACGTCAAATATGAGTACTGTCACAAGCCCTGTAGCATTATCTTTTTGCAAAATATGCAGTGTTACGCAACATATGTCCAAGTACTTAGCTGATAAATGCCTGCAATTCCTCCGCCGTAGGACGCCTTGTGTCCAAATCGCCTTCTGATGGCATGAAATCGCTGTTACTAAATTGGTAACAGTACTCATATTTGCTATTTTTTGTCCACGGGCCCTTGGATGACAGTGTGATTTTATGCCTTCGGGGTTCGAATCCCGGCGTATGGGTAGCAAAAAGCCCGCTACCGAATTGGTAACGGGCTTCTCAGATTCTGTGGTGCCCCCAGCGGGATGTCCGCGTGCGGCTGGCGCCGCCCGCTTTCGCTGCGTCGCTCCGCTCCTTGCGTGCTGCGCTGGAAAACGCTTACGCGTTTCCTCAGCTCCGCACCCTGTCGGGTTCGAATCCCGGCGTTGGAGAAGAAAAAAGCCCGTCACCACAAGGGTAACGGGCTTTGCATTTCAAATGGTGCCCCCAGCGGGATTCGAACCCGCGATATCCACCTTGAAAGGGTGGCGTCCTTGGCCGCTAGACGATGGGGACAGCGGGAAAGAGTATAGCAGACTTTTTTGCCGGCGCGTATATCGTTGGCAAACTGGAAAACCACCACAAAGGTATCTGTCCCCTTTGTGGTGGTTGGGGCGTTAGGGGAGGAGCTTCATGGCGGCGTCGTGGGCGGCGTGCTCGTAGGTGTCGTCGAGGGGTTTGAGCGGCAGCAGAGCGTTGGCCTGTGCGTCGCCGCGGCGCTCGAGGGCGTGCGCGATGAGCCAGTCGGCGAGTTCGGGATTCTTGGGTAGCGCCGGGCCGTGCAGGTACGTGCCGATGACACCCTTGTAGGTGAGACCCTCAAATCCATCGTCGCCGTTGTTGCCGGTGCCCGTGACGACGGACGTTCCGAGCGGCGTGGCATCGGCGTCCAAAAGCGTGCGGCCACCGTGGTTCTCGAATCCCACAAAGGGCTCGGGTGCCAGGTCGGTCTTGACGGCGACGTTGCCGATCAGGCGGTCGGAGCCGCGTACGGTCTCGGCGGCAATGACGCCCAGGCCCTCTATGCGATTTTCGCCCATATAGTACGAACGGCCGAGCAGCTGATAGCTGCCGCAGATGGCGAGCAGCGAACCGCCGTCCTCAACATAGGCTGCGACCTTGTCTTTTTGGGCGAGAAGCTCGTGTGCCACGGCTAGCTGGTCGCGATCGGATCCGCCGCCCATCATGACGATATCGGCATCATGCAGATCGAGCACCTCGCCCATGCGGACCTCATCCACGCGAACGGGGATGCCGCGCCAGGCGCAGCGGCGCTCGAGGGCGATGACGTTGCCGCCGTCGCCATAGAGGTTGAGGGCATCGGGATACAGGTAGACGATGCGCAGCGGGCGCGAGAGCTCGACTGGCGCGATACCGACAGGAAGAGCGCTGCCGTCGGCACGGACTGCGGCGCGGGCAGCAACCGTGGCTGCATCGGCACCCTTCAGCCCGTCGAGTTCTTTGACCAGCGGCGGGAAGGCCGTGTAGTTGGCGACGGCGTAGAAGGTGTCATCGGCGGCCTCGTCTGCCATGGCGCCAATTGCCTGCGCGACGTCCGAGATAATCGCGGCATCGATGCCGGCGTACTTGAGGCGCACCTGCATGTCGTGCGCGCGCGTGCCGCCGGCAAAGGCGACAAGACCCGGCGTGTCGGCGATGCGCTCAAAGTCGACGTCGTAGATCCACGATACATCGTGGCCGTCGGCGTCGTTGTCGTTGAGGAAGAAAGCGCAGAGTCTGCCGCCTGCCGTCTTGATGGACTGGATCTGGCGATCGAAGCCTACGGGATTCTTGGCCAGGTTGGCCTCGACGGTTCGGCCGGCGATATTCCAACGGCCCATGCGACCACCTGCCGGCACGTAGGCGTCGAGCGTGGGCTGCAGGCGTGCGGTGTCCACGCCCAGCTCGTGGGCGGCGAAGAAGGCGGCGGCGACGTTATAGACCATGTACAGGCCGTTGTAGCGCGTGGCGATGTGCACGGCGGGCGCGTTGGCCTCGGGTCCAAAGGCCAGGTCAAAGCCGTAACCGTCGCAGCCGAGCTCCACGCTCGTCACGCGACGGACAAGCGCAGGACGGGCCCAACCGCACGAGGGGCAATGGTAGGCGCCGAGCTGGCCGTATTGCACGTAGTCATACTCCAGCGGCGCGTTGCACTGCGAGCAAAAGCGCGAGTCGCTAATGCGGTCAGACTCGGTGTTGGTGGCGCCGTCGATGCCAAAGGCAATACTCGCGTTGGGAACGCGCGCGGCGATCGCGGCACACAGCGGATCGTCGGCGTTATAGATAAGCGTCGTTGTCGGCGAGAGCTCCAACGCGTGGGCGATGACCTCCTGGGTGTGATCGATCTCGCCGTAGCGGTCTAGCTGGTCGCGGAACAGGTTGAGCAGCACAAAGTACGTCGGCTTGAGCTTGGGCAGAACGCGTACGGTGTAAAGCTCATCGCACTCAAAAACGCCCACGCGCTTGCCTCTGCTGGTGTGTTTAAGGCCGCCGCGGGCCTCGAGCAGGGCACCCACCACACCAGGCTCCATATTGTTGCCGGCACGGTTGCACACCACGGTAGCACCGCTGGCAGCAACGGCGTCGGCGATGAGGTTGGAGGTGGTGGTCTTACCGTTGGTGCCGGTGATCACCACGCTGCGATCGACCAGGCTCGCGAGGTCGCTTAGCAGCTCGGGGTCGATCTTCATGGCGATGCGGCCGGGGAGTACGCCACCCTGGCGCTTGAGGACGGAGCGCAGTCCCCAGCGAGCGATATCGCTCGAGGTGCAGGCAAGAGATGAGCGGAGGTTCATGAAACCGTTCCTAACGTAAACGACATGGTCGGGTCGAGTGCGTCACTAAAATCCATAGCGGCGCGCAAATTCCTGGGCAAGCTGCGACACGTCTTCGCAGGCATTGGCCCAGGGGGCAAAGTCGGGAGTGTCCGAGATAATGCCGTCCGCTTCCCAAACGGCCTGGTGCGAAAGATCCCAGGGATCGCGTGGCTCGGGCCGGCAGGGAAGGTACGGTGTCTGGTACATGGGATTCAGCAAGAAGAACGCGCCGCCCTCGCAGCGGTTGGCGAACTCACGTAGTGCACGCACCGCTGGACGCATCTTGTTCGTTTTGAACAAGAGGATTGTGCGGGCGAGCAGGTACCAGGGGGAGTTCTCGAGTGCATCGGCTCCCACCTGTTCCTCGAGCTGGTGGGCTAGGGCAAAAAAGCCGTCCTGATCTTCCAAGCGAGCGAGGGCGAGCAGCACGGTGCCTGCGGCTCGGGTGGGATAGCCTTCTGCCTTAAGGACGCGGCGGGCGTAGTCGGCGGCAGCACGGTAGCGAGCGCTCGCCATGCACAGCTGCGAGATAGCCTCGAGCGTGTGGAGCCACCCGATAAGAGCCGGCTCGTTCACGGTGAGATCTGCCGCTGTCACGCCGTTCGTCAAAACCTTGTTGGCCCAGTAGTGTGGGGCCTCCATATCGAACCCGGGCACGCTTTGCTGCAGGTAATCGGCCGTGGTCACCTCGAGCTTCATCAGGTCGCCCAGGCAGGCGTCAACGGGCGTGTCGGCCAGGATGATGGCGAGCAGCTGCGCGTCGACGGCCAGTGCATCGACGCGGACAATCTTGAGCAGCTCGTCGCGCATGTCGTCGAACAGGCGATTGCGCGTCTGCTCAAACTCCTCGTCGCTGCCCATGTCCTCGATGCGATGGAGCTCGTCGAGCAGGTGGCGATGAACACCGGCATAGGACAGCAGCGCCTGGGCATGCTCGGACTGCGCATACTTTTGGGGATTCGCGCTAATGTCGTTATGGACAAGCTCGCGTGCTGCATCGGTGAGCTCGGGGTGCGATGCCAGATAGATGCGCTCCAAGTAGGCGGGGATGTAGACGCTCGGATCCATTAGAGGTCCCCTCCCTTAAATGGAAGCCCCTGCTCGGCTGCGCGCAGGATGCGCTCGTCGATCTGGGAGCGCACGATGTCGTTGGTGGCGACCCAGGCGGCAAAGCTGGCGTTGTCGGGAGCGCCCAGGCCCTCCTGCAGTACCGGCGTCGCCTCGGACAATGCAAGGACAAGCTCGTCGGTCGAGCCCACGCCCACGTTAACGCGGGCATAGACGCCATCGGGAAACTCGGTTTGGAAGTAGAGCGCCTCGGCGGCGTGGGGGCACGAACGCACAAGGATACGCAGGTAGTGTTCGGCACCCTCGTAGTCCAGCTCGCGCCAGGCTGCGCTCATCAGTGCGATGAGCGTCCACGGGTCCAAGTCGCGCTTTGCATCCTTGGGACGGCGGCGCAGCGGGGTATTCGCGAGGTACGGCACGGAGTGAGCGGAGCGAAAGCGCTTGAGCTCCTCGGCGGGGTATTCGAGCTTTGCCATGGCGAGCATCGCGGTGTGGCGGACACCGGCGGGGTCGTTGGGCGCAAAGTCCAAGCTGCGATTTGCGGCTTCGAGCGACATGCGATAGCGGCCGCTAATGAGGGCGCGCGATGCCAAGGCGGCAAGCCAGCGCAGATAGGGGCGGCACGTAAGGTCGCCTGCGGCCTCGCGCTCGTAGGGGTCCTGCGCCGAGGCGATCTTGAGCGCCAGATCGTGCTCCACCTCGGCGCACTTGGACACCAGATACTGCACGTATTCCTCGTTGGATTCGGCGGTGAGCGCCGTCAGCATGCGCTGGGCATCCCAGTTGGCCGGATCGAGTGCGGCTGCCTCGCGGAGCATGTTCTCGGCAGCTGCCTCTTCCTGCTCTGCCTGGGTATCGTCAGGGATAAAGGGAATGCGGTAATCGACGGCCTCGACCACCTTGGCAATGAGGTGCCCGGCGCGGTCGCGGTCGTGCACGATGAGCGGTGCGGGGTTGCGGGTGAATTGTTCCATCAGACGCTCTACGGCGGCAGCGTCGGTGAGCGGGATATTGTCGCGGCGCAAGGCCTCAAGAACGAGGCGATGGCAATCCTCTTGAATGGGATCGAATGCCATGGGGCCTCCTTTGCTGCGGTTAGGGTTCAAATGTTTCTATATAAATTTCTAGTTTACCCGCATGTGGCACACCGGGGGTGTCGCACTTGGACTTGCACCTTTGCACCACGAAGACGGATGTCGCACAAATGTCGGCACCTTGGACGACCGAGTGGTATCACGGTGCCGCAAACGGTCGATTTTTGGCGGCGAACGGTGCATATTTTGGAGGGGCACAGTCCTGCCCAGGATATGTAGTCAACCTTGATAAAACGTTTGCCCAGCTTGGGAGTATGAATGCCGCACAAGGGTCTTCAGGGATAGAAAAAACGTTTCATCATTGGCGGCTTTAGGTGAATAACTGACCAACCAGAACGGTAAAATAGTGTTTGTCTGAGCGTTGAGACGTTTAGACATCGCGCATTGTCATCGCCGGCAACGCGCAAACCGGTCCTAACGGAGCCAATTGGGTGCTCCGTTATATACGCAAGTCTAAGAGGGGCTTGTTTAGGAGGCACAGTATGGGACGTTTTACCAATCCTCGCGATCTGTACTTTGGTGAGGGCGCTCGCCACGAGGTGAAGAACCTCAAGGGCAAGAAGGCCATCATCGTTTCTGGCGGCAGCTCTATGCGCCGCGGCGGGTTCCTGCAGGACGTCGAGAACGACCTTAAGGAAGGCGGTTTCGAGGTCAAGCTGTTCGAGGGCGTCGAGTCCGACCCGTCCATCGAGACGGTCATGAAGGGCGCCGAGGCCATGCGCGAGTTCGAGCCCGACTGGATTATCGCCATCGGTGGCGGCTCGCCCATCGATGCCGCTAAGGCCATGTGGGTCTTCTACGAGTATCCCGAGGAGTCCTTCGATAACATCATCCAGCCGTTCAGCTTCCCGGAGCTGCGTCAGAAGGCTCATTTCTGCGCCATCTCCTCTACCTCCGGCACCGCTACCGAGGTCACCGCGTTCTCCGTCATTACCGACTACGCCAAGGGCATCAAGTACCCGCTGGCCGACTTCAACATCACCCCTGATGTCGCCATCGTCGACCCCGAGCTCACCTACACCATGCCCGCCAAGCTGTGCGCTCACACCGGCATGGATGCTCTGACCCACTGCATGGAGGCCTACGTTTCCACCTGCGCCTCTATGTTCACCGACGCCAACGCCCTGCACGGCATCCGCGAGATCGTCGAGTGGCTGCCCAAGTCCTATGCTGGCGACCATGAGGCCCGTCAGCACATGCACGAGGCTCAGTGCATCGCCGGTATCGCCTTCTCCTCGGGCCTGCTCGGCATCGTTCACTCCATGGCTCACAAGACCGGTGCTGCCTTCGAGAACGGCCACATCATCCACGGTGCCGCTAACGCCATGTACCTGGGCAAGGTAATCCAGTGGAACTCCAAGGACCCGCGTGCTGCTGAGCGTTACGCTTACGTGGCCAAGGAGATCCTGCACCTTCCCGGCGAGACCAACGAGGAGCTCATCGCTGCGCTCGTCCAGAAGATTCGCGATCTCAACGACCAGCTCAACATTCCGCAGTCCATCAAGGATTACGCGAATGGTGGCGTGAAGGTCGACGCCGAGAACCCGCAGATGGTTTCCGAGGAGGAGTTCCTCGCCAAGCTGCCCGAGATCGCTGCGAACGCCGAGACCGACGCCTGCACGCCCGAGAACCCGCGTGAGACCAAGGCTGCCGACTTCGAGAAGATCCTCAAGGCCTGCTACTACGACACCGACATCGATTTCTAATCGACTCTTGTTATCGTAACGAGGGGCTCCGCACGTATCCGTACGGAGCCCCTTTCTTTTTTCTTTTAGAGAATGGGATAGTTATGGCTGCAATTTTCAATAGCCCCAGCAAGTACATCCAGGGCCCGGACGAGCTGGCCAAGCTCGGCTCTTATGTTGAGCCGCTTGGCGCTAAGGCCCTCGTCATCGTGACGCCTTCGGGCAAGAAGCGCGTCGGCGCCAAGATCGAGGGCGGCTTTGCCGAGGCTAAGGCCGAGCTGCTGTTTGAGGACTTTAACGGTGAGTGCTCCAAGGGCGAGGTCGATCGCCTGGTTGCGCTCGCTCGCGACAACGGTTGCGACATCATCGTCGGCGTCGGTGGCGGCAAGATCCTCGACACCGCGAAGGCCGTCGCCTATTACCTGGAGTTCCCGGTTATCATTTGCCCCACCATCGCCTCGACCGATGCACCGTGCTCGGCACTTTCGGTGCTCTACACCGACGACGGCCAGTTCGATAAATATCTCTTCCTTAAGGCAAACCCCAACATTGTCCTGATGGATACGACGGTTATCGCGGCGAGCCCGGTGCGCCTGACGGTTTCCGGTATGGGCGATGCGCTCGCAACCTATTTTGAGGCCCAGGCGACGCACGATGCCGACGGCGGTACCTGCGCTGGCGGCAAGGGCGGTATGGCTGGTCTGGCACTTGCCAAGCTCTGCTACGAGACGCTTATGGCCGATGGCGTCAAGGCCAAGGTCGCGCTGGAGAAGGGTGCGCTCACGCCTGCCGTCGAGCACATCATCGAGGCCAATACGCTGCTTTCGGGCATTGGTTTTGAGAGCTCGGGCCTTGCTGCTGCTCATGCCATCCACAATGGTCTGACGATGCTGCCCGAGTGCCACGGCATGTATCACGGCGAGAAGGTCGCCTTCGGCACCATCGTCCAGCTGGTACTCGAGGATGCCCCGACCGAGAAGCTCGAGGAAGTCTTGGGCTTCTGCATTGAGCTGGGCCTGCCGGTCACGATGAAGGAGCTTGGCGTTGCCGAGCTTACGCGCGAGCAGGCCATGATTGTTGCCGAGGCCGCCTGCGCGCCCGATGACACCATGTGCAACATGCCGTTTGAGGTGACGCCCGAGATGGTCGCAAACGCCATCCTGGGTGCCGACGCGCTGGGTCACTACTACCTGATGGATGAGTAAATCAAGCTAAGGAAGGGGCAAAGCCAGCAGATGGCTTTGCCCCTTTTTGCTATGGTGCAAAGGGGGCAGGTTACTTTGCACCAATCGTTGTTTGATGAAGGGCGGATTCTCGTATGGCGCTTCCCATGGTTTATGGCGGTCCCGGCCGGTATGTTCAGGGGCCGGGCGAACTTTCGCGTCAGGGCAGGTATTTGTCATGGTTGGGCTGCGCTGCCTATGTCTTGTTTGACCAGGGCACCGAGGATCGACTGTGCAGGCAGATTGTCGATGGATTTCTGGACGACGATCTGAGTGAGCCGTTCTTTAAGATTTATGACGGTCCGTGTACGGAAGAGGCCGTTGTAAAAATGGCTAAGGAAGCCCAGGCTGAGTATTGCGACATGGTGGTGGGTATTGGCGGCGGCAAGATGCTCGATATCGCCAAGGCAGTAGCGTTTTATGCCGAGCTGCCGTTGTGCGTATGCCCCACGGCGGCCTCGATGGATGGTCCGTGCAGTGCGATTTCGGTGCTGTACCACGAGGATGGGTCGTTCGACCGCTACCTGATGCTCGAGAAGAATCCAGACCTGGTCGTGGTCGATACCAACGTGGTCGCGGCGGCCCCGCTGCGTATGACGGTCGCCGGTATGGGCGATGCGCTGGCAACGTACTTCGAGGCGCGTTCGTGCGCCGCGGCGCACGGCGCCAACGAGCACGGTGGCGCGCCGGGACACTTGGCCTTGGTTGCGGCTCGTGCCTGCTATGACACGCTTATGGAGTGCGGCGTCGCTGCCAAGCGCGATCTCAAAAAGGGCCGTATATCGCCGGCGGTTGAGCGCCTGATCGAGTGCAATATTCTGCTCTCGGGTGTTGGCTTTGAGAGCGGTGGCCTAGCGCTTGCCCATGCCATCGCCAACGGCCTGACGATTCTGCCCGAGTGCAAGGCCATGCATGGTGAGGCCGTGGCATTTGGCCTGGTGGTGCAACTGCGCCTGGAGCGTGCGCCCGAGCTTGATCAGGTGCTCGAGTTTTGCCAGCGCGTTGGTCTGCCGACGACGCTCGAGGAGCTGGGTCTTGGCGAGATTTCCGATGCCGACCTGCAGGGTGTTGCAAATGCGGTCTTTAGAAACGAGCGCAATATGGCCAACGAGCAGGCCAAGGTGACCAAACAAAAGCTCGTGCAGCTCATGCGCGAGGCATAGTTTGGCGCTTGATTGACCTTGTGCAATCGAGGCGGCGATAGGCCATGGGCTATTTGCCGCAAAGATGCTCCGCGTGTAATTTGCCCGAGGCGTGGTCCGATAGCGTATCATTATCTCTTGCTTGTTTGCACTGCTCAGGGAGGGGCCGCGCATGGCGCAGGAACACGATCTGTTTGATGACATTATCGAGATCAGCAAGGGTTTCGACTTTCTTAAAAACCCGCTTGGCGGTGTGACCGATGCGCTCGATCCGTCGGCGCCGCAGTGGAATCCTGCCGACTACAAGGAGCGTCCGCGCGGCAACACCATTCCGTGCTTGACCTGCAAAAACGAAAAGAGTGGCTGCACCGCGTGCATGGACGTGTGCCCGGTCAACGCCATCGAGGTCGAGGAGGACGCTATCGAGGTTCTCGACTCCTGCCGCAAGTGCGGTCTGTGTGCCGCTGCTTGCCCGACGGAGGCGATCATCTCGCCGCGCCTGGCGCCCAAAAACCTGTATGACGACATTGTCTCTGCGGCCACGAGCCACGAGACCGCCTACGTCACCTGCACGCGCGCCCTTAAGCGCATGCCGCGCGAGAACGAGGTTGTTGTTGCCTGTGTGGGCGATATTACGGCCGAGACCTGGTTTTCGGTACTGGCCGACTATCCCAACGTGAGCGTGTACCTGCCGTTGGGCGTGTGCGATAAATGCCGCAACACCGGCGGTGAGGATATTCTGGGCGAGGCCATTGCGAAGGCCGAGGAGTGGTCTGGCACGGGTATGGGCTTGGAGGTCGACCCCAAGAGCCTCAAATGCCATAAGCGCCGCGAGTACGAGCGCAAGGAGTACATGGAAAAGATCGCTCGCACCACGGGCCTGACGGTGACCAAGCTCAACCCGGCAACGGCGGCGCTGGCCTCGGTGACGCAGAAGCTCAAAGCCCATCGCCACCAGATTACCCAGTTGGAGCGTACGCTCAACACCATGTGCGGCACCACGACGACCAAGCGTCGCCGTTCGCTCACGCACGGGCGGCAGCTGGTGCTCTCGACGCTGCAAAACCACCCCGAGCTTGCCCAGAACATGCAGGTGAGCACGCCGGAATGCGATTTTGACAAGTGCACGTCGTGCGGCGAGTGCGTCAATGTATGCCCCACGTTCGCCTGCGATTTGGTGGGAAGCGGCCGCTTTGCGTTGGAGTCCACGTATTGCTTGGGCTGCGGTGCCTGCGTCAAGGTGTGCCCCGAGCATGCGCTCAAGTTGGTTGAGCATGACGCGTCCCATCTGGTCGTCGTCGATCCCGAAGCTGAGGAAAAGGCCGCTCAGAAGGCCAAGGCCCACGAGGAGGCCGAGAAGGTCAAGGCCGAGGCAAAGGCCAAGCTCGATAAGATGCTCGATCAGGTGGAAAAGCTCGCAGACTAGTCAGCGACCCCTATCTCTGCTTCATTTGCGCCGCCGTGGCGTCCGGGTTCGCCCAGATGCCACGGCGGCGCTATACTTATGCAGTTTGAAGTACCTGTACCAAAAGGAGCTGTCGTGTCCCTTTCCATCGGTATCGTGGGCCTGCCCAACGTGGGTAAGTCGACGCTGTTCACCGCGCTTACCAAAAAGACCGGCCTTGCCGCCAACTACCCGTTCGCCACGATCGACCCCAACGTGGGTATCGTCGACGTGCCCGATAGCCGCCTGCAAAAGCTCGCCGACATCGTCAACCCGGGCCGCATTGTGCCGGCTACGGTCGAGTTCGTCGACATCGCAGGTCTGGTGAAGGGCGCTAATGAGGGCGAGGGCCTGGGCAACCAGTTCTTGGCAAACATCCGCGAGACCGATGCCATCTGCGAGGTCGTGCGCTACTTTAAGGACCCCAACGTCATGCGTGAGGTGGGCCGCACGGGCGAGTTCGTCGATCCCGCCGGCGATGCCACCATCATGACCGAGCTCATCCTGGCCGACATGGGCACGCTCGAGAAGCAGCTGCCCAAGCTCGAGAAGGAGGCCAAGCGCGACAAGGAGCTCATGCCCAAGTTCGAGGTGGCCAAGCGTCTGCTTGCCTGGCTCAACGAGGGCAAGCGTGCCGCATCCATGGAGATGACCGACGAGGAGCGCGCCGCTGCCAAGGGCCTGTTCTTGCTCACCATGAAGCCCATCCTGTATGTGGCCAACGTAGACGAGGACATGCTCAACGAGGACCTGGCGCCCATCGACGGTGTCAAGCCGTTGCCCATCTGCGCCAAAATCGAGGCCGAGCTTTCCGAGCTCGATCCCGAGGACGCCGCCGACTACCTGGAGAGCCTGGGCCTGGAGCAGCCCGGTCTGGACGTGCTCGCGCAGGCTGCCTACAAGCTGCTTGGTCTGCAGTCGTTCTTTACGGCTGGCGAGATGGAGGTCAAGGCCTGGACGGTGCGTCAGGGCGCGACCGCCCCGCAGGCCGCCGGCGTCATCCACACCGACTTTGAGCGCGGCTTTATTAAGGCCGAGGTCATTGGCTATGACGACTACATCGAGCTCGGCGGTGAGCAGGGCGCCAAGGCCGCCGGCAAGCTGCGTATTGAGGGCAAGGACTATGTCATGGCCGATGGCGACGTCGTGCACTTCCGCTTTAACGTGTAAGGACGACGCATATGTTTAAATACGGCAAAAAAGCTGGCTACATGGGTATTGCGTTGCTCGTGCTTGCGGTGATTCCGCTGGTGGTTGCAGCGTGTGTTATCCCCAACATTGGCCCCGAGGTGGCAACGAAGTTTAACGCCGCCGGCGAGGTGACGCGCTGGGGCAAGAGCTACGAGCTGCTGGCACTGCCGGTGCTCAACCTGCTGCTGAGCGTGGCGACGTACTTTACGGCAGGACGTCAGGCTAAAAACAATGATGACTCCGCCGCCATGGCGCGCATCGTGTGCGAGCGCTACCTGCGCAACGGTTGCATCACGGGTGTGTTCCTCAACGTGATCAACGTTTACTTTATGTACTCGGCTATTACCGGAACGGGCTTTGGCTTTGGTTTCTAGCTTGTCCTTTTAGGCAACGAGCCTGCACGCATATTCAATGGCTGCTGCGAGGCCGCCGCTCGATCGTGGTTTAAAGACCATGTCGGCGGCGGCCTCGTTTTCGTATCCGGCGCCGCGAAGGGTGAGCGCGGTACCGGCTTCCAGGAGAAGGGGCAGACCGCGTTGGCTGGTTGCGATTACGGCAGCCTGATTGAGCGAGCAGCTGTGCGCTTGGCATTGGATGGCAAGTTCGCCTTGCGCCGGGCAAGGGACCAGAACGGCGGCGACGCGACTTGATAGCAATGCAAATGCTGTGCGCTCATCGGGCGAAAGACATTCTGCTTCAACGACGACGAGCTTGGGCGGTGCGCTGTTTGTGCGAAGCATGGCTCGGTACATGCGGACCGAAGAACCCGACATAGAAAACTCCTGTGTATTCGTTTAAACGTAAACTATAGTTTACGTTTTTGTTCAGCTCCATTTCAAACTCGGCTGCATGGACGAACGTGCGAAACAGATTCTTGGCAAGCGAGTCGAGCAGACGCGCAGGGACCTTGGTATCTCCAAGGTTGATTTTTGTGTGGCGACAGGAATCAGCCGACCCTACCTCGACCGAATCGAAGATGGGACGGCAAATTTCACGCTCAAGGTTCTATTTAAGATCGCGCCCGCACTCGGCATGACGGTATCAGAGCTTCTCGAGGGCATCGAATAGGGGATACCCGTCGACAACTGAATTACGCCATCGGGATGCGGTCGTGGTTGACTTGGCTGTAGAACAGGCGCTGGATCTCGGCGGCATCGCGTGACTGGCCGAGTGCCCACATAGTTTTGGCCACGAGCGTCTCGGTGGTCATGTCGTCGCCGCGCAGAATGCCCGGATGATCGGCGTAAGCACGGCCGACCTCATAAACGCCCAGATCAAGGCCCTCCTCGGGGACCTGCGTGGTCATAACGACGGTGCGGCCCGAATCGACCCAGCGGAAAATTGTCTCTTGGAACGACTCGCCCGACTCACCAAACTCGGGGATACCGCCAATGCCAAAGGTCTCCAGAATCACGGCGTCGTAGCTATCGGCAAGGGCGTCGAGGATGCCCGGGTTTACGCCGGGCGTAAGCTTGAGTACAAATACGCGCGGGTCGATGCTGTCGTAGAAACGAACCGGGTTCTCGTTCTGGTGAGTGCCATGGAGTCCGTTGCGAACGATGCGGTCGTTGCGGATATAAGCAATGGGCGGATAGTTGACGCTAATGAACGCGTTAAAGCTCATGGTACGCTGCTTGCGGGCGCGCGTGCCGGCAATGGCGACGCCGCCAAACACAATCGAGACATCGTGCGAGTGCTCGTCGAGCGCATAGAGCAGGCTCTGGTACAGGTTGAGCTTGGCGTCGGTAAAGGGATTGCCCATGGGCTTTTGCGAGCCGGTGAGCACGATGGGCTTGGGGCTGTCCTGAATCAGGTAGGAAAGCGCTGCCGCGGTGTAGCTCATGGTGTCGGTGCCGTGCAGAATCACGAAGCCGTCGTGGTCGGCATAGCCTTCGACGATGACGTCGCGGATACGCATCCAGTCGCTCGGGCGCATATTGGTGCTGTCGATGTTCATGGGCTGCACGACGTTGAGCTCGCAGAGGCCCGAGATCTCGGGGACGCTCTGGGCGAGCTCCTCACCGGTCAGGGCGGGGGAGAGGCCGTTGCCGTCCTCGGTCGATGCGATGGTGCCGCCCGTGGCGATGAGAAGGATGCGCTTCATGCTGGTATTCCTATCGTATTTGCCGCCGCAGAGGCGGAGTCGTTCGGCAGTATTGTGGCACAGGGCGTCCAATGTTCAAACGTATTACATCATCTGTAACGTTTGGTAACGCTCCAATTGCTGTCAAATAGGGGCCCAGGTCGTGCGTTTGCCGTGCTCTGATGGCTATGACGGGCGCAGAACCGCTGGTTACGTGTACACTATGAAAGTTATTTTCGTTCATTCGCGCGGGCGGGCAGCGGCTCCCCGCCAACAAGAGGGGGAAACCATGGATCAAAAGGCTTCCGCAAAGGTCCTCGTACTCGACTTTGGTGCGCAGTACGGTCAGCTCATTGCCCGTCGCGTCCGCGACCTCAACGTGTATTCCGAGATCGTTCCCTGCGACATCTCGGCCGACGAGATTCGCGAGATGAACGCTTCTGCGCTCATCCTTTCCGGCGGCCCGGCTTCCGTGTATGCCGAGGACGCTCCCACCATCGATCCTGCCATCTTTGACTTGGGCCTTCCCGTCCTGGGCTTTTGCTACGGCCATCAGATCACGGCCGTGACGCTCGGCGGCAAGGTCGGCCACTCCGAGGTGGGCGAGTACGGTCGCGCCACCATCACGCGCACGGCCGGCGCCAAACTCTTTAACTCCACGCCCATGGAGCAGACCGTGTGGATGAGCCACCGCGATGCCGTCTCCGAGGTGCCCGAGGGCTTTACCGTTACCGCCAGCACCGACGTGTGCCCGGTCGCTGCCATGGAGTGCGCCGAGCGCAAGATCTTCACCACGCAGTTCCACCCCGAGGTCAAGCACTCCGAGTATGGCCAGCAGCTGCTGAGCAACTTCCTGTTTGAGATCTGCGGCCTGGAGCCCAACTGGAGCATGGACAACCTGGTCGAGACCATGACGGCCGAGTTCCGCGAGAAGGTCGGCGACGACCGCGTGATTCTGGCCCTGTCCGGCGGCGTCGACTCCTCCGTCGTGGCTGCGCTGGGCGCCCGCGCCGTGGGCAAGCAGATGACCTGCGTGTTCATCAACCACGGCCTGCTGCGCAAGGGCGAGCCCGAGCAGGTGGAGGAGGTCTTCACCAAGCAGTTTGACGTCGACTTTATTCACGTCCACGCCGAGGACCGTTATGCCGAGCTTCTGGCCGGCGTGACCGAGCCCGAGGAGAAGCGCCGCATCATCGGTACGCAGTTCTGGAAAGAGTTCTTCGCCGTGGCGCAGCAGCTCGAGACCGATGGCAAGCCGGTCAAGTACCTGGCTCAGGGCACCATCTACCCCGACATCATCGAGTCTGGCGCTCGCAAGACGGGCGGCAAGACGGCCACCATCAAGAGTCATCACAACCTGATCCCGTTCCCCGAGGGTGTGCACTTCGACCTTATTGAGCCGCTCGATCACTTCTTTAAGGACGAGGTCCGCGCGCTTGGTCTGGCGCTGGGCCTGCCGGGTAACATCGTGTTCCGCCAGCCTTTCCCGGGCCCGGGTCTGGCCATCCGCATCATCGGCGCGGTCGACAAGGAGAAGCTCGAGATCCTCAAGAACGCCGACGCCATCGTGCGAGAGGAGCTCGACGCCTACAACCAGCGCCTGTTTGAGCAGACCGGAGAGCGCAACTCCGAGCACAGCTGCTGGCAGTATTTCGCCGTCCTGCCCGACATTAAGTCCGTCGGCGTTATGGGCGACGAGCGCACCTACCAGCGCCCAATTATCCTGCGTGCCGTCGAGTCCAGCGACGCCATGACCGCCGACTGGGCCAAGCTGCCCTACGACGTCCTGGCCCGCATCTCCGGCCGCATCGTTGCCGAGGTCCCTGGCGCCAACCGCGTATGCTACGACATTACGTCCAAGCCGCCCGCGACCATCGAGTGGGAATAGAACAGACGTTCGATAAAAAAATATAGTATAAGATAGCGGGCACGGTTTCAATCGAATTCGTGTCCGCTGCTGTATGTGTGTCCTTGCACGCCCAATATGTACCGTAAAAGCCGCCTTCTTCAACGTCAAAGTGAATGGGCTTCATTTTTGCCTTTTAAAATCCAATTTTCACGATTTGCATTTTCATCCCGTTGTCACCGACCCTTGCGAGAAACCGGAAAAAGCAGCTGACAGAAGAGTCTCTCAAATCGTTGTAGCCCAGCATATAGCCGCGACTTGTGACCTGCAGACGGCTGTCCCACGTGCCGATTTCCTTGGCGGCATCCGAAACCGCAAAATATGCCCCCACATCCTTGATTTTTGCAGTCTTAAGCCATGTTTTTGCGATCATCTTTACCGCCGTCCGATTGGCAGCATCAAAGACCAGCACACTGCCGGGGAAAGCGTCCGCCATCCCCCGCACCAGTTCCCGGACCTGCTGGGTCAGAAAGTAATAGAACACCCCGGAGGCAAAGAACACCGCCCCG
>CALHWR010000230.1 GCA_938036665.1 uncultured Collinsella sp. | reverse complement strand
CCTCGTCCGGGAACTCTTCCGCTGGGCGAGCCACAGACGCCGCGTACCGATAGGGTGAGGTGGCGGCTTGAAATTGGTGCTATATTCAGCTTGAGTTGTTAAATGTTAGTAGGAGAGGCTGATATGGGGCTGTTCAAGAAGAAAAACCCGCAGGATGCCTTTGATCCCGATGTGTTTACCATCACGGATACGATTTTGGACCCGCCGCGGTTTACGTTTTTGCCGGCTATCTACCAGGATGCCACGCGTCGCAAGTGGGCCGTACATCAGCGCGGCGGCGAGCCGAAGATTTTTGACTATGCGGACGTGTTGCAGTGCGAAGTGGCCGAGGCGGGCGATCCGGAGGCCGATGAAGCGGTCTCTAAACAGGAATTTGCCCAGCGTATTCTGGCAAATCCCGCTAAGGCGGCAAAAATGAACGCAGCCAAGCGTAATATGTGTCTTGGTATGGGCGTTGTTGTGGCGGTTCAGACGGGAAAAGACGAGGTTTCCAAACTAGAGATTCCCGTTATGACCGATGAAGTCAAACGCGATTCAAGCCTGTATAAGTCGTATCGGAATGTCGCCGAGAAGATCAAGGCCGAATTTGATGCCATGGGTGGTCTGGCCTAATTTTGGCGACATACGTTTCTGAACGAGGAGTCTGTGCAATGGCAGGCGAATCTTATGCAATTCCCCCCAAAGATCGTGCTGTTGAGGGGATTCTTTGGTATATCCAGCACCATCAGCTTGCCGGCGGCGATCGCCTGCCGGCCGAGCGCGTGCTGTGTGAAGAGATTGGCGTTTCGCGTACGGCGTTGCGCGCCGGTATCACGCGGCTCATCTCGTGTGGAACGCTCGAGAGCCGTCGCGGATCGGGTACGTATGTGTGTCCTCCCAAACCGCTCAATATCTTTCAGGAAACGTATAACTTCTCCGATGCTGTGCGGACTGCCGGCCTGTACCCCTCTTCTCGTCTGGTTTCCACCGGGGCCATCGAGGCGGATGAGGCGCTTGCCGACAAGCTTGGGGTTGCTGTAGGCGCTCCTTTGCTCCGCATGCAGCGTGTTCGACTTATTGAAGGCGAGCCGGCGTCAATCGAGACGGCTCACGTTAACCTGTCCCTGTGCCCCTCGCTTCCCGATTACGATTTTGAGTGTGAGAGCCTTTACGATGTCTTGCTCAAAGAAGGTGGCGTGCGCGTTGAGCATGGACGTGAGCATATCTCCATCTCGCGTTTGAACGCCGAAGAGGCCGAGTTGCTCCAGCAAGAAGAGGGAACGCCGGTGTTCTATGAGAGCACGATGGAATTTGATAAGGACATGCGTTTTGTGGAGCATTGCAAATCGGTGATTTTGCCCACAAAGTTCCGCTTTGCCGATAACGGCGAGAAGAACGGCATGAGGAGCGTGGCAGGTGAACAATGGCTGAAACAGTAGATGCCACCCCGGTTTATATGCGCATTCGACGCCGCATCGAGGAGCGTATCGAGCGCGGTATATATCCTACGGGTTCCATGATTCCGTCCGAAAAAGACCTCGCCGAGGAATTTGGTACGACGCGCTTGACCATCCGAAGCGCTGTCGATGAGCTGGTTCGGCGTGGGCAGATTCGACGCGTCCGCGGAAAGGGCGCGTTTGTGGCACAGAAAGTGCCCGTTGCCTACGAGCGAACGGGAGGCTTTCGCGAATCGGTTCGTGCTTCGGGCGGCGAGCCGTCCGTCCGCATCCTCGCGCGTTCCAAGCGTTATGCGGGCCCATATTATGCCAACCTGTTTGGCATTGCCGAGGACGATTTACTGTATTCGATTCGGCGTTTGAACTGCGTCAACGGCGATCCCGTATCGATTGAGATGGCGTTCATCCCGTGCCTGCTGTTTCCCACAATCGAAGATATTGACGTGTCGGTCTTCAGCTTGTATGAGACCTATGAGATGTTGGGCCGAAAGCCGGTCATGGCACAGGAAAAGCTCGATATCGAAGCGCTGGGCGCGCGAGATGCCGGCCTGCTTGGACTGGAGCAGGGCGATCTTGCCTTGACGCTTGAGTGCGTGAGCTTCGATGCGAGCGGCCAGGCGATCGAGTACGTCAAGTCGTTTAACCGCGGTGATGCGGGTGGATATACCTATACGTACTAGCTGGTTTTTTTGCATAACGGGCTGAAAAGCTGACGGAATTTTGATTCGTTGAGCAGACTGCATATACAACCTTACATGGCTCAAAATCGACCGTTCGCCGATGGGGATAAATTAATCGACAAAGAGGTATCAAAAAGCCGTAACCTGTAACTGTGATTGGTATCAAATACTAATGATTTGTTACGAGGTGAGACGATGAAGATGCTCGATTACGTTCAGCTTGCCCATGTGCGTATGGCAGAGAACCTCGAGCGTTCGTCTGAGCTGGTAGCGCAGCTCGTTGATATTTTCCAGTCCGGTTCTTTTGACGCGCTGCGCATCGTTGCTTCGGGTTCGTCGCGCCATGCCGCCGATTGCGCCCGCGATTACCTGCAAGATGCCCTGCAAATGCAGGTGTCCGTTGTGACGCCCGAGGCCTTCGTCGATTTTGAACACACCTATCCGCAGCATGCGCTCAACATTGCCGTTTCGCAGAGCGGCTATTCGACCAATACGATCGTGGCGCTCGATTACATGCGCGCGCACGATATGGCTGCAGTTGCGCTCACGGCAAACGTCGAGGCACCCATCAAGGAACACGCTGACATCGTTCTTGACTACGGTGTGGGTGTCGAGTCGGTGGACTTTGTGACTCTGGGCGTCGAGGTTCTCGTTGAGTACCTGGTGCTCTTTGGTATTTACTGTGGTCAGGCGCGCGGAACGATTGACGCCAAGGGCGTTGCCCAGCGTCTTGACGACCTGCGCGAGGCTATCCAGGCCAATGCCGTGATGTGCAAGATCGCCGAGGCATATGTCCAAGACCACATGCTCGAGCTTTCTGAGCACATGCCCGCCATGGTCGTCGGCAACGGCCCCAACTATGGCGTTGCCGAAGAGGCAGCCCTCAAGCTGAGCGAGACCATCAAGATTCCTGCCATGCATCACGAGGGCGAGGAGTTCGTCCACGGTCCCGAGATGCAGATAACCCCAGGCTACCTGGTGTTTATCGTCGACGATCCGCAGGGGTCGGAGCGTCTTGCGAATATCGCCGATGCGCTATCGAACGTTACGACAAAAACGGTGCTGCTCACGGCCCATCCCAGGGGTAGAGCTCACGAGGTGGCGGTGCCTCAGGTGGCTCCGCTGCTCAGCGCAATTCCCAATCTTGTGTTCTTCCAGACGATTGCGGCCACAATCGCCGAGCGTCTGAAGTCATGGGACGTACACCCGTATCTCGATGCCGTCTCCAAACAGATGGAGGTTAAGGCGGAGGGCTACGAAGAGTCAGTCAATGCGCTTAAGGCCAAAGCGGCCGAGTGTTACGGAATGTAAGCGGGCTTTGATGCCCGTTGGCATGGGGGGATGTAGAGACAACCCCAGAAAGGAGAGACAAATGAAGGAAACCGAGAAGATCGAGATCATGCATTTCGACCAGGAGGGCTACCTCGAGGACGGCAAGGCGCTCTACGAGACCGGCAAGAAGATGACCGCGCTCGCCGACAAGGTCGCCGACGAGGGCTACGACGC
>CALHWR010000229.1 GCA_938036665.1 uncultured Collinsella sp. | reverse complement strand
CTGCCGTAATGACAGCGGGGCTCTGTAAGCTATGAGCGATATCGCTTAGAGCTTGATGTCGATGTCGACGCCAGCGGGGAGGTCGAGACGCATAAGCGAATCAACGGTGCCCGAGGTGGGGTCGAGGATGTCGATGAGGCGCTTGTGGGTGCGCATCTCGAACTGCTCACGGGAGTCCTTGTTCACGTGCGGCGAGCGGATAACCGTGTACAGGTTGCGCTCGGTGGGCAGGGGGACAGGACCGGAAACGCGAGCGCCGGTCTTCTGAGCGGTCTCGACGATGAGCTTCGCGGACTGATCGACGACCTCGTGATCATAGCCCTTGAGGCGAATGCGGATCTTCTGGGTAGCCAACTTAAACCTCCAAAGAGTGCGAGAGATGCTCTCGCGGATTACGTAACAGGGAGCTCGAACTTAGGCGTTCTTGCTCATGACCTCGTCCACGATGGACTTGGGCGCGGGCTCATAAGAGTCGAACTGCATCGTGTAGGATGCACGGCCCTGGGTCTGGGAGCGAAGGTCGGTAGCGTAACCGAACATCTCGCCCAGCGGCACCTTGGCACGGATGAGCTTGCTGTTCTTGCGATCCTCCATGCCCTCGATCTTGCCGCGGCGACCGGAGAGGTTGCCCATAACGTCGCCCATGTACTGCTCGGGGGTCTCGACCTCGACAGCCATGATCGGCTCGAGCAGCTGCGGGTCGGACTTCTTGAGGGCGTCCTTGATAGCCATGGAACCGGCGATCTTAAAGGCGGCCTCGGAGGAGTCGACCTCGTGGTAAGAACCGTCGAACAGGGTGACCTTAACGTCGAGGACCGGGAAGCCGGCGATAACACCGGTGTTCAGGGCCTCCTGGATGCCCTTGTCGATGGACGGGATGTACTCCTTGGGCACGACGCCGCCGACGATAGCGTTGACGAACTCGTAGCCGAAGCCCTCCTCCATCTTCTCGAGCTTGATGACGGCGTGGCCGTACTGACCGCGACCACCGGACTGACGGACGAACTTGCCCTCAGCCTTCTCGACGTCGTGACCAGCGGTCTCGCGGTAGGCAACCTGGGGCTTACCAACGTTAGCGTCAACCTTGAACTCGCGGAGCAGACGGTCGACGATGATCTCGAGGTGCAGCTCGCCCATGCCGGCGATGATGGTCTGGCCGGTCTCGTGGTTGGTGGACACCTGGAAGGTCGGGTCCTCCTCGGCGAGCTTGGTCAGAGCCAGGGACATCTTGTCCTGCTCGGCCTTGGTCTTGGGCTCGATGGCAACGTCGATAACGGGCTTAGCGAACTCGATCTTCTCGAGGACGATCTCCTTGCCCTCGGCGCACAGGGTGTCACCGGTGGTGGAGTTCTTGAATCCGACGCAAGCGACGATGTCGCCGGCGGCAGCGTCGTCACGGTCGATACGCTCGGCGGCGTTCATCTCGAGGATGCGGCCGAGGCGCTCGCGCTGACCGTTGGAAGCGTTGACAACGTAGGAGCCGGACTCGGCGCGGCCGGAGTAAACGCGGACGTAGGTGAGCTTACCGACGAACGGGTCGGTCATGATCTTGAAGACCAGGCCGGAGAAGGGCTCGTCGAAGGAAGGATGACGCTGGATCTCCTCGCCGGTGTCCGGATCGGTACCGGTGACGGCCTCAACGTCGAGCGGGCTGGGCAGGTAGTCGACGACAGCGTCGAGCAGCTCCTGAACGCCCTTGTTCTTGTAGGCGGAACCCACGAAGACGAGGTTGAGCTCGTTGGCCAGAACGCCCTTGCGCAGAGCAGCCTTGAGCTCCTCGACGGTGAAGTCCTCCTCCATGAGGATCTTCTCCATGAGCTCGTCGTCAAAGCTGGCAGCAGCGTCGAGGAGCTCCTCGCGCTTGGTGGCAGCGATGTCGGCGAACTCAGCCGGGATCTCGTCCATCGGCTCGGGGTAGGTCATGCCCTTCTCGTCGGCCTTGAAGTCCCAAGCAGTCATGGTGACGAGGTCGATGACGCCCCAGAAGTTGTCCTCGGCGCCCATCGGGACCTGAGCGGCCACGGCGTTGGCGTCGAGACGATCCTTCATGGTCTCGATAGCATTGAAGAAGTCAGCGCCCACGCGGTCATACTTGTTGATGAAGGCGATGCGGGGGACGTTGAAGGTAGAAGCCTGACGCCAAACGGTCTCAGACTGGGGCTGAACGCCGGCAACGGCGTCGAAGACGGCGACAGCGCCATCGAGGACGCGCAGGCAGCGCTCGACCTCGGCGGTGAAGTCAACGTGGCCCGGGGTGTCGATGATCTGGATGCGGTAATCCTTACCGTCCTTGTTCCAGAAGCACGTGGTAGCAGCGGAGGTAATGGTTACGCCGCGCTCCTGCTCCTGAACCATCCAGTCCATGGTGGCAGCGCCCTCATGGACCTCACCGATCTTGTGGGTCTTACCGGTGTAGTAAAGAATACGCTCGGTCGTGGTGGTCTTACCAGCATCGATGTGAGCCATGATGCCGATGTTACGGGTATCGGAAAGCTTGTACTTAGGCTTAGCCATGTTAGTTCCTTACCTTAACTTACCAACGATAGTGAGAGAACGCGCGGTTGGCCTCGGCCATCTTGAAGACGTCCTCACGCTTCTTGACGGAAGCGCCCAGGCCGTTGGAGGCGTCGAGGATCTCGTTGGCGAGACGCTCGGCCATGGTCTTCTCCTTGCGAGCGCGGGAGAAGTTGACGATCCAGCGGATGCCCAGAGCGGTGGAACGACGGGAGTTGACCTCCATCGGGACCTGATAGGTAGCGCCACCGACACGCTTGGGCTTAACCTCGAGCGTGGGCTTGACGTTGTCCATAGCCTTCTTGAAGGTAGCGAGAGCGTCGCCACCCTCGGACTTCTCGGCAACGATCTCGAAAGCGGTGTAAACGATGCGCTCAGCGGTGGCCTTCTTGCCGTCAAGAAGGACCTTGTTGATGAGCTGAGTCACCAGGCGGTTGTTGTAAACGGCGTCAGGCTGAACCTCACGACGATTAGCTGCTGCACGACGCGGCATGTGAAATCTCCTTAAGTGTCTACCGTGCGGCGCTTAAGCGGCACACGGCGAAAGTATCAAAACGTTATCTGGCTTATTTGGCCTTGGGGCGCTTAGCACCGTACTTGGAACGGGCCTGCATACGGTTCTGGACCGGAGCAGCGTCGTAGGCGCCACGGATGACGTGATAACGGACACCAGGGAGGTCACGGACACGACCGCCGCGGACGAGCACGATGGAGTGCTCCTGCAGGTTGTGGCCCTCACCCGGGATGTAAGCGGTAACTTCGATGCCGTTGACGAGGCGAACACGGGCAACCTTACGAAGAGCCGAGTTCGGCTTCTTGGGGCTCGTGGTGAAGACGCGAGTGCACACGCCGCGCTTCTGGGAGTTGTGCTGCAGAGCAGCGTTCTTGGACTTCTTGGGCACGGAACGACGGCCCTGGCGAACCAGCTGGTTAATAGTAGGCAAAGCGTACTCCTTCTCGAATGATTCCAGCTTTCTGTAAAGTGCAACGGCTTGAATCGAGGGGTCAGCATCCCCCTACGAAACACGCAGTTCGATAGGATACGTGGCGTTAGCTGTGCCGTCAACACACCACGCCGCCGGGCGTATCCTAAATTAGGCACATTTCCGCAAACCCTCCACAAAAGGAATCCCCGCCTGTGCGCAAGTGCCCATTCCAGCCGTCCATGTAACACGAAAATGGCCGCTTCCTCTAGCAGGAAGCGGCCTAGACCTTACGAATAGACGATGGTAAAGGGTACTTCTGTTTCGGTCTCTCCTGTTGACGTGCACCTCGTGCCCTCAAGCGTTACTGAGACCACTTGGTCGACATCAATCAACTTCGTTGGCACCCAGATGTTCTCTCCGCTATTGCGCGCATAAGAAAAATATAAGTTGAACACCCCTGCGTCGTCATCTTCGATAATCTGCTCCGATCCATCCTTGTAGCTGACGGTCAGCTTATTATCAACTGCTTCATAGCCCAAATCATCGATGTGCGTCTGGATGGAAAACGGACTGATCTCGAGAGACGAGTCACCGGAGCGGAGTTCCTTTGTATCGACGTACGCTCCAACGCTAAACTCGGGCGTCGATGCTTTAAACTGCCTCGCACTCTCACCTTCGCCCTCGGTCCACTGGATATTCCAGGTGACCGCATGTTGAAAACCTCGCTCGCGATCCATAGAAGCAAAGTACATCGTGCCATTAATGACAGTATCGCTTGATGTGTCCTTATCAATGGTGCAGCGTGTGTCAGCCCATTCCTCGCCGAACTTCATGTCGGGCGTGCCGATGCCTTGTTCTTCTTCACCATAGAGAACAAGTTCGCCAGTCTCTGCTGCCGGCTTGTAGTAGTTAACACCATTTGGATTGGACAACGTAAACGTCACGGCACCGCAACCGTTTTTATCGATAGCCATATCATGAATGTCGAGTGTATAGCCGTTGCCCTCGACGGACAGATTGACCTTCTGTACTGAACCCTCCAAGCTTTGGGGCGCGATACCATCACCAAACTCTCTGGTGTAGGTATATTTAGTCCCCGACGAGCCACCTTGAGTCCAGGTAATGGACTCTCCGTTGCCATGGTTTCCCCAGGCAGAGGCAAAATAACTGGAATTGACGACGGCGTAGGCGACCCCTCCGGTCGCCAGCACTCCGGCAAGGCATCCGATCACGGCAACATACAGAGGCTTCGCGTGACCCTTTCGATGAAGCGGCTCACCAGCAGCGGAGTAAAGAACACGGTCAGCAAGATCGCTATCGGCTTGGACGGACTCGAAGGCCTGCTTGATTTGGTTGGATTTCACTGTCGCCCTCCTCTAGGATGAACTTGAGTTTCGATCGACCGCGAGCTAAACGCGTTCGAACGGTCGCGGCTGGCACATGCAGTAACTCGGCAATCTCTGAGGTCGAAAAGCCCAGATAGTAATAGAGCACGATGGGAACGCGGAATCGCTCCGGAAGTCGCATAACGTCTGACAGGACCGCCTTGGTCTCATCCTGCGCTGTCGAAAGCGACTCGGCCAGGTTCTCAATATCCTCCACACGCCTCCATGGCTTTCGAAAGAGCGATTTGCATTCATTGATCGTGACCCGGATAAGCCATCGACGAAGATGTTCCCAGCTTTCAAATTGCGCATCGCTTTTGAGTAACTTCAGAAAGACATCTTGAGCGACATCATCGGCGTCAGCACGATCGCGCAGATACGTCAATGCGATTCGAAACACGACATCCCGGTGATCTTCGACTGCCTGTCTAAAAGCTTGTTCTTCCATAATCACCTCCCGGTGACGTTAATGGTTCTCGATGAGGCCCTCACCATAGATACGCTTTGACCGAACGGAATGTTTCAAATTCAAGCAGGAAAAACCTACCAAAATAAACCTGTCCCTTTTTGGCAGGTTTTCTTCAACAAAAAAGACCCGCTTCCCTGTTGGGAAACGGGTCTTTGGAAGGGCGGTTAACGTACTTGGAAGTTACTCTTCGTCGTTGTCCTTGGCCTCTTCGACATCGTCAGTGTCCACGAGCTGGTTGAGCAGCTCGTCGAGGGAAGCCATGTCCTCGTTGATGGCACCGTTGGCGGGAGCCTTCTTGTCGTCGATCGGGGCGCCCAGGAGCTCCTCGTCGGCGTCGGCGTGATGCGTCGGCGTGGCGGAGGTGCCCAGCAGGATGTCGTCCGGACCGTCGGGGCTAAAGACCATCTGCAGCAGCTGCGAGAGGTCTTCCTCGTCGGCAACGTCGTCGTTGTTCTCGAGGATGTAGAGCAGGTCGTGGGCCTCCAGGCCGTCGCGGAGCTCCTCGATCGCCTTGGCACCGATGCCATCGATGCGCAGCAGATCCTCCTCGGACTTGCCGACCAGGTCGCCGACCGTCTCGATGCCGACCTCGCTGAACTTGTTGGTCCAGCGCTGCGACACGCCCAGGTCGTCGAACAGGTACAGGCGAGCCTTCTCGGCGGAGATGGTGTGGCCGTTGCGGGTGAACGAACCGTCAGCACCACCGAACTCGTCGTAGCCGGCCCAGTCGAGCTGCTGCGGGAGCTGCTCGTCCAGGTCCTTGAGCTCAACCGGAGCCCACTCGGGCAGCGACTTGGCGTTGGGCGAAGCCGGGCCGTCGATGTCCACGTAGCCGTCGGCCGTACGATACGTCAGCTTGGCGTTGGCGTACGGCTTGAGGCCGGTACCAGCCGGGATCTTCTTACCGACGATGACGTTGGACTTAAGGTCGAGCAGGTGGTCGACCTTGCCCTCGATGGCAGCCTCGGTAAGGACGCCGGCGGTACGGATGAACGAAGCGCTCGACAGCCAGGAGTCGATGTTGGACGCGACCTTGAGCGTACCCAGGATGACGGGCTCGGCCACGGGAGCCTGACCGCCCAGACGGGCAACGCGCTCGACCTCGTCGGCGAACTCGTAGCGGTCGACGTACTGACCAAGCAGGTACTTGGAGTCGCCGGGGTTGGTGATCTGAACGCGACGCAGCATCTGACGTGCGAGCACCTCGATGTGCTTGTCGTTCAGGTCGACGCCCTGGCTGGTGTAGACGTCCTTAACGCTCTCGACGAAGGTGTGCATCGTCGACTCGATGTCGGTCAGCTTGCGCAGGTTGCGGAAGTTGACGAAGCCCTTGGTGATCTGGTCGCCGGCGCGAACCTCGCAGCCGTCCTCGATCTCGGGCATAAAGCGCACCGAAGCGGGGACGCGACGCTCGTCGAGGACACGGGTGTGATCCTCGGAGTCGGTGAGCGTCAGCACGTACTCGGACTTCTCGGGCTTAATCGAGAGGTGACCGGAGTACGGAGCCAGCTCGGCCTCACGACCCAGGATCTTCTCGTTGACGTTGCCGACGATATCGAACATACGGCTGACCGTAGGCAGACCCTGCGTAATATCGTCGACGCCAGCGACGCCGCCGGAGTGAATGGTACGCATCGTAAGCTGCGTACCGGGCTCGCCGATGGACTGGGCGGCAATAATGCCGACCGCGGTACCGATGGCGACCGGACGACGGGTGGAAAGATCCCAGCCGTAGCACTTCTGGCACACGCCGTACTTGGAGCGGCAGGTGAGCAGCGCGCGAAGCTTGACCTTCTTAAGGCCGGCATCGACCATCTTCTGGATGTCAGCGACCTTCTCGATGTAGCCGTCCTGCTCAAAGAGCACGGTGCCATCGGGAGCCACGACGTCCTCAATGAAGCAACGGCCGACGAGGTCGGTGTTGAGGTCGGTGGTGCCGGGGATGATGAGGTTGTAGGTGACGCCCTCGTGCGTACCGCAGTCCTCCTCGCGGACGATGACGTCCTGGGCCACGTCGACCAGACGACGGGTCAGGTAACCAGAGTCCGAGGTGTGGGATGCGGTATCGACCAGGCCCTTACGGGCGCCGTAGGTCGAAATGAAGTACTCGAGCGGCAGCAGGCCCTCGCGGAAGTTCGCCTTAATGGGAAGGTCGATCGTCTCGCCGGACATGTCTGCCATCAGGCCACGCATGCCGCCGAGCTGACGCAGCTGGGTCTTAGAACCACGGGCGCCGGAGTCGGCCATCATGTAGAGCGGGTTCTCCTCGTCGAACAAGTCGAGCATGAGCGCTGCAACCTTATCGGTACAAGCGGTCCACTCGTTAACGACTTCGATGTGGCGCTCCGTCTCGTTGATGAAGCCCTCCTCGAAGTACTCGTTGATCTGGTCGACGTTGGCCTGGGCGCGATCGAGCAGCTCCTGCTTCTCGGCAGGGATGAGAGCGTCCCACACCGAGATGGTGAGGCCGGCGCGGGTAGCGTAGTGGAAGCCGGAGTACTTGATGGCGTCGAGGATCGGGCCGACCTTGGCCTCGGGATAGCGATCGCAGCAGTCCGCAACCAGCTTGGCCACGTCGCCCTTGACCATCTTGTAGTTCATGAACTCGTAGTCTTCGGGCAGGCACTGGCGGTTGAAGATGATGCGGCCGATAGAGGTCTCGAAGCGCGCGGTCTTGTTGCCGGTGACGTCGTAGTCGACAAACTCGTTCTTGCCGTTCTTGACGCGGAAGATACGGGTGCCGTCCTCGTTGATGACATTGGCGTCGGCAGCGGACACGCGGACCTGAATCTTGGCCTGCATGTCGACCTCGGAGCGGCAGTCATAGGCGTGCAGCGCGTCGTCGAAGCTGGCGAACACGTGGTTCTCGCCCGGCAGACCGTCGCGGACCTGGGTCAGGTAGTACACACCGATGATCATGTCCTGCGAGGGGATGTTAACCGGCTTGCCGGATGCCGGCGAGCGCAGGTTGTTCGCAGAGAGCATAAGCACGCGAGCCTCGGCCTGAGCCTGGCTGGACAGCGGCACGTGGACGGACATCTGGTCGCCGTCGAAGTCGGCGTTGAAGGGCGAGCAGACCAGCGGATGCAGGTGGATAGCCTTGCCCTCGACCAGCACCGGCTCAAAGGCCTGGATGGACAGACGGTGCAGGGTCGGTGCACGGTTGAGCAGCACGACGCGGCCGTCGATGACCTCTTCGAGGATATCCCACACAAAGGTGGCACCGCGGTCGATAGCGCGCTTGGCGCCCTTGATGTTCTCGACCTTGCCAAGCTCGACCAGGCGCTTCATGACGAAGGGCTTGAAGAGCTCCAGCGCCATGGTCTTGGGCAGACCGCACTGGTGCAGCAGCAGCTTGGGGTCGGTAACGATTACCGAACGGCCGGAGTAGTCGACACGCTTGCCCAGCAGGTTCTGACGGAAACGGCCCTGCTTGCCCTTGAGGGCCTCGGCGAGCGACTTGAGCGGGCGACCGCCACGGCCAGAGACCGGGCGACCACGACGGCCGTTGTCGAACAGGGCGTCCACGGACTCCTGGAGCATGCGCTTCTCGTTGTTCACGATGATCGCAGGGGCGTCCAGGTCGAGCAGGCGCTTGAGTCGGTTGTTACGGTTGATCACGCGACGATACAGATCGTTGAGGTCGGACGCGGCGAAGCGGCCGCCGTCGAGCTGGACCATCGGGCGCAGATCGGGCGGAATGACCGGGATGACGTCCAGGATCATGTTCGCGGGGCTGTTGCCGCCCTTCAGGAAGGCGTCAACGACCTCGAGGCGCTTGACGGCCTTCTCGCGCTTCTGCTTCTGGGAGTCCTCGTCGGCGATGATGGCCTTGAGCTTCTCGGCCTCAGAGGGGAGGTCGATGGCAGCGAGCAGGTCGCGGACGGCCTCGGCACCCATACCACCCTTGAAGTACATGGAGTAGTAACGGGTCATCTCACGGAACAGCGGCTCATCGGAGATGAGGTCGCGCTCGGTGAGCTTCATGAAGGCGTTGAAGGCGTCCGTGCGGAGCTGCTTCTCGTCCTTGCACTCTTCCTCGATGTCGACGATGCCAGAGGCGATCTCCTCGGGGGTCAGCGGCTCCTCGTCGGAGAACTCGTCAAAGTTCTCGGGGTCGCCCTGCTCCTTGAGGGACTCGATCTGGCGGGCGCACTCGGCATCGATCTCTTCCAGATCGGCGGCGAGCTCCTCGCGCAGGTCGTCGGCGTCGGCCTCGCGAGCCTCGTAGTCAACCTCGGTGATGATGTAGCTGGCAAAGTACAGAACCTTCTCGAGGTCCTTGGACTTGATGTCGAGCATACGGCTCATCGGGAAGCTCGTGGGGCTCTTGAAGTACCAGATGTGGGACACGGGAGCGGCGAGCTCGATGTGGCCCATGCGGTCGCGACGCACCTTGGCCGAGGTGACCTCGACGCCGCAGCGCTCGCAGACGATGCCCTTAAAGCGGATGCCCTTGTACTTGCCGCAGGAGCACTCCCAGTCCTTGGCGGGACCGAAGATCTTCTCGCAGAACAGGCCGTCCTTCTCGGGCTTGAGGGTACGGTAATTGATGGTCTCCGGCTTCTTGACCTCACCGTGCGACCAGGAACGGATCTGGTCGGCGGAGGCAAGGGAGATCTTTACCGAGTCAAAATCAGTAGCTTCGAAATCTGCCACAGTCAACTACTCCTTATCAGTGGTCGTGGCGGCGACAGCCTCGGGTGCCTCGGCGGTCTCGGCATCCTCGGCCTCGACGTCGGTGTCAACGCCGGCGAGCGCAGCC
>CALHWR010000228.1 GCA_938036665.1 uncultured Collinsella sp. | reverse complement strand
CCGCTCAGCTAAGACATGAGGGCTTTAGGCCTTCTTGCGACGATAGATCACGTAGGCGCAGACACCGATGATGACGACGGCGCCAACGGCCATGGCGGCCATGTTGTTGCCCTCGGACTTCTCCTCGGTGACCTCTTCCTCTTCGGCCTCGGACTCGGCCACGTCCTCATCGGAAAGGGCCTCGTCGGCGTAGGTGATGGACTCGACCAGGCAGTCGTTGTCAGCATCGTAGTCACTCGGGACGAACTCCTCGGAGAAATCGCCCTCCTGGAGGTAGTCGCGCATCTCCTCGAGCATGGCCTTGCACTTAACATAGGTGTTCTTGGTTGCAGCCTTGCCGGCCTTGTTGGCCAGGGCGGTGCGGGCTTCGGTGCCTTCTTCGGCCTGCATGGCCTCGTCGACGGTCAGGTTCTGCTCGATGAGCTCCTTCTGCAGGGCGTCGAGATAGGCGCGGACGCCGGTGGCGCAGTGGTCGCGGTTCTCATAGGCGAGCGTGTTGATGTCCATGAGGACGTAGTTGATGGAGTTCTTGGGCTCCTCGTTGTTCACGACGTCTTCCTCTTCGCAGTGATCGAAGGAGACATCCTGATCGCTGAAGTAGGGGCTGACCTCGGTGAGCAGTGCGGAATAGAGGGGGATAGCGACGGAGAACTCGGCGTTGGAGAGCATCTCCCACTGGATGGTCGCGATCTCGGGGTCCATGCCGTGACGGATCTGGAAGGTGTGGATTTCGGTGTTGCGGTTGGAGCCGATGGCATACGCGCCGTCGGTGTTGGCGTTGAGGCCGGCGACATTCTCGCCGCGAGCGGCGAAGGAACGAATCATCTCAAAGGTGTTCCAGTCGGACTTGCCGGGCGTAAAGAACAGCGGCTGCATTTCGTGGACCAGGGCGCCGGTCGTCGCGCGAGCGTCTTCGCGCTCGTCCTTGACGATCTCGTAGTCGGTGCCCTCAGCAAGCGGAGCCATGAAGTAATCGCGGCCCTGGATATAGCGCGACCACTGGTGCATGCCGGCCTCGCCAATCTCCTCGCCGTAGGTCTTGGCGACGTCGAACTTGCCGTCGGTGTACTCGGCAAAGCCCTTCTCCTTAGGCATAGACTCGATGCCCTCGGAGTGGAGGCAGTTCTCGGTGTCGTCGAGGTCGACGTCATAGGTGAGGTTGCCGATGTTGGGGTTGAGCGAGGCGATATCGTCAGTGAGCCTCATGGCGATCCACTGATGGCCGGAAAGCGCTGCAAACAACCAGGTCTCGTTGTTGTCGGCAATGATGATCTGGTCGTTGGAGCAGACGCCCTGCTCGTCAATCAGGCTGCCGAGGAGCTCGACACCCTCGCGGGCCGTGGCACTCTCGCCCAGAATGACGCTGGCGTAGTTGTATTCGCCAATGCCAGTCTCCTCGGTGATGGGGTCGGCCTCTTCGGCCTTCTCGTTATAGGAGGTGCTCAACGTGGCAGAGCAGGAGACACCCTTCTCGTTGATGCCTGCCTCGGAATATGCGTCGTAGCGATCTTCCCACTGCGAGGGGTTGTCGCGAACGAAGGTGTAGCGGTAGGTTGCGCCCTTGGACTTGTACTCAAAACCGGACTCGACCGAGGTGTACTCGTTGCCGTCCTTGTGTGCGGGCTCAATGCCAAAGTGCTTGATGTAGCGCGGACCGAAGTCCTCGGAACGGCCGTAGTACGTGTTGCCGTCTGCCGTGAGCTTGCTGCCCATGTAGATCTGGGTGCAGGCGAGTGCCGAAGTCGGCATGGCCATGATAGCCGCTGCTCCAAACGCAAGGCCGCAGCCGAGCTTCTTGAGCGTGTTGACAGGATGAGTAAACCTCATAATCCCTCCCAACTGTTGAAACCCCGCGAAACCGTACGGAGTTTCAGCTAATAAATACATCTACTAGCCTAAAGGAAGTGTAAAGAGTATTCACTCGACAACAGCCTTTGCTCGATGAGCGTAAAGAAATATACGATGAACGGATTATAATACTCATTTTATGACTTTAGTTAAATAAAGGCACCCTGCATTTACTGTAGCTGAATAAAGCATTAGACGGCGGTCAAAAAGAAAACTCTCCCGCTGTTTAGGATTTGCATAAACAGCGGGAGAGTCGATAACTGGATGAATATCATACCAATGTGGATTTACTTCTTTCGGCGGTGAATCACGTTGATGGCGTAACCGACGAGCATGGCCAAGACGATGACAATAAAGCCGATCAGGGGATTGTCGTTCATAGGGTCCTCCTATTTTCCGAGCGGGGAGAATTCGTCGACGATGAGGTCGAGGCATTGCGGAAGCGCGCGGGCTCCAAAGACGCCCGAATTGCTGGAGATAATCTCGCCATCGAACTGCATGCCCAGTGACGGGGTGCAGGTGATCTTGGCTTCCTTGGTCTGGATGATCTTGAACTGTGGGCGCCCGAGTACCTTGCCGGCGGGGTCAAGCGCAGCGGTGATCACGGTAGGCAGCAGCTGCACGGTGCGCACGGGTTCGATGACCGCAATGTCGACCATGCCGTCGTTCATGCGGCAGTTGGGGAACAGGTTGATGTCGTTTTGGATGACCGAGGTGTTGCCGGCCATGCAGCAGATGCCATCGAGCTCCTCGACAATGCCGTCATGCTCGATGGTAAAGTGCGCCACCGTGGGGTTGGGCGTGGCGAGCGCGGAGAGGAAGTAGGCGATCTCGCCGATGTCGTTTTTGGTAGGGGCGGCCTTCATCATGATCTCGGCGTCGAAGCCCGAGCCGGCGATGATGATAAAGCCGTGGCGCTTTTCGTTGCCGTTCTCGTCGAGCCAAAAGAGCTCGCCCATGTCCACTTTGACCGTGCGACCGGCACGGCAGGCCTTGGCAAGTGCCGCTGCCTCGGGGGCATTACCGATGTTGTTAAAGAACAGGCAGGCTGTGCCGGAGGGGAAGACGAGCGTGGGGACGCCGCATCCGCGCATTTGGTCGAGTACGTTGGAGACGGTGCCGTCGCCGCCCGAAATCACCACGCGATCAAACTCGCGCACGTCTGCCACGGCGTCTTCGGGTTCCATGCCATCGCCGATAAAACGCATCACGACCTCGTCGCCGCCCTGCGCGAGGGCGTGCGTGAATGCGTAGATTTCATCTGAGCTGGGGCCCGATGCCGGGTTGTGGATGATAAGGCAGCGCATACTTACGTTCCCGTTCTGTGACTAACCGAGTATAGTTGTAAGGCAATGCCGATATCCTACCCGTGTTTTTCGGGCCTAACCTTATTCGATGGGTTGATATGTACATTTCCACACATCAGGCTCTACTCGACTTTTGTCAGCGCACCCGTGAGTTTGACGCGATTGCCGTCGATACCGAGTTTTTGCGCGAGCGCACGTTCCATCCGCGCCTGTGCCTGGTCCAGATTGCCACTCCTGCCGAGAGCGTCGCGGTTGATCCGCTGGTGATCGACGACCTGTCTCCCTTGGCCGAACTCATGGCCGACGAGAGCGTGACCAAGGTGTTCCATGCTTGCTCGCAGGACATGGAAGTTATGCTTCATACCGTAGGCGTGTTGCCGCGTCCGATTTTTGACACGCAGGTGGCCGCCGCCTTTTTAGGCGAGCGCCAGCAGATTTCCTACGGCGCGCTCGTGCAGACGTTTTGCGGCGTCTCGCTGCCCAAGACTGAGTCGCTGACCGACTGGTCGCGTCGCCCGCTGACCGATAAGCAGATTGAGTACGCGATCGATGACGTCAAGTACCTGATCGTCGCCTATACCGAGATGATGAGCCGTCTGCGCGAGCTGGGCCGCGTGGACTGGGTACTCGACGAGTTGCGCCCGCTGGCTGACGAGTCGCACTATCGCGCCGATCGCCACGAGGCGTTCCGCAAGGTCAAGCGCATCAATTCGTGCAGCCGTCACCAGCTGGGTATCGCGCGCGAGCTCGCCGCCTGGCGCGAGGACCGCGCCGAGCGCCGTAACATCCCGCGCAAGTGGGTCATGTCCGACGACACGCTGCTTGCGCTCGTTAAGCGCAATCCCGTCCGCGTTGAGGAGTTCCGTAGCATTCGCGGTACCGACCAGCTGGGGGAGCGCGACGTGGACGGTGCGCTCATGGCCATCAAGCGCGGCGCGAGCTGCCCGCACGATCGCCTGCCGCTCATGGTGCGCGGACACCGTCAGATCTCGCCGGAGCTGGAGAGCGTGACGGACCTGATGTATGCGCTCATCCGCCTGGTTGCCGAGCGCTCGGGGGTGGCGACCTCGGTCATTGCCTCGCGCGATGACCTGGCCGATTACATCGAGCATCCTGAGCAAAGCCCCCTGCGCGAAGGCTGGCGTTTTGAGCTTGTGGGTTCGCGCTTGGACGATCTGCTTTCCGGCAATATGGGGCTCACCGTGAAGGACGGAAAGATTGAGTTGTTATAGGGAAGCCTAGTCTGCTGAGTGGGTAGAATGCCTCCAACGTGTAACTCGATTTGGAGGAATTCGCATGCCCTATTACTATGGATATGGCTTTGGCATCGACCCGCTGTACCTGCTGGTTGTTCTTGTCTGCACGGTGCTTGGCCTTGCTGCGCAGAGCTATATCAATTCGACGTACAAGACGTGGTCCAAGGTTCGCTCGGACGGCGACACGGGCGCCACGGTCGCTCGCCGCATGCTCGACGCCAACGGCTGCAATGCCGTGGGTATCAAGGGCGTCGCTGGTGAGCTTACCGACCACTACAACCCGCAGGACAACAATCTGTATCTGTCGGATTCCAACCGTTCGGGCGGCTCGGTCGCAAGCGTTGCTGTCGCTTGTCACGAGGCAGGCCATGCCGCGCAGCGTCAAAGCGGCTATGCCATGATGAAGGTACGCACCGCCCTCGTGCCGGTCGTCAACTTTACCCAGAACACTTGGACCATCGTGCTGCTCATGGGCCTGTTTATGAACATCGCGGGACTCACGACCCTCGCACTGATCTTCTTCTCGTTTAGCGTGCTGTTCCAACTGGTTACGCTACCGGTCGAGATTGATGCTAGCCGGCGCGCCGTGGCGTATATTGAGCAGTCGGGTATGAGCTCCAAGCAGGTCAACGGTGCCAAGAAGGTGCTGACGGCCGCCGCGCTTACCTATGTGGCTGCGGCGCTCACCTCGATTATTCAGCTGCTCTATCTTATGGCTCGCTACAACAGAAACTCCAACCGATAACAAATTGGGTCGCTGGGCGCCGCGGGAATTTGTGTCCCCGCGGCGCTGTACTATGTGTTGGACTTGAATTTGCGCAGGGCCAGAGCCTTTGTGCACGATAACGAAAGGAGGTTGCGTGGCAGGTTGGAATCTAACCGGCAATGCCGTTTCCGCCGAGTTCGACGGTTCGGACGAGCAGGAGCGTAAGGAGCTCAGCGTGAGCCAGGCGGTAGAGATCGCCGCCGGTGCGCTCGATGCCATTCCGCAGCTGAGTGTCCTGGGCGAGGTCACGGGTTTCCGTGGTCCCAACGCCCGAAGCGGCCACTGCTACTTCCAGATTAAAGACGACTCGGCCGCCGTCGACTGCATCATCTGGAAGGGCGCCTATCTCAAGCGCACCTTCGATTTGCGCGACGGCATGCAGGTGAGCTTTAAGGGCAGCTTCAATCTCTATAAGGCCACGGGCCGCATGAGCTTTGTTGCCCGCTCGTTTTCGTTGGCGGGGGAGGGCCTGCTGCGTCAACAAGTGGCGCAACTGGCCGAAAAGCTACGCCGCGAGGGACTGATGGACGAGTCCCGCAAACGCCGCATCCCGGTGTTTTGCTCACGCGTGGCGGTCGTCACCTCGCTTTCCGGTGCGGTAATCGACGACGTCAAGCGCACGCTGCGCCGTCGCAACCCGCTCGTCGAGCTTGTCTGCGTGGGCGCCAAGGTTCAAGGCGAGGGTGCGCCGGCCGAGCTCATTGATGGCTTGCGCCGCGCCGCTTCCATTACGCCGGCGCCCGACTGTATTTTGCTGGTGCGCGGCGGCGGCTCCTTTGAGGACCTCATGACCTTTAATGACGAGGAGCTTGCCCGCGCGGTGGCGGCTTGTCCTGTGCCCGTGGTGACCGGCATTGGCCATGAGCCCGATACCTCGATTTGCGACATGGTGAGCGACCGACGCGCCTCCACGCCCACGGCGGCGGCAGAATCGGTGGCGCCGGCTATGACGGAGTTGGCCGATGTGCTCGAGGCGCGCCATCAACGTCTGGGTGCCGCGATGGCATCGATGATTGGGTCGGCCCAGGTCGACCTGGAGATGCTCGATCAGCGCGGTCGCCGTGCCTGGGATACCTATACGGCTCGCTTGGGTGATGCGCTCGATGCCGCTGCGTGTCGCCCGTGCCTCAACGACCCCACATTTATGGTCGAGCGTCGCGAATCGGAGCTTGCGCTGACTGCCGATCGCCTGTCGGGCGCCATAGTACGCTCGGTCGGGACATTCCGCTCCAACTTTGAGCGCTTGCCCGAGCGTCTGATTACAAGCACCTCGGGGCTCGATGGTAAGCGCCATGCGCTCACGCTTGCGAGTTCCCGCCTAGAGCATCAAGGGCGCACGATGCTCAGCAAGCCAGCGTCCGACCTGAGCCGTGCGGCAGCGTCGCTCGATGCCCTGTCGCCGCTCAAAGTGCTTGCTCGCGGCTATTCCATCGCGTACAGCGATGATGGTGTGGCTACGAGTGCCACGACCTTTAAGCCTGGCGACGCCATTCGCGTGCGCATGGCAGACGGCAACGTGGCAGCAACGGTCGATACGGTCGAGTAGACCGCGTTTCGCAGTGATAGACCCTTAGGAAAGGAAACAGATATGGCAGAGAAGACCCCGGTCGAGCAGCTTACGTACAAGCAGGCCTCGCAGGAGCTGGAGCTCATCATCCGCAGCCTGGAGTCGGGCGATATGGAGCTTGAGGAGTCGCTCGAGAGCTACACCCGCGGCGTCGAGCTCCTCAAAAGCCTGCGCACCCGCCTGTCCGATGCCGAGCAGAAGGTCTCGGTGCTCCTTAAGGACGTCGACGGCAACGACGTGCTCGCCGACGGCGAGGCCGCCAACACCGATGATAACCTTTCGTTCTAAGCATCTCGACCAAATATAATTACCTTGGTCTGTAAGAAAGGAACCAGCTATGTGCGATTGCATCTTCTGTAAAATTGCCAACCACGAGATCCCCTCGACCGTTGTCTATGAGGACGACCAGGTCATCGCCTTCGACGACCTCAACCCGCAGGCGCCGGTCCACACGCTCGTGATCCCTAAGAAGCACTACAGCGACATCGCCGACAACGTACCCGCCGAGACCATGGGCGCCATGGCTCACGCCATCCAGGAGGTCGCCAAGGCCAAGGGTCTGGAGGACGGTTTCCGCGTCATCTCCAACAAGGGCGTCAACGCCGGCCAGACCGTCATGCACTTCCACATGCACGTCCTCGGCGGCAAAAACCTGGGCGAGAACCTCATCTGAGGGCGCTTGGCCCGTCGACTTGGCTGCCTTTGGAGTAATCTATGCAGCTTTCTCAACTCGAATACCTTCAAGCGGTAGCGAACTATGGCGGCGTGCGCAAAGCAGCTCGCGCCGTTCATGTGAGTCCGCAGGCCGTTTCGTCGGCAATCAAAAAGCTGGAATCTGAGTATCAGATTGTTTTGCTCGACCGATCGGCGGGGGAGGCTGTTTTGTCTCCGGCGGGCAGAGAATTTGCGCGTCGTGCGCGCGTGATCCTGGCACAAGTCGACGATCTCAAAAAGTACGCTCAATCGAGGGGCGACGGCGTTTCGCCCGATGGCCACTTTCGTCTTTACGCCCCCTGCCTTCATGGGCGGGGGCGCCTTTTTGCCGAAAGCTGGTATGACTCGTTTGAACGCTCGCACCCTCAGATTCACCTTGATGTGTGGCATCAGCCAACGGCCACATGCTTTGAATCACTTGTGCTTGGCATTTCGGATGCGGCTATCTCATTCGAGGAACCACGGGACAGCGTCCTTTCTTCAAAATATTTGGGTGAAAAGGAGCTCAAGGTTCTTTCATGCCCAGCGGGTCATCAATCTGTGGGCGCCATGACCATTCGCGAGTTACTGGGCGGCAGGCTCGCTGTTCCCATTAATTTGTCACCCTGTCTCAATGCAATCAATCAATGTCCCGAAGCCCAGCTCGTCAATTTTCGCTTCCGTGATGTTGAATACGGAAACAGGGCGCAGACTGAGTTTCTTCAAGCCGGGGGATTGATATTGGGTTTGTCTGGGTCCTCTCTTGCGTCGGATGGATCAGAAGTGAGTGAGTGCTCAATTGAAGGTTCGCGTGATGTAACCTTGCCTATCTACTTTTGCTATCGGCAAAATTCCTGGACTGATCGACACCAGACGGTTTTTCTGCACCTATTGCGTCATCTTGCTTCGTGAGATTAATTGGCTTCGAGGCATCAAGTGATTATTGACGCCTTGTAACACATAGCTGACAGCTTTGCCCTCATGCTTTTCCAAGATTCCGATTTAGATTGCTGACTCTTGGAGGGTGGAGCATGAAAAACCGTACGGTTTTGCTTTATATGACGTTCGTTTTTCTGTCGAACTTCAGCACCATCTTGTATTTTCTAACTGTCTACCTTGAGTTCGTCGGACTTTCGATGGTATCGATTTCTAGCATGATGATTGCATATCAAGTGAGCAAGTTCATCCTTGAAGTTCCCACTGGCTATATTGCTGATAGGTTTGGACGAAAGACAAGCGGTCTCGTTGGCGTCGTGGGAATGCTTGGATACTACGCCGCCCTGCTTCTCGTCCGTTCTCCCCTGCTTTTAATCGGTGCGTTCGCTCTCAAGGGTTTTGCCGTTGCGTGTGTGAGCGGATCCATCGAAGCGATTTACATTGACAGCGTCTCTCAGGACCAGCTCGTAAGACTTAATGTCGTTGAGCGATTTGTTTTCTATGCCTCTTATGCCATCTCCGCTTGCGTGGGCGGTTTCATTTCGTCCGTCGGTGCATATCTCATTGGTCTTTCGGCAGATATCATCGCAATGGTGTTGACGTTGGTTGTCGTTGTCTGCATTCCTGAGATGCGAAGAGGGGGTACTGCGACGACACCTGAACATGGGATTAGCCCGAAGATGATCGGTGCCGCTATTGCGGGTAATGGCATTCTTCGTTCAGCGTTCATCATGGACTGTTCTCAGGCATTTGCTTTTGTCGCCCTGGAAGACTTTTTCTCACTGCTGCTTGCGGGTCGCGGAATGAATGCCGTCGCTTCGGGTGTGACCATTGCGGTCCAGCTCCTTGCCTCGGCCTCCATGGGACTTATTGTGCCCTGTGCGATTGCTCATGTCGACAAGGGCCGCTTTGCGCGTATTTGCGGCATCGTGCGCCTTTTCCTGACAGCTTTGTTTTTGATTCCCCTTACTCCGGCTAATTTGCTGCCCGTGTTCTATGTGCTGCAGACGGTTGCGTACTCGTTATTTGCTCCAATTAAATACTCAATTTTTCAAAAGGCAGCCGATTCTTCGATGCGCTGTTCACTGATTTCGGTTCAAAGCCAGATGGTGGCGGTGGGCGCCATCCTTTTCTATCTGTTCAATGCTGTGTTGAGCAGCATCGCGGGCATTCGAGTCATATTGCTTGTCGCGCTCGGGATTTCTTCCCTTGTGTATATCCCCGCGCTATTTCGTCTTACAAGTCAAAGGACATGGGTATTTAGACACCGATAACTTATATATCAACGCAATAAACCCGAGCGCGAGGGCGTTT
This sequence comes from uncultured Collinsella sp., assembly GCA_938036665.1. GTDB lineage: Bacteria > Actinomycetota > Coriobacteriia > Coriobacteriales > Coriobacteriaceae > Collinsella. The sequence goes on along the minus strand of CALHWR010000228.1, from coordinate 2,869 downwards.
GGGTTTATTATTGAAGCGTATGTAACCTGGCGGCGCCACACCGCCTGTTAGTAGGGAGACACATGAACGTTCTGGTCGTCAACGCAGGATCTTCGACCCTTAAGTATCAGGTCATCGATACCAAGTCCCATAAGGTGTCCGCAAAGGGCTCCTGCGAGCGCGTCTGCTTTACCGGCGGCACTTTCACCCATGCTGCCAACGGCTCCAAGAAGGTGACCGAGAACATCGAGTTCCCCGACCACAAGGTCGCCATCGAGGTCGTCCTGAAGGACCTCGAGGCCAACGGCGTCAAGATCGAGGGTATCGGCCACCGTATCGTTCAGGGCGGTTGGTACTTCGGTGATTCCTCCCTCGTCGACGAGGACGTCCTCGCCAAGATCCGCGAGGTTGCTCCGCTCGCCCCGCTGCACAATAACCCCGAGGCCAACGTTATCGAGTACTGCCTGGAGCAGTATCCCGACCTGCCCAACGTCACGGTCTATGACACCGCTTTCCACTTCAACATGCCCGAGGTCGCCAAGACTTACGCTCTGCCCAAGGATGTTTGCGACAAGCTGCACATTCGTAAGTACGGCGCCCACGGCACCAGCTACCGCTACATCTCCAAGAAGGTCGCCGAGATGACCAACGGCGGGGCCCGCAAGGTCGTCGTGTGCCACATCGGTTCCGGTGCCTCCCTGTGCGCCATCGAGGACGGCAAGTGCATGGACACCACCATGGGTCTCACCCCGCTTGACGGCGTCATGATGGGCACCCGCTGTGGCTCCATCGACCCGGCTACCGTGTGCTACCTGCAGCGCGAGGGCGGCTACACCTTCGACGAGGTTGACGAGATGATGAACAAGAAGTCCGGCCTTTTGGCTGTGACCGGTGGCAAGACCAACGATTGCCGCAATGTCGAGGAGCTCGCTGCCGCTGGCGACCCCGAGGCTCAGCTCGCCTTCGATATGTTCGTCTACAAGATTGCCGCCAAGGCTGCCGAGATGGCCACTTCTATGTGCGGTATGGACACCCTGGTCTTTACCGCCGGCATCGGCGAGCACGCTCCGGCCGTCCGCGCCGGCGTTGCCGACCGCCTGGCCTTTATGGGCGTCAAGATGGATCATGCCCGCAACGCCCTGCGTGGTGACGGCGCTTGGTGCCTGTCTGCCAAGGATTCCAAGGTCAAGATTTTCGTCATCCCCACGGACGAGGAGTTCATGATCGCTTCCGACGTCGAGCGCATCGTCAACGGCAAGTAATTGCAAGAGGGGAGGGGCTGGACGACCGAGCGCCGTTCAGCCCCTCTTTCGTCTCGTTGAGCGATATGCCTGATAGCTATTTATCAAGTTGTGATAACTTCTTATTAACATGCGGCCGCCTTAAGGGGTCTGCGCCGACCGTATCGCACTGCAAAGGAGTCTCATGAACGTACTTGTTGTCAACGCCGGCAGCTCGAGCCTTAAATATCAGCTTTTGGATACCGATACCCGCGAGGTTTTCGCCAAGGGCAACTGCGAGCGTATCGGCTCGGACATGGGCATCTTTGGCCACTCCGAGAACGGTGGTGCCAAGCAGACCGAGGAGATTCCTTTTCCCGATCATCGCTGCGCCATTGCGCGCGTGCTCGAGGAGCTCGAGAAGACCGACTTTACGATCGATGGCATCGGCCACCGTATCGTTCAGGGTGGCTGGCACTTCGATGATTCCGCGGTCGTCGACGATGAGGTCATGGCTAAGATCCTCGAGGTTGCTCCGCTCGCCCCGCTGCACAATTACGGCGAGGCCGCGGCAATCGAATATTGCCGCGAGAAGTATCCGGAGCTGCCCAACGTGGCCGTCTTCGACACCTCGTTCCACATGACCATGCCCGAGGTCGCCTACACCTACGCGCTGCCCAAGGACGTGTGCGACAAGTACCACGTGCGCAAGTACGGTGCCCACGGCACGAGTCACCGCTATGAGTGGATGATGGCCAAGGAGATCCTGGGCTCGCGCTGCCACCGCCTGCTCTCGTGCCATTTGGGCAACGGCGCCTCGCTTGCCGCCATCGAGGACGGTGTATGCCGCGATACCACGATGGGCCTCACGCCGCTCGACGGCCTGATGATGGGCACCCGTTGTGGTTCCATTGACCCGGCTACCGTGTGCTACCTGCAGCGCGAGGGCGGCTACAACTACCAGGAAGTCGATGACATGATGAACAAGCAGTCTGGTCTGCTTGCCATCTCGGGCATCTCCAACGACGCCCGTGACATCCGTACGCGCGCCTCCGAGGGCGACGAGCGCTGCCTGCTCGCCTTCGATATGTTCGCCTACAAGGCCATGCAGCAGGCCGGCTCCATGATCGCTTCAATGGCGGGCGTGGACACCATTACCTTTACCGCCGGCATTGGCGAGAACGACTGGTCGATCCGCAAGGCTTTCTGCGACTGCTTCGAGTGGCTGGGCGTGCGCATCGACAACAACAAGAACCGCGAGGCCGTGGGTAACGGCCCGCAGGTCATCAGCGCCGCCGGCTCTTCCGTCACGGTCATGGTCATCCCCACCGACGAGGAATACATGATCGCCCACGACGTCGAGCGTTTGACCAAGAACAACTAACGCATTCGTCTGTAATTGACAAAAAGGCCTCCAGAGCAACAGCCCGGAGGCCTTTTTACTAGCAGGCGGAAATTCCAGTTCCAAAGTGATCATCGCCGGCAACGCCTGCGCTCCCGGCAACGTCACCCATTCGTTCAGATCCTCAGCCCCAGCTCGTAGCCAAGCCGCCGCCCACTCCAGATTCCCTGACTGCTGCGTGACGGCAGGGACCCTGCAGGGCAAAGCTCTGAAAACATTCCGCAGGACGCAAAGAGGCTCCGCCGCGCGAAGCGCGCAGCGGAGCCTC
>CALHWR010000227.1 GCA_938036665.1 uncultured Collinsella sp. | reverse complement strand
AGGACGCCCTTCCCGCTAGCGGGGGACGTAGCGGCCGGGTTGGGCTCCGGTGGGCTCGCCGTCGCGTGCCGCCAGCACGCCGTTCACAAACACGGCCTTGGCGCGGCCATGTGCCTCAAAGCCCTCGAGCGGCGTGTAGTCCACGGCCTGATGCTGCGTCGCGGCGCTGATCGTCCAACGCGCGCACGGATCCCACACGCACACGTCGGCATCGGCGCCCTCGGCAAGACAGCCCTTGCGCGGATACATGCCAAAAACGCGCGCCGGATTCTCGCTCATCAAGCGGCACAGATCCTCGGGACCCAGCTGTCCCTCAAAGCTCGTGGCAATCGCAACGGGACGATGCTCCACGCCGGGCCCGCCGTTGGGAATCGCGCGGAAATCATCGCGTCCTCGGTCCTTTTGCCCGTGCAGGTTAAAGCTGCAATGATCGGTCGCAATAGTATCGATCTCGCCAGCCACAAGCGCCTCGCGCAGCGCGGCACGGTCACCGGCATGGCGCAGCGGCGGGCTCATCACGTACTTGGCGCCCGCAAAGCCGTCCTCGCCCTGCTCCAGATAGCAGGTGTCGTCGAGCATCAGATACTGAGGGCATGTCTCGACATAGATGTTCTTCTGCCCGCGCGCTTTGGCAGCGCGAATGGCCTCGAGCCCCAGCTTGGTCGAAAGGTGCACCACGTTGACCGGAGCGTCCCCGGCCAAGTGCGCCAGATACAGCAGGCGGCTCACGGCCTCGGCCTCACACACGTCCGGACGGCTGAGCGCATGGCCCTCGGGCCCGTGGATACCCTGCTCAAACACGCGCTTCTGCAGCGCGTTGACCAACGTGCCGTTCTCGCAATGCACGCACAGGATACCGCCCACGCGCTTGAGCTCCTCCAGCACCTCGAGCGTCTCGGCATCGTCCAGGCGCAGATGGTCGTAGGCAAAGTAGGTCTTAAACGACGACACGCCCGCCTCGCGCATGGCCGAAAGATCGGCGCGGTTGCGCTCATTCCACTCGGCAAGCGCCATATGGAAGGCATAGTTGGCGGTGCAGGTGCCGTCGGCGCGATGATGCCACTCGACCAAGGCATCGGGCATGGTCACGCCGCGATCGGCCGTCGCGTAGTCCACAATGGTCGTCGTGCCGCCGCAGGCAGCCGCGCGCGTGCCGGTCTCAAAGCTATCGGCTGTCCAATCCATGCCGGTCCAGCACTGCATGTGCGTGTGCCCATCGATAAAGCCCGGGAACACCCAGCAGCCCGCAGCATCCTCGACGGTATCGCCCTCGGCCGGCTCAATCGCCGCGGCAATCCGCACGATCTTATCGCCATCCATGGCAAGATCGGCGCGGCGAAGCCCCTGGGGCGTCACGAGTGCGCCGTTTTTGATGATGATCATAATTGCTCCTTATTGATTGATGCAGTTGGCCACGCGATCAAAATACGAGCAGGCGGCGATATGCTCCGTTATGCGTCGCTGTCCCTTGACGGTATCGACGTCCCACAGCTCGTAGGCACGCGCCTCGACCAGCACCACGTCGGTACGGTCCTTGAGGATCGAACCGCCGCCGTCCTTACCCTCAAGACACATAAGTGCATCGAACAGTTCCGCCGGAAAGAGCACCGGGCTCGAAGGCTCACCGTTGCACGCAAGACGCACCGGATGCTTGCGGCCACGCTCGTCAAATGCACGAACCATAGCCTCAAAAGAATCCGAACTCACGAGCGGCTGGTCGCCCGGCAAAAAGAGGCAACCTTTCCAGTTGCGTTCGACTCCCCACGAAAGGCCCGCACGGACGCTTTCGCTGCGCAGCTCGCCATCGTGCAGCACGCACGGGCAATGCTTGTCATCACAAATCTGAGCGACCTCGGGCCAACGCGTCGAAACCACAACGTCAAAGCCCCGGGGAACCGAATCAATGGTCCGAGCAATCAGCGGCTCGCCATAGATATCAGCGAGCATCTTGTTAGAGCCAAATCGCTTGCCCTCGCCCGAAGCCATAATGACGCAACCAAGTTTCATGGCGATACCTCCCCTGAAACCATCGTACCCATAACTCGCGCCGTGGGGCATCTGCATCGAAAGCGCTTATCCCGCACGCCCACGATGCAAAAAGGGGCACCCCGCCGGTTGGCAGAGCGCCCCCTTTACATGGCTTACCTCAGCCCAGCTTTAGGCCTGGAACCAACGGTCGGTGTTGCGCTCGTCGAGGGCCTTAAGGGTAGCGGCGGGATCGGCAACCTTCTGCAGGAACATCATGGCTGCGATGGCGTACGGCTTGTAGCTGGCCTCCTTGTACATGCCCACACGATGCATGTCAAAGACGTCGGCGTTGACCTCGCCGTGCTCGCAGGAGACACCGGAGATGTCGGCGGGCAGCGGATGCATAAAGATGGTGTCCTGGCCGTTGGCGGTCTTCTCCATGAGCTCGGTCGTGGAGCACCAATCCTGATGCGTAGCGTTCTGAGCGAGCAGCTCCTTCTCGAGCGCAGCGATGCCGGCGTCGTCGCCCTCGGCGTACAGGTTGGTACGCTTCTCCATGGCGGCAAACGGAGCCCAGCTCTTGGGGATCACGATGTCGGCGCCCTCGAAGGCCTCAGCCATGGTGTTGACCTGCTTAAAGGTGGTGCCGGACTCGGCGGCATAGCCCTTGGCACGCTCGACGACCTCGGGCATGAGGTCGTAGCCCTCGGGGTGGGCCAGGGTGACGTCCATGCCAAAGCGGGGCAGCAGGCTGATCAGCGACTGCGGGCAGGACAGCGGCTTGCCGTAAGAGGGCGAATAGGCCCAGGTGACGGCAACCTTCTTGCCCTTGAGGTTCTCAAGACCGCCAAACTCGTTGATGAGGTAGAGCATGTCGGCAGAGGACTGCGTGGGGTGATCGGAGTCGGACTGCAGGGAGATGAGCGTGGGACGGTGATTCAGAACGCCGTCCTCGTAGGCCTGCTGGACAGACTCGGAGACCTCGGCCATGTAGGCGTCGCCCTTGCCGATGTACATGTCGTCGCGGATGCCGATGACGTCGGCCATGAAGGAGATCATGGTAGCGGTCTCGCGGACGGTCTCGCCGTGAGCGATCTGGGACTTCTTCTCGTCCAGGTCCTGCAGCTCAAGACCGAGCAGGTTGGCTGCCTTAGAGAAGGAGAAGCGCGTACGGGTGGAGTTGTCGCGGAACAGGGAGACGGCCAGGCCCGAGTCGAAGATCTTGGACGAAACGTTGTTCTCACGCAGCTCGCGCAGGGCATCGGCGACGATGTAGAGCGCCTTGAGCTCATCGGTGGTCTTATCCCAGGTGTGCAGGAAGTCGCTGCCGTACATGCCCTTAAAATCGAGGCCGTTCAGCTGCTCGACGAGCTCGGTAAACTTGGCGTCCATGTAAATATCCTTTCCATAGATGAAACGATCGCAATGAGTAGATGTGCTCCGGCATGCGCGTGTGGCTAGAACATGCAGAGCACTATGACGAGGACCCGCTACCGTTGAGGAAGCATGGGAGATAACGACCGCGGGCCCCAAGTCAACAGGGGGTGCCGGGGACACAGGCTGTCCCCGGCTCAACAAGATCAAGGAATGGGACTAGTCGATCTTGTTGTTGGTCAGACCAGCGCGGAACACGGTAGCGTCGCCATCGGCCTGGCTCGGATCGTAGAGGTTCAAAGCAGCAACATACATGGCGGCAGCGGTGACCAGGTCGTCCTTGTAGGTGACCTCGTTGGGAGCGTGAGCCTGAGACTCGGCACCCGGGCCAAAGCCCACGCAGGGGATGCCATAGCGGCCCTGGATGGAGACGCAGTTCGTGGAGAAGGTCCACTTGTCGCACAGCGGACGACCGGTGCGCTTGTCCATGCTGGGCTCGCAGCCGATGCGCTCGTCACCGAACATGGCCTTGTGGGCGTCGACGAGGGCCTTGACGTGCGGAGCGGTCTCCTTGTTGATCCACGTGGGGAAGTAAGCCTCGGTCTCGTAGACCTCGCCGGTCCAGGACGGACGGTCGTACATGTACATGGAGACCTTCACGTCGTCGCCGTACTTCTTGGCGGCCGGCAGGTTGCGGATCTCGTCCAGGCAGGACTCCCAGGTCTCGCCGGCGGTCATGCGGCGGTCGATGGAGATGGCGCAGGAGTCAGCGACAGCGCAGCGGCTGGGGCTGGTGTAGAAGATCTGGCTGACGGTGCAGGTGCCGCGGCCCAGGAAGCGGGCGTCCTCGAAGTGCTCGGGGTTGTACTTGGGGTCGAGCATCTTGACGAGGCCCTTGATGTCGGTCGACTCGTCGCAGCCGTTGTTGTTGAGGGCGCGGACGTCGGCGATGATGTCGGCCATCTTGTAGATGGCGTTGTCGCCGCGGTCGGGAGCGGAACCGTGGCAGGAGGTGCCGTGAACGTCGACGCGGATCTCCATGCGGCCGCGGTGACCGCGATAGATGCCGCCGTCGGTGGGCTCAGTGGAAATGACGAACTCGGGCTTAATGCCGTCCTTGTTGTAGATGTACTGCCAGCACATGCCGTCGCAGTCCTCTTCCTGGACGGTGCCGACGACCATGATCTTGTAGCCCTCGGGGATGAGGCCCATGTCCTTCATCATCTTGGCAGCGTAGGTAGCAGAAGCCATGCCGCCCTCCTGGTCGGAGCCGCCGCGGCCGTAAATGATCTCGTCGGTCTCGTAGCCCTCATAGGGATCGGCATCCCAGTTCTCGATGTTGCCGATGCCGACGGTATCGATGTGAGAGTCGATGGCGATGATCTTGTCGCCCTCGCCCATAAAGCCCATGACGTTGCCCAGGCCGTCGACCTTGACCTCGTCATAGCCAAGGCTCTCCATCTCGGCCTTGATGCAAGCGACAACCTCACCCTCCTCGCAAGACTCAGAGGGGTGGCTAATCATTGCGCGAAGAAAACGCGTCATATCAGCACGATGGGACTCAGCCGCAGCCTTAATGGCATCAAAATCGAGTTCTTTAGTCATAACAGTCAACCTTTCTACAAGGGTTTACCTACAGGTAGATATTTCAGATAGATCACTTGTGCCAAGCGGCGTGAGGTTGAGCACCCCACAAGCAAGTAACCATAGGAGGCGGACGGAGGACTTTGCTCCGTCGCGAGTTCCGCACGAGCCGGAGAGCACTTAATGTGCTCTCCGTGCGAGCAGGACTGTCCGAGCAGGGAGTAAAGTCCTCCGGCTGCCTCCGGACAGGTCAGTCTGCTAGCAGGTCGGATACTCGCCCTCCCAGACGATGCGACGGTACTGATCCGGATCGGTGTCGCCCTCGGTGGAGAAGCAGAGCACGGAGCTCGTCTTGTCCAGGCCGATGAGCTCCTTGAGCTCGGCGTACTCGGGATCGAGCATGAGGGTCTCGACCAGGCCGGTGGTCACGGCGCCGGACTCGCCGGAGATGACGCGCGGGTCGCCCTTCTCGGGAGCACCCAGGGTACGCATACCGCGAGCGGTGACCCAGTCGGGGCAGGACACGAACGCGGTGGTGTGGTTGCGCAGGATATCCCAGCCCAAGATGTTGGGCTCGCCGCAGCACAGGCCGGCCATGATGGAGGGCATGTCGCCGTCCACAATGCGCGGATCGCCGTCGCCGGCGGCAGCGCCCTTGTACAGGCAGGCGGCAGGCGCGCACTCAACCACGACAAAGGTGGGCGGGTTATCGGGATACAGGTTGGTAAAGTAGCCCACCACGGCGCCGGCGAGCGAACCCACGCCAGCCTGGACAAACACGTGCGTCGGGCGGTTGATGGCCATCTCGCGCAGCTGCTCGGCAGCCTCGGAAGCCATGGTGCCGTAGCCCTCCATGATCCAAGACGGGATTTTCTCGTAGCCCTCCCAGGCGGTGTCCTGAACGATGACGCCGCGCTCGCAGGCGTCGGCCTCGGCGGCGGCCATGCGCACGCACTCGTCGTAGTTGACCTCTTCGATGGTCACCGTGGCGCCCTCGGCGGCGATGTTATCAAAGCGGGGCTTGGTGGAACCCTTGGGCATGTGCACGACGGCCTTCTGGCCCAGCTTGTTGGCAGCCCACGCCACGCCGCGGCCATGGTTGCCGTCGGTGGCGGTAAAGAAGGTGGCCTGGCCAAAGTCCTCGGCCAGCTGATCGGAGGTCAGGTAATCGAAGGTGCACTCGGCAACGTCCTTGCCGGTCTCGTCGGCAATGTAGTTGGCCATGGCAAACGAACCGCCCAGGACCTTAAAGGCGTTGAGGCCAAAGCGATAGCTCTCGTCCTTAACGCACAGGTTGGAAAGGCCCAGGCGCGCAGCCTGACCATCCAGGCGGGCAAGCGGAGTGACGGTATATTGGGGGAACGACTGGTGGAAGGCGCGGGCCTTCTTCACGTGGTCGAGGCTCATGATTCCCAAGTGCTTGTCATCGCTCTTGGGCATCGTGTTGCCCGCCCACTGGATCTTATCGGCCATACGGTGAACTCCTTAAGTCCTCTCTTGCCGGCCCCCGCATACGCGTTTCAGCCCGATCCCATTCACACGGCTGAACTTTTATGTGGATGCCAAACAAAAAGTTTGTTAGCAATGTTCTATCACACTTTTTGATTGGCATACCTAACGAATTGTTTGTTGCCGTAATCGGTACTTTTTCGCCGCCGAACGGTCACCAATTAGCCTGTCTGTGTATTTGTTTGCGAACAGGTGTGGTTTATGGCAAAGTGTGCCCAAACTATTTTTTAGGAAGGCACCCATGACCCCCGCACAGATTGAGTTTTACAAGCGCCTCGCACACGGTCTGGCGCTCCAATTTGGTCCCAACTGCGAAGTCGTCGTCCACGATCTGGAGACCGAGGACGTGGACCACTCCATCGTAGTGATCGAAAACGGCCACGTCAGCGGGCGCAAACTGGGTGACGGCCCCAGCCATATCGTGTTTGAGTCCATGCACGAGGGCACCACCGACGTACACGACCGCGAGCCGTACCTCACTAAAACCACCGATGGCAAGCTGCTCAAGTCCTCGACCATCTTTATCCGCAACGACGAAGGCAAGCCCGTCGGCATTTTGGGCATCAACTTTGACATTACGCTTATGAAGGCTTTTGAGCGTTCGCTCGACGCCTTTACCGGCACCGGCGGCACGGGCTACACCGAGCCCGAGCCCATTACCAAGAACATCGGCGACTTGCTCGAGGACCTGCTGCACGAGTGCGAACAGCTTGTGGGCAAGCCCGCGGCACTCATGACCAAAGACGAGCGCATTCGTGCCATTGGCTACCTCGACCGTCGCGGCGCCTTCCTCATTTCCAAGTCGAGCGAGCGCGCCTGCGAGTTCTTTGGCATCTCCAAGTACAGCTTCTATAGCTACCTCAATGAGGCCAAGGCGGCGGCCGACGACAAGTAGGCACTCGCCTAGATTGCCCCTCCCCTTTTGGGCGCGAGTTCTGGAAAGCATGAATCCAAGACCGAGCCGCTTGGGAAGTTCCATATAATCGATGTCATTAGTATTTCGAAAGGGTGGAACAGAATGGCGTTGAGCAAGGCATCATGCACCGGTCGCGGATTGATTCCGGCAATTGGTGGACATGTGCACCGCATGTTCTATGAGGGTGAAGACGACCTGTTTTCGCTGAGCCTTGACGACGTGATGGATGATCGCCCGTGGACCGCCGACGAACTCATGGGCGGCGGGGCTCGCCCGTCAAGCCCCAATCCCGCACTTGCGCCTAAGCCCGCATCTGCGCCGGCTCCTGCGCAGTCGCCTGTTTCGACGCCCGCGTCTGCGCCCACACCCACTTCGGCGCCCACGCCCACTCCCCGCCCCGCAAGCGACCCGTCCGAGACGGCGGCGTTTCTCGCTGCAGCGACGCAGGGCAAATCGGCCGACAGCACCGTTATGTACAGCGCCCAGCAGTTGCCTGTTCCTGCGGCACGCAAGCCTCCGGTCACAAGGCTCGATGAGCCCGTTGCCCATCAGGTTGCCTACGATTCCTGGGCTGCAGCCGATCTGGATGAGACCTCTACCGGCATGCCGGCGCTCGACGTTCCAGTTAATCCGCTTTTTGCCGCCAACACGAGCGCCGCGGGCTATGAGGGCGGTGCGGCATATTCCGATTATTCCGATGGCTATGCTGACGCCGGTCGCATCGAGACCGAGGATTATGGCACCACATCGAGCGATTATCTCAACGATCCGTACGCCGCCACGCCTGCACCGGAATATGACCCGGAGGCCGCGTCCGCACCGGCGTATACCAAAAGCACGGGCGAAGAGCGCTTCGCCGATTATTACGCCGAGGAAAAGTCGCTGCGTTTTTCGGAATTTCCGCAGGCAGTCAAGGTTGCCTTTATCGCCATTGTCATTGCCCTGCTCGGTGTCATTGCGTTTGAGGGATTCCGGCTGTTCTCCGGCCCCACCCAAGCGGAGTCGGAGACCCAGCAAAAAGAGGACGATAACGAGTACCTGGACATCAACACCCTCAAGGGCGACCCCAACGACGGAGACGACGAGTAGCGAGGGTTAAGGGAGGGCCGGAAGAGCCGGCGGCATGTTACGGCTCCAAAAGCCCTGCCATAAAGATGGGCAGATACAGCACGTCACCATCGCGGTGAAGATTACATTCCGCAAGTACCAGGGCGCGATCGATTCCGTAGCCCTTCGTCGCGAGCGCGTTGTCGAGCGCCGCATGGGACTTAAAGCTCTTGCCCGACTTGACCTCGATGGCAAGGACCTCCCCATCGAGCGTCTCCTCCACAAAATCGAGCTCGCCGACTTTTTTAGACGTAAAGTAGCGCAATCTGAATCCGTGGGCTTTGAGCTCTTGGGCAACGAAGCCCTCAAACGCCGCCCCCATGTTCATGCCAAAGGCGTCTTCCGCCTCCCCATCAAAAACGCCTTGGGCGACCCTTTTGGAATACGACGACATGAGCATTCCGGTGTCCAAGTAAAACAGCTTAAATAGATTTCGCTGCTCCCCCAATAAAAGGGGTGCCACGGGCGCCGTTACGTTATACACGGGAAGCGCGACACCCGCCTCCGACAACCAGAGAAAATGATCTGTCACCTGCGAAAAACGTTTGACACCGTTAATCGACGACAGCTTGAATCGCTTGTTTTTGGAGCCGGCCTCGCTGGGAATCAAATCATAGATATCGCGAATAACCAAGCGTAGCTCGGGCGGAGCGTACTTTGCGATGTCATCGCGATACAGGGCGTGAAGATCGCGATGGATGTTTCGAACCTCGTCGACATTGCGCGTCGCCAAGAAGGAATTGACCGCGTCGGGCATGCCTCCCACCACCACATACTGATGGAACAGATCGAACAAGCGGTCATACAGGTAGCCGGGGAGCTCCCCCTCATCCTTTAGACGGTCTCTGAGCATGTCAAACACGCTGGCACCAACGCCATTTGCCCAGCAAAACTCCTCAAAGTCGAGCGGGCACATCTGGACCTGCTCGACATACCCCACCGGCAGGGAATCGATGCCCTCGAGCTCAACGCCAAGGAGCGATCCGGTAAGGATGTATCGAAAGTCGCCGCGCTGGACCAGATATTTGATAAACGTCACCACGTTGGGGCATCGCTGCACCTCGTCGATAACCACAACGGTCTTGTTCGCAACCATCGGCTGCGTTGCAGCAATAGACATGCGCATAAGCAGGTCATCCGCGCTTTTTGCCGCCAAAAACGAATCGCGCACGGACGCGTCGGCGATAAGGTCGAACGTCACGACATTTTCGAACGATTCGCTTGCAAAGACGTTGACCAAATATGACTTTCCTACCTGTCGGGCGCCCTTGACCAAAAGAGCCTTGTTAGACGACGAGGCAAGCCAAGATTCAAACCGTGCTTTCGCTTTTCTCTGCAGCATAAGCGTACCCCTTATTACGTGCTGTTTTAGCACTAGGATACACTTTTCCGTGGTTGCTAGGTGCTCATTTCGACACTTTTTCGAGGTTTTAAAGTGTGTATCACGACACTTTTCCGTACTTTTACACGGGATATTTCGACACTTTTTCTGATTTAAGCCTAGTAGCAGCCGGCGAAACCGACGCCCGCTGCGCGTCATTTTGCACGCGGCGCTTGATTTGTGTCCGCGCGCGCTGATAGACTTCATCTTGCCCGCAAGGAGCGGGCGCATTTTATCCAGAGTCGGGGTAGAGAGTTGGCTCCACGATCCCGACGCCAACCGGCCAAGAGGCACGGTGGCCCTGCCAACATCGATGAAAGGAGTCCGTATGGACAATTTCTCTGTGCGCAGTAAGCGCAATTTCCACAACCTGGTCGTCAAGCCAAAACGAATGCATCTTCTGGACAAGCCAAATGGCTACGCCTCGGGCATGGTCAAGAGTAGTCTCTCCCACCAGATGCGCTTTACTGTGCAGGTGCTCGAGGAAGAGCTCTGCGCCACTGGCGACCCACACGTACTGCAGATCAAGCTGCTTGGAGACGACTCGCGTGAGCCGTCCAGCTGGAAGCTGTTTGCCGCCGGCGCATGCGTTGCGAACGGTTCAGGAGAATTTGCCCGTGAATGCTTCTACGAGGGCGCCGAGGTGTTCCTGGACTTGTGCCGAGATGCCGTCGAGACTGCCGAGCTGCGCCAATGGAGCCAGAGGGAGTACGAGCTGTTGAGTGCCGCGCGCGGGATCGCGGAGGTGTAGGCGAGCGGATGAGCCATCGGCAATTCCGAGCTGGCAAGGGCCGGGAATTAGATTCCCGGCCCTTAACCTAGCACTGCTTTATGAGATCGAGCACCGCGGGGATATCGTCAGCGCTACGGAGTGCAACATAGGTCGGCATACCCGGCCCAAATCCGCCCTGTGTGCGCTTGTCCTGGCACATGGCCTCCGGGTCAATCAGCTCGTCCACACTCTTTGCCAGGCCGACGGCAATCCAACCACCGTTGCTGGTCCTGCCATCTAGAACGGCATGCAGTTTTCGCTTGCCCGACCTGAAGCCTACATAGTACTTGGCTATATAGGACTCCCACGAAGGGTTACCACTCAGAACAGACTCGCGCACCTCATCGAAAAGCTTCTGGTTGAGTCCGCCTTCAGCAAAAGTGGGGTGATTCTCCTGCAGAGTCCAGACAGGAGCCTCGTCAGACTCCCCGCGAGAGGGGCGATACTTGTCGACGACATCTGCCGGAAGATCGGGGTACTTCCATATCTCGCACGCCTCTTTCGCCAGCTCGTCCGCACGCTGCCTAATCTCCTCCTCGCCCCATTTTTCATGCGAGGCGATCGACTTGTTTAGGTAGAGTGGGCTGCACATAAGTCCCACGTTCGGAAGATTGAGCTTGTCCGAGAACGACCGGTTTGAGTACTCCTGGTTGTAGCCCGTCAGCGTTAGATTTCCCAGGTTGTTGCACAGCCTGTCGTGGATGTCTTCCCAGTTCTCGCCAAGCGATTCCTTCCAACCGTGCTCATCATCAATCGTCTGGGGCATGACGTGCTCGATCTGGTAATCGTCAGCCGAGATGGACTCCTTCGGGTGACGCCAGTTCTCCATGCGCTCCAGGTAATAGCGCTTTTTGGAAAAGCGGTTGTAGCAGTCAC
>CALHWR010000226.1 GCA_938036665.1 uncultured Collinsella sp. | reverse complement strand
GCACCTACGTTCCTCAAAGAATCGTTAGATTAAAAGTAACAGACCGGATGAAGATACGTGCGACGGGGGCGAGGCGAATGGCTGAGCGGTATCGATACGCTGGTTCAACGGTATCACATTGGCCACATAGATTTTTAACTTGCATTTCTACCCGCCCTTTTCGTAGAGTCGCCGATACGTGCTTAGCGCACCCTCGGCGCGTCCGGCAGGCTTTGCGAAATGGGATCCAGGAGACTTCGGCGCAGCATCATCTTGCGGAATGCTTCTAATGAGCCTCCCATCCTTCAAAAACAGAATCTCATCGCACAGCCTATCGACCGAATCCAAGATGTGGGATGACATGATGATGCACGTACCAGAATCGGCCAGCTTCCTGAGAATCTCGGAATGCAAGTCCACCCTGCTGGGGTCGAGCGCGTTCATGGGCTCATCTAATAGAAGGTACCGCGCGCCCGTCGCATACGCAATCGCCAGGGTAAGCTGCTGCTTCATGCCCTGGCTCAGAGTGCGGATCCTCATCTTCGCGAACTCGCCTATCTGCGTTTGTTCCACTATCTCTTCGATATCGCGAGCATGCGGCCACATATCGCAAACCATCTTGAGGTGATCTTCCGCACGCAATCCGGGATACAGCAGCGTCCCCTCACCAGGTGCATAGAAGATCATAGAACGGACCTCTCTCGCACCCGTACCCTGCACCTCATCCAGAACGATGCTCCCGTCCACGCGAGGACCCGGCAAACCTGCCATCGCACGCAGCAACGTCGTCTTTCCATGCCCGTTCGGAGCGACGAGACCGTAGACCGTACCCGGGGCAAACTCAGCGTTCACCGAATCTACGAGCACCTTCTTTCCATAAGAGATCGTCAGCGTTTGAAGGTCAATCATCGAGATCATCCCCTTTCGATCTTTGGAACACTCAGGCGCACCATCAACGGAGATACGGCGCCCAAGACCACCAGCAGAGCGCCCGATGCGCCGACGACCTCTCCAAAAGGCATCGCGTTCGTCCCTCGCCCAAGGAACCCAATCGTCCCCACCTGGGAAGCGGGATCAAACGAGGCGAATGGAGCCAGCAGCGCGACGCCCATGCCCACGCTTTCAACATGAGCGCTCAACGAACCCAACACCAAGAGAACCGCGCAAACCATTCCGGTGACAACGGGGTTGCGGCTAATCGCTGCTGTCAACGCAGCGACGACGGAAATCACGCCGTATGCCATGACCAGCAACGGAATACTGCACAACACCGCCTCCCCCACCATGGACGTTGTCGAAGCTCCCGCCCGAATGAGAGCGACGGGATACTCCGATCCACCCGCACCGTTCTTAATCACGGACACAACGACAGCGGGAACCATCGACACCAAAAGCAGCACCAAGCCAAGCAGGAGAGCCAGCGCAACAGCCGTCAGAAAACGCACATGCGCTGTTGCGGGGATCTGGAGAACCAGAAGGGAACGACACTGCAGGTGGGTGCACGCGAGCGATGTGACAACCACGGGCAACAGCAAAAATAAGGAGAGAAGCGCTGCCTGGAGATACGAAAGGAGGATTAATGGGGGCATCTTCGTACTTAACTCGTAAACCTTGGGGTCCGGCAAGCTCGCGATCGACTCAAGCAGAAGGGCGCGCGCCTCCGCACGAGAAGGAGTCTCCGGCTCGATTCCAATCGATTGCAGGAGAGTCGCATCTGCCGCGCCCAGCTCACCTCGAGCGCGCTCGTACGTCGCAAGGCTTCGAAACCCCTCCGCAGGCATAGGCGCGTACACGAAACCCGAAAGAGCATCCCGCATGTCTTCCAGGGCCGCTTTGCCCTCGACGTCCATATTCGCAGCGTTCTGCTCTAGATACCGATCTATTGAACGGAGCTCCCCATCCCTATACCGAACAGCGGAAACGTTATCAGCGTCAGGAAACATCTCGACCAGAGCCGGGGCCAGCATCGTCGTCGACATTGCAATCGCGCATACGGCGAGGGTAGGAGAACGCAGGAGCAGTTTCCCCATCGTTCTTACGTATGCAACGGCGGAGGCACAAGCGCTCGAACGAGTTGCCGTTCTCGATGCAGTGAAGGAACCTCTCTCAAGACAAATCGGGGATATCGGGCACGCGCAGCCGCTCTTTCCAGCAACGCAAAGCAGGCTAATTGCCAGCACCTCGATCCCGATTGCGCATACGAGGGCAATCGCGCCACGCTCGAAGCAAAGTCCAGGCAGATTCACTATCTGCGTTGTCGGGTACGGGCTATAGGCGCCGACGGTCAACTCAGTGTTCGCATACGTAAGGGAATTCAACAGGGCGAACTCACGTAAAGCGATGGATCTTCCGTAATACCCGGGAACCATCGTCACCCCCATCAGGGCACATACGAACACGATTCCAAGCGTAGGGTTATTGGCAATCTTCACGGCAAGGTGAACGACAAGCGAGATGAACGCTGCCACCAAGAATTGCAAGATGGCCGTCTGCGCGAACACCAGCCAAGCCGGTTTGATAACCGGAGTCGCATATTGAATGTAGCCTATCGGATAGAACGGCGAGCCCGGGCCATTCTTCACAAGCGCGGCGATTATCCCTGGAAGATTGATGGCGAGGACGGCAAGCATTGCAAAAACACTCGCCCATACGCTCGATGCAACAAGTCTACCCAGCTCGCCCATCGGTGCCTGGATGATGAGCTTTTCACGTTTGTTAAGACGCGCGGCAAGGAACGAGACGGCAACGGCCGTTGCGACCCATAGCAAGTACTCCTTCGATCCGTCATAATAGGTGTACTCTCCATCCGATATCTGCAGAAACGGAAGTAGGGGAGAGAGCGGTGCCAAGATAAGACGTCCCGCGGCAAGAGGGTACAGAAGCGCGGGCATGCTTGATGAAGAGGTATAGACACCGTCCTCCCCCGCATTCACAAGCGCATCCGCATAGGATGCTGACAATTCCTGCTCAACACGGGTTATTCCCGACTCGAGGTATTCGACCCGTCCGTCGATGCCAGCCGCGCTCCTGAAGACGGGCAGAGCACAAAGAACCATCAACGCAACAACGACAACACAGAGCGACCTGGAGGAGAGAAGCGACCTAAAGATCGCCTTCGAGATTTTGAGCATATTCATCGCCAACCTTAACCTCATCCAGTCGGAACAGAGGGGCCGAACAAAATGCTCGGCCCTTCCTCGCATCTAGTAGGTGCTATAGACAAATTGCCATTTATCAGTTGTGCCAAGAACACCACAGGAGCACATTGCAGCGAGGCGGGATTCCCTATGATGCGCGGATCGGCGATAGCCATTTCGGTAGGAGATCGTCTTGTAAGAGATGTTGAACATCGAGATGCTGTGCCCGCTTACGCCGCGAGGACAGCTGTAGCTCCAGTAGGTATCGACGACGTCGTCCGTATACCCGAGGGGCTCAACGAGGGCACACTGGCTGCTCTCCTGGGAAGGAGGCATCGGGGTATCCGCAAAAGCGGGGCCCCCGGCAGCAACAGACAAAGAGCGAGGCCGAGGAAAACCAAGAGCTTACACGACTTAACAGTACTGAACATAATCCTCTCCAATCTAGAGGGGTTTCGGTTGCAGCATGCTGTGATTACTTGCAGGCAAAGTCAATTTAACATAAACTGTTAAAAAGTAACCTGAGTTTTTTAAATTCTTCGGAGGTTATTATGAGTTCCGACAATCGCACTCCCCGGCTTCATTCCTTCCGCATCGCATGTGCGATAGCCTCTGCGACCCTTTGCGCCACCGCCATCGCACAAGTGGCGTTCTCCTTAAAGCCAGCAATCGAAGTGCTCGACAACCCTGTAATTGCAGACTCCCCCGCGTATCCAGCCCTTGCGATCTCGACATTGGTCCCTGCCGTCATCGGTATCGCTACGACCATCCTCAGCGCCGTTCTCGTGTGGACGATCAAGAGCGGAGACCCCTTCAAGAAAGGGTCTGCGACATGCTTGAAGGTGCTCGGCATTCTCTTCGTTGTTCAAGCTGCCACCAGCCTCTACGCCGGCTCACTCAAAACCTCCGTTTCGATGTTTGGCGGCGAGGGGGCCGTCGGCGCCCAAGAGATCGCTTCATCATTCGATTGGACCTCTCTGGTTCTCGGCATCGTCCTGTTCATGCTTTCCCAGCTCTTCTTGTACGCCCGAGAGCTGTACCTCGACTCCGACGAGATTGCGTAAGGAAACGCCATGCCCGTAATTGTTCGCCTCGACAAGATCATGGCCGAGCGAAAGATTTCCTCGAACGAACTTGCCGAAAGGATTGGAACCACGCCCGTGAACCTGTCCCGTATTAAAAAAGGGCATATTCGCGGCATTCGCTTCAACACACTCGAGCAGCTATGCCTCGCCCTTCGTTGCCAACCCGGAGACCTTCTCGAAGTCATGAGCGAAGAGGATGCCCGAAAGGAGTTCGGATTCGATTGGTCCGCCGAGGATTAGAGGGCGGTCGCACTCGCCCTGCACACGGGGATGCGAATCGGCGAGGTCTGCGGCCTTCGGTGGTGCGATGTGGATTTCGAGACGGGCCTGATCTCGATCAGACACTCGGTGGCGTACGCGAAGGGAATGGGTTCGTTCATCAAGGACACCAAGACCCATGACGCCAGGGGTATCCCCATCGACCCGGTCGGCCTACTCCCCTTCCTGAAGGAGACCCACGAGATCGACTGCGGAAAGCTGCGCTTGCGCGGCCTTACCGGGGCGGTCGAGATCGGGGACTGCTACATCCTGTCGGAGCCGGGCGCGACCTTCGCGACGACAAGCTATATCCGCAGGGCGTTCAAGACGTTCTCGGAGACCAACGGCCTCATGGGCACCAACGACGAGCTGATCACGTTCCACGGCCTTCGCCACACGTTCGCAACGCAGTGGATCCGCCAAGGCGGCGATATCAAGGCGCTCCAATCGATCCTCGGCCACAAGGACGCCATGGCGACGCTCAACGTCTACGCCGACATCGAGCCCATCTCCAAAATCCATAACATGCTGCGCGCCACGCCGTGCCTTTGGCGCGGGCACCTCGGGCCGAGGGTCGATCCGGGTCCCATGTTCCAACAGAGGATCCAGGAGTCCATCGAGACGCTCCAGGCGTTCGGCTACGGCATCACCGAGCCGGACGACCGAAATATCGCCATACGCGACGTGAAGACGAACAGTTGGCTCTAGCTCACCGAGTACGCGGCAGTGCTGGGCCCATCCCAACTGAGGTCACGGTGGTCCGATAGGGGCGCCGCCCGCGGCATGCGCCGCGGAGCGGTATCCCCTACCGAAGGGCGGGGATGCCCTCCGCTTCCAGTTCGGAATCAGCCGTCGGAGGCGTTCGGCTGACTGCGGGAACGGCCTGTCCGCTCAATGTGTTCGGCTGAGATCGGAAATCAACCCAACACGAGCCGGACACGCGCCAGACGGCTCTTCCCCGTGCGGCCTTCCCCCTTACGCTCATGTTGCAGGCATGTAACGCCGCAGCGAGCGCGCCTTTTTTGCGCCAGACAGGTACAATGATGAACACTGTACCGTAGCGGAGCGCCCCGCGCGCGCCGCAATCACGCGAAAGGGTTTCCCATGGCCGAGATCTCGTCCTCCCGTATCGTCATCACCGTCCTTGGCAAGAACCGCCCCGGCATCGTCGCCGGCGTCACCCGTGTCCTAGGCGAGGCCAACGTCGACATCCGCGACATCACGCAGTCCATTATCGAGGACATCTTCACCATGACCATGCTGGCCGATACCGCCGAGTCCAAGCTCGACTTCGCCGAGCTGCAGAAGGCGCTGGCCGAGGCCGGCGAGCTTTCGGGCGTCAACGTGTCCATCCAGCGCGAGGACGTCTTCAACTTTATGTACCGCCTGTAGCGAGCAAGCCGCTGGGGATAGCCTGACGCGCGCATGCCCATGCAAGTCACCCCGATGCGGCCCGGAGAGGAGCGCGCATGGCCTACGACGCCAAGAAAATCTATTACCGCTTCGATGACCACTTGAGCCGCCTGGTTCTGGATTACGAGGCGAGCCGTCAGATTTCGCCCGAAAGCGAAAACCTCTACCACGGCCTGCCGACCGACCCTTATGACGAGGACCTGTTTGTCGAGCACAATGTCAAGCGCGGCCTGCGCAATGCAGACGGTTCGGGCGTGGTCGCGGGCCTCACTCGCATCTCGGATGTGCATGGCTACAACAAGGTCGACGGTAAGGTCGTGCCCGATCAGGGCAAACTCACGCTTCGTGGCTACAGCATCGAGGATCTGGTCAACAACGCCCAGGCCGAGAATCGCTACGGCTACGAAGAGGTCGCTTATCTGCTCATTACGGGCTCTCTGCCCACCAAGGAAGAGCTTGACGGTTTTTGCGAACGTCTGGGTGCTTTTAGGCACCTGAGCGACGAATACGTCCGCGAGTTCCCCATGACCACGGTGTCGTCGAGCATCATGAATGTGCTTCAGCGCGCCGTGCTGCTGCTCTACGCCTTCGACGCCGAGCCCGACGCCATTACACCCGAGCACGAAATCGACGTCGCCATCTCCATGCTCGCCCGTCTCCCCCGCATCGCCGCCTTCGCACACATGGCCTCGGTCGCCAAGCTTCGCGGCTCCGAGGTTCACGTGCCACACCCCACGCCCGGTCTCTCCACCGCCGAGACCATCCTACAGGTCTTGCGCGGTGGCATGGCGTTCACCCGCGACGAAGCCATGCTGCTCGACGTGATGCTCATGCTGCATGCAGAGCACGGCGGCGGCAACAACTCCACCTTCGCTTGCCGCGTGCTGTCCTCCTCGGCCACCGACCCGTATTCCGCTTATGCCGCGGCTATCGGCTCGCTCAAGGGCCCGCGCCACGGCGGTGCCAACGCCAAGGTCGTGTCCATGCACGAGGACGTCCGCGCGCATGTCTCCAACTGGGAGGACGAGGACGAGGTCGCAGCCTACCTGGGCAAGATCCTCGACAAGCGGGCCTTCGACGGCACGGGTCTCATCTACGGCATGGGCCACGCCGTCTACACGCTGAGCGACCCGCGCGCCGAGGTGTGCCGCCGTTACGCGCGCACACTTGCCGCCAAGAAGGACCTGGGCGATGAATTCGCGCTCATCGAGCGCATTGAGCGCCTGGCACCCCAGGTCATGCGCGACCACGGCATGACCAAGCCCATCTGCGCCAACATCGACCTGTACACGGGCTTTATCTACAAGATGCTCGGCGTGCCCGAAACGCTCTTTACGCCGCTATTCGCCGTCGCCCGCATGGCCGGCTGGTCGGCACACCGCATGGAAGAGCTCTTCTGCGCGCACCGTATTATTCGCCCGGCCTATCGTCCGGTGATCGAGCCGCTGGAGTACAAGCCGCTCGCCGACCGCTAGGACGCGGACCGTTATAGAACTCGAGCGTGGCCAGGGACCCAAGCCCTCGGCCACGCTTTTTATGCCAGTAGAAAGGGCTGCATCAAATGATTGTGTTTTCCGATATGGATGGGACGCTGCTGACGAGCGTTAAGCAAATGAGCGATGCCACCTGGGCGATGCTCGACGAGCTCGCACGTCGTGGCATCGAGTTTGTTCCCTGCACGGGACGTCCACTGTCGGGCATCTTTGAGCCCATTCTCGCCCATCCCGCCGTGCACTACGCGGTCTGTGCCAACGGCGCCAGCGTCTGGCAGCTCGACGAGGATACGCCCACCGATGCCTCGCGCGCCACGTGCATCTTGAGCCGTCCGCTCGACCGTGGCATTGCCCACCGCATCCATCGCATTGCCGCCGGCCACGATGTGACCTTCGATATCTTCGCGGATGGGCAGTGCTTCCTCCCCCGCTCGCTCTACACGCGTCTGGATGAGTTCTGTGGC
>CALHWR010000225.1 GCA_938036665.1 uncultured Collinsella sp. | reverse complement strand
ACAGGAGGCCACTTAATGTGGCCTCCGTCGTGAGCAGGACTGTAGAGCAGGAAACCTAAGCCGGTGTCCCCGCTCTCCCGGGGCCGGCGGAATTTAGTTGTTCAGCATGCGGTCGAAGCTTCCCGAGTCGCCATCCCGATAGTCGGCGGTCATCAGAATCTCCTGCGGAATGCGCCCGCCCTCGCGCAGCACATTGCGGAACTGCACGCGCGTGACCATGGGCAGATCCTTGATCGTCGCCGCCAAGTTCTGCGGCACGCCCTGGTTGGCAGCCGCGGGCTCGCACTCGCCGCCGGCCTTCACGCGACGCTTATGCTCGGCGAGCATGGCGCGGTACATGCCGGCATGCAGGCGAATCTCAACCACATTGGCATTGCGAGCCTGCTCGACGATGCGCGCGCCCTCGCGGTCGATATCGCCCACGTAGTAGACGTAGTTAAAGCGATAGCCGATCTCAGCCAGATAATCGTCCAGGGCATGCGAGACGCTCGCCTTGCATCCGCCGCCAAAAATCACGCCGCCCACCTTGATGCCAAAGAGCTTAGCGTGCTTGCGGCCGCGCAGGAGCTTGACGATCTCGTCATAGGTGTCCAGGTTCTCGACCATAATGAACGGCTTATCGGCGCCCAGCGTAAAGAAACCCGTAAAGTGCACGGGGCGGTTGGGGGCGACCTTAATCGCCTGCATGCTGATGCCCTTTTCGGTCATACGCCGAATTAGACGCTCGCCGTGCTTGCCGTCAAAAGCCTTCTCGTCGTTAAAAATCTGGTAGGCACGCTGGCGGCGCGAGGCAACCGGCGTATCGGCACCTCGGTTTTGCTCGATCCAAGCCTGGATGATTGCGATTTCCTCGGCAATCTTGCGGTTGGACATCTCGTTGTGCTGAGTGCGCTGCGGAGCCTTTTTGCCGTCCTTGCCCTCGACCTTTACGATCTGTGTCTGCTGCTCCTTGATCCTAGAGAGCGCCGTAGGCGTAGGGACAACTTTGAGCAGCTGCCTGCCTAAAACGCGGGCAAGGGCAAACGCCGATACCTCGCCGTGGACGGCCGACTCGGGCTGCTGGGCAGCAGCATCTGCTGCGGCAGACTCCGGCTTCTTCTGAGACCTGCGCTTAGAATCGCCTTGGGAATTGCGCTCGCGCTTCGGCATAGACGCCTGCTTCTGCGGACGATCGGACTTGCTCTCCTTCGCCGGCTGGCGCTTAGGCTGCCCCGAAGAAACCTCGGCCTTCGCATCCTCGTCCTGCGGCGTGGTCTTCTCGGCTGCAGTCTCGGCATGGGAACTGCGACCCCCGCGATGGCGACGGCGGCGAGGCCTGCTCGACGCGCCCTGCTCCGTCTGCCCATCAGTAGGCTGCTCGCCCTTGGCCTCGGCAGCAACCTCAAGCTGCGGCTCAACAGGCTTCTGCTCGCGAGCCGCCGGCTCAACGGTTTTCTCGGTTTGTTCGGCCTTCTCGGCCTGAGCGGTCGGAGCCGGCTCGCCCTTCTCCTGACGCCTTACGGGATACGCGCGCCTCGCAAAACCACGCCCGGGACGGCATGAACCCGGAGCCTTCTTGGCAGACTCCTCAACATCGTCTGCAGCCTCGGAAGGCTCTTCAACCTCATGCGCGACATCCTGCTGCGCAGCCTTAAAGTGGGCACCACGGCGACGCTGGGGCTCCTGGGCCTCCACGGGCTTTTGCTCCTTCGCGGGCCTCTGCGACTCGGCAGCAACCTCGTTCTCAACAGCCTCGGCATCCGTCTCACCCTTTTGAGCAACGGCACGACGGAAGCGCTCCTGCTGGGCGCGGCGCTGCGCATCGCGCTTGCCACCCCCGCCAAAACCGCCGCGTCCTGCCTTGGCCGTAAAGGCACGCACGACGTTCTCATCGAGCAACTCATCGGTATCAACATGCTCACGCGGAGCAACTTCTTCCACAGCAGGCACGTCAGCGGAATCCTCGACGACAAAATCTTCGACGGACTCGGCAGGCTGCTCCTGGGCATCGCGGATCTCGACATTGATGGTATAGAACGCCGGGCGCCCGTTAATGCCGCTGCCCTCGATCTTGGTCACGATATTTGCCGCGATAAGCTCATCGCGCATCGCCTTGGTATCGCATTCCTTATCGACGGAGCGGAAAATCTGCGCCAGCGCGCTCGACTTAATCTTGAGCGCCTTGCGGCAGAGCAGGTCGTAGGCAACCAGCTTGGCGCGCTCGGCAGAAAGCGACGTCTGGCTGCTCAGACGCTCAGCCAGAGCATCGACATTGTTTTGATTATCGGAATATACCGTCTTGGCCACGGGGCCCCTTTCATATGCACACATATACGTCCATATGGTACAACGCACGAGCCTATCCACGCAAAACATCTGCGAGAACGCCCTTGCACCACCTGTTATCACAAGAAAAAAGACCGGGTCCGCTTGATTGCGGACCCGGTCTTTCCGAGTCAAATAGATGGGAGATTCAACCCGTCCGACCGACTAGGCCTTAGCGGCCTCGGCGTCGGCAGGAGCCTCAGCGGCAGCGGCGCGACCGTACTCGGCCTTGCCCATCTCGGACCACTCGGGCTCCTCGTCGGGCATGGAGCCGGCCTCCTTGCCGAAGAACTCCTTGAGACAGTTGACGGCAACGATGAGGCCCAGGACCATCAGCAGGACGGCGAAAACGAGCTGCAGGCCCTTGGTGGCGGCGACGGAGACGGCGGCCGTGGTGGCGGTAGCCGGGATGGTGCCGAAGAAGCCGTAAGCCTGGACAGCGGTCATGCAGCCCATGGCGCTCTGGACCAGCGAGGTGAAGGTGCAGCAGAGCAGGAAGGCGACGGGCACGTAGAGCATCCAGCCCTTGCGGCCGGTGCACTTGCAGAACACGGCGAGGGTGATCATGGTCATGCCGCCGAGCAGCTGGTTGGAAGCACCAAAGAGCGGCCAGATGTTGGCATAGCCGCCAAAGGCGAGGGCGAGACCGGGAAGCAGGGTGACGACCGTGGCGAACCAGGGGTTGCCGAGAACCTTCATGTAGCCGGCCTTGGACTCGATGGCCAGGGCGTCGTTGGTCTGGGCAAAGAACTCGGAGAACGAGGTGCGGGCGATGCGGGCGACGGCATCGAGCGAGGTCAGGGCCAGAGCGGAGACGTTCATGGTCATGAAGACGGTAGCGAGCGTGCCGTCAACACCGAAGGCCTGCATACCGCGGGAGATACCAGCGGCGAAGATCTGGAACGGGGTGGAAGCGACGCCGGCGTTGAGGGCACCAGTGCCGGCGGTGTTCATATCGGAGAACATGATGCCGGCGACGATGATGGCAAGGATGCCGACGAAGGACTCGACGATCATGGCGCCATAACCGACCTTGACGGCGTCCTGCTCCTTCTCGACCTGCTTGGAGGAGGTACCAGAAGAAACGAGGCTGTGGAAGCCGGAGAGGGCACCGCAGGCAACGGAAACAAACAGGACCGGGAACATCATGCCGGAGGCAGTGGAGAAGCCGGTAAAGGCCGGAGCGGTGATGGTGGCCTGGCCGTTAACACCCAGGACGACGATACCGAGGACAGCGCAGGCGATCATGACGATCATCATGATGGAAGTGAGGTAGTCGCGAGGGGTCTTGAGCATCTGGATGGGCATGGCGCCAGCAAAGACCAGGTAGACCATGACAACGGCGAACCACTGGAACTTGTCCAGGTAGACCGGGAACTGCATGCCGACGGCAAACATGAGAACCATGAGGACCACGCCGGTGACGAACTCGGTAGCACCGGTGAGGTTGAACTTCTTCTGGGCCCAACCAAAGGCGATAGCGACGAAGGTGAACAGGATGGAGATGGTACCAGCGCAGCCGGCGGCATAGGACTTGGTGAAGTCGATGGCACCGGTAGCAGCACCAGAAGCGTCAACGGCCAGGGTGAACATGAACGTCTTGCAGACCATGTCGGTGAAGGCGGCGATGACGATGATGCAGAACAGCCAGCAGAACAGCAGGAACAGGCGACGGCCGGTCTTGCCGATGTACTTCTCGATGAGCTGAGCGAGCGACTTGCCGTTGTTCTTCATCGAAGCGTACAGAGCACCAAAGTCGTGGACGGCGCCAAAGAAGATGCCGCCGACGAGGACCCAGAGCACGACGGGCAGCCAGCCAAAGGCCATGGCGACGATCGTACCCGTGACAGGGCCAGCACCGCAGATCGAGCTGAACTGGTGCGAGAACGCGGTAAAGGCGGAGACGGGCGAGAAGCTCTTGCCGTCCTTCATGCGCTTGGCCGGCGTGAGGGCCTCTTTGTCAACGCCCCACTTGTTGGCCAGCCAGCGGCCGTAGCCCAGATAGCCGCAGGCGAGCACCGCCGCGGCCACAACCATGAGCAAAACTCCGTTCATTACATTTCCTCCTCTAAAAAGAACTTCCTAGACATAAAAAATGAGGGCCGTCGGTTGCGCTCGACGGCCCTCATCTTCATCAGCCGCCCGTTATCGTACGGGCTAGCTGTATGTGCTAACCCGCATCAGATAATTACTACGCTGATAATGTTTAGCTGATGCGTGAACATGTCTAAGAAATCCTCTTCAATCATGATGTGAACGATCCGTGCGTGTTCACATCCCCCAGTGGTTGAAAAGGAGTATGAAACTTTAGTTACCTAAAGTCAACGCAAATTTGTAATGGATTTTCAACTTTTTTGAATTTCTTGTTATAAAACGCCACTGACCTCGGACTTTACCCAACAAAAGTTTTTGCATGGGAGATACCCCTCGGGAGCCGCGGGAGCCGGGCGGCGCATATGAACTTTCCTGCTCTACAGTCCTGCGCAAGACGGAAAGCACATTAAGTGCTTTCCTT
>CALHWR010000224.1 GCA_938036665.1 uncultured Collinsella sp. | reverse complement strand
GGGTATGGGGACTCGTTCGGCCAGATGCACCGCCGCGACAGCTGATCCGCTTTCCTCCGACCCCTTCGGGTCACATGATCTGCTGGGGACGAAGGAAAGCGGACCGTCCTTTGACCTGCGGCGACCTTGGAAACCGAATGATGGTACGAGCATCCATTCGGCTCCCAAGACCGCCGCGGGCAGATCAGGGTGAGCCGGCAAACGCGGCAGCGCCCTTACTCTCCCGCCGCGCTCGCGCGCAGCTTGGCGGCAATGGGCTCGGATGCCAGCAGGAACACGAGCATGACCACGGAGCACGCCAGGCATACAATCCAGGTGCTCGCAAAGGAGCCCGTGGCATCGAACAGCACGCCCGAGACGATGGCGCCCACGGTGCCGCCGACCATCTCGAGCGAGGTAATGGTGCCCGCTGCCTTACCCAGGTCGGCCATGCCAAACTGCTTAGACGCAGCGATCGTGGGCGTTGGAGATGTTGTACTGCGCAAGAGAAATTCCCAAGTCGCTGACGATGAGCGGCTGGAACAGGCTCATGCAGTTGACGAAAATGGTGTAGCACGTGGCCATGATCACGAAGCCAGAGGCCACCACGAACCAGCCAGGGAAAAATTTACGTTGCTGGGACATGGATTACTCCTTGTGGTCCGCAATGTATCCGAGAGCGACGGCGGCATAAGCCGCGGCGCCGAGGGGAAGCTCGGCATCGTTAAAGCGCGCCTTGGGATGATGCTGGGCAAAATGCTCGTCCGTATCGGTCACGGCCGCGCCCACCGTAAAGTACGCACTTGGGATCTCGCTCGAGATAAGCGCAAAGTCCTCGCTCGCCATGGCGTGGAACAACGGCAGGAAGGCGGACTTGGGCAGCACCGCGCCCACGTAGCCAAGCGACGCCTGCGTCATATCGTCATCGAGTACGAGCGGGGGAACATCCGAGAGCGTCTCAATAGTCGCCGGCGTACGATAGGTCGTGGCAACGCCTTTGACGACCTCCGCGATGCGGGCCTTGAGGTGCTCCATGAGCTCGACATCGAAGCCACGCAGCGTTCCCTCGAGCACACAAGTATCAGGGATGACATTTGCGGCCTGACCGCCGGCGAACTTGCCAACGGTAAGCGCGACCTCCTTGGCCGCCGGCACTTCGCGAGCGATAAGCTCCTGAAGTGCCAGATGCACGTGCACACCCGCCGTAATGGGGTCGATGCAGATCTCGGGGCTCGAGCCATGGCCGCCCTTGCCCTGAAGCGTGATGCGAAAACCGTACACGCCCGAGAGCGCCGGGCTGCCGTAGAGCACCAGGCCAAGCGGCGACTGGCTATTGACATGCATGGCAAAGGCGGCCTGGGGACGCGGGTTCTGCAGCAGACCGTCGGCGATGGCGGCGCGGGCACCCTCAAAGGTTTCCTCGCCCGGCTGGAACAGCAACTTAACCGTGGCGTTGGCGTCGACAAGCGCAGACTCGCGGGCCTTGAGCAGGCGCGCCGCTCCAAGCAACGCCGTCGCGTGCATATCGTGTCCACATGCGTGCATGCAGCCGTTCGTAGAGGCGAAAGGCTCGCCTGACTCTTCGGCAACGGGCAGGGCGTCCATGTCGCCACGGAGCATGATGACCGTACCGGCTTGTTCGTCCGTGCAGACGCCATTGCCCTGGGCCGCGGCGGCACCGGCGCCGACAAGGCCCACAACGCAGGAACCATCGACGAGCGTGGCAAACGGGATGTCCATCTCGGTCAAGCGCGCTTGGATATACGCAGAGGTCTGTGGGAGGCTATTACCCAGCTCGGGCATCTGGTGTAGATCGTGTCGCCATGCGGCAAGCTCACCGGCAAATGCCTGGGCTTCTTTGACTAGGCCATCGCCGATAGCGGTCTGCGCCGCTGTGGTAGCCTGCGGCGCTGGTTGCGGTTGAAGATCGGACAGAGCTGGTGCCATAGATGCCCTCCAGTAACGTTTTTGCAGCACGCACTTTGACAGCGTAAAGTGCAAGGCACAACTGTAAGGGCATGACATAAAAAACGCCGCCCTGGGAGGGCGGCGCAACAAGTTGTTTACAATTGCGGGCGAGATTTTCGGCGCAAGAAATCGAAATGCGTCTCGCTCAAGATAATCGACAAAAAGATGAGCGCAAAGCCGGCAAGCAGGCGCGAGGTGAGCGCCTCCCCCATCAACAACACCGAGAACAGCACACCCGAGGGCGACTCCATCGAAAGAAGCAACGAGCCCGTCGAGGCCGGGACGTGCGCCAGACCGACGTTTTGGACGAGCAGTGCCACGCACGTGCAGCCCACCGAGAGGAAGACCATCACGCCGATAAAACTCGGCGTCCACACGGACAGAGGCGCCTGAGTCTCGAATAGTAGCGACGTGATTAAGCTCAAAACGCCATTGCCCACAAACATCCAAAACGTGATGACGTTGATATCCATCTTGCGACCGTACTTGGCAGTCACCGCCATCTGGATGGCGAAGAAGATCGCGCCGCCCAAGGTAATAACATCGCCGGCATTGAACTCGACGCTATCGAGCGCTACCAGGCCAATACCCGCCAGGCACAACAACGCTGCACCCAGGTTATACCGGGTAAGCTTTTCACCGCTCAGGACATAGCTTGCAAACGGCACAAGGATGCAATACGTGCCGGTCAAAAAAGCGCTCTTGCCCGCCGTGGTCTGTGCCAGGCCGATCGTCTGCAAACCGTAGGCACCCCACATGAGCGCGCCCATGCCAAGCCCGACGATCAGGTTGCGGGCATTGAAATGAGCGATGATGCGCTTATGGAAAATTGCAAACATAACCAGTGATGCCGGGAGAAAGCGAACATAGACCAGCTCGAACACCGGAATGGTGTCGAGTGCGTCCTTCATAGTGGTAAAGGAGTAGCCCCAGATAATCGCCACCGAAAGCAGTAGAACTTTCCAGAACAACGGCGAGCGTGCGCCGGCACCCCGGGGAATACCACCCGCGCCCAAATCCTCACGGGCTACAGGGCTATCGGGCATGTTTTCGATTTCGTTGGCAGCGTATTGGGCCATGGAACATCCTCGCACTCAATCTGGGCGTGGTGTCCGCACGCGTATGGCTGCGTGCCGCCTCATGGTCAAATAAAAACGGGACGCGCCGGACCCCCGGCACGCCCCGCTACTGTAGCAACAACCAAGCAGCTCATGCAATTCACTCAACTAAAGCGTCGAGCCGGAAGGCCTCGATGTTCCGTCAACGCCACATTGTCGCGCTAAATCAATTTGGTTGACTCCAGCTTTTCGATAATCCAGTCGTTGGCTTTGATGACCGGGCGGCGGAAGACCACACCCAGGGCCAGCGACGGAATCAGATAGCTCGCCAGAATGCCCAACTCAATCCAGTACTCCATATGGTAGGCGCCGGCCATGGCGGCATGCATGGCGTTGATGCCGTGGGTAAACGGCAGGAACGGGTAGATCGCCTGGAACACGGGGCCGGTCATCTCGATGGGGAACGTGCCGCCCGAACCGCCGACCTGCATGACCAGCAGCACAACGGCCAGGGCCTTGCCGATATCGCCAAACGACACCGTAAGCGTGTAGACGATATTGGAGAACACGAGACTCGCAACCCAGCCCGCCAGCACAAACTGCAGCGGGTTGTCGCACTGGATGCCAAAGAACAGGATGTCGCCCGCGCACACGAGCGTTGCCTGCAGCAGAGCCAGACCGCCAAAGAACAGGTAACGGCCCAGGTAGATTTCGTGCAGGCGCACGGGGATGAGCTCGTTGATGAGCTCATCGTCAACCGAGACCTTCATCATGGCCGCCAGAACAATCGAGCCCACCCACAGCGACAAAATCGTGTAGAACGGCGCCATGGCCGAACCGTAGTTGCGGATCGGATAGACCGGCTTGCGATCGAGCGCAACGGGGCCAGAAAGCGACACGGCCAGACCCTCGGGATCGTTGCCGATCATCGTCTTGATCGTGGCCAGATCGTCCGACATAAGAGCACCGTCGAGCTCGTCCTTGAAAGCGCTAATCTTGTCCGACGCCTCACCCAGTTGGTCAGAAGCCTTGTTGACGAGCTTTGCGGCTTTGGACAGACCCTTTGCGAGCGAGCCAGAGGCGTCGGTCAGACCGCTCACGGCGCTATCCAAGTCACCCGAGATACCGTTCAGGGAATCCAGAACGCCCGAGATGGTCTTCTTAAGCTCCTTGGCCTTAACCGAGAACGTGGAATCGTAGTCGGACTTGGCTCCCGAGATACCCGCCTTGGCATCGGCGATGGCCTGGTCGACCTCGGCACGCGAGTTGTTGACCTCCGCCATGCCGTCCGAAAGGGACTTTGCGGTCGCCGTCAGGTCCTTCGCATTGTTGCGGTACTCCACGGCAATTCTGCCCAGCGACGTAGCAACGGACTTGAGACCGTCTTTGAACTTGTCGTCACTCACCTGGTCGGCAAGGTTGCGGAGCTGATCGGCCATCGCATCGATATCGTCAGCACGCGTATTGAGCGCCGCTGCGGCTTCGTTGAGCTGAGACACCGTAAGGTAAACATGCTGATTCGCGGCATCGAATGCCTTCGCAAGCTCGGCGGACACGTTGTCGAACGAGCCCGCGCTTCCGTCAATCGCCGCGTCAACGGCATCGTTGGCGGCCTTGAGCGCTTCCCTGGAATCATTGATGCCGCTCTTGGCGTGCTCCATCAGCTGCTTCGTCGACTCATCAACGGTGCCCGTCTGCTTGAGCATGCCGCCCGCCGATGTCAGTGAATCGGACGTGGAGCTCAAGATGCCCGCAAGCGAAGTCGCACTGGCCTTGATGTCCTGCAGGTCCTCGACCGAATCGCCCAGCGTCGAGGACAGGTTGGCGATAAAGTTGCTCACTTGGTCGGTGCTCATGTAATCGAGCAGGCTGGACACTGTCTTAAGGCCGATGGTCGTGATGGTCTTGGTAAAGGTCTCGTTGACCTGGTTCTGAACGGCACTCGAGCCTTTTTCGGTCACGATCTGGGCGATGGCGTTGGCCTTCTGGTTCTCATAGAACTCGATATCGGCGTGTTTCACGTCGGTCGAGAAGAGCGTCATCATGTCGGAGCTAAAGCTCTTAGGGATTACGACGGCCGCATAGTAAGCGCCCGACTTAACACCGTCGATAGCCTTATCGCGATCGTTGAGCACAATCCAGTCAAAGTTCTCGTTACCACGCAGAGCGGCGGTAACGTTTTCGCCCACGTTGATCTCGACGGGAATCAGATCACTCTCGTAGCCCTCATCGGTGTTGACCACAGCGATCTTGAGGTTTCCGGTGTTGCCGTACGGATCCCAGCTGCCGGCGATGTTAAACCATGCGTACAGACACGGCACGATAATGAGGCCCATCACGACAACCAAGCCGATTACGGAGCGAGACACGTTTTGGACATCGCGCTTAAACAGATGCAGGATGTTCTTCATTTATGCCTCACCTCCTTTGGAGTGCTTGCCAAGCGGGGCGTTCTTTTCGTTCATCACAAACGTGTCATCCCCGTTCTCGGGCACATGGACCGCATCGCGATGACCACATTGGCTGACAGCCTGAGTCTTGGGTTCAGACCCCCGCTCGCTCGCATTCAAGCCGAACATGCGACGAGCGGCAGGGATCGCCGCTGTGTGCTCGCGCATCTCGCGACGCAGGTCCTCATCCGAAAGCGCCGAGATGCGCATCTGGGTATTGAGGCTCGCGCGGATATATTCGATATTGATAAGCCAGCCGCAGATGGCAATAACCGAGATGATCCAAATGACCAGCAGGATGATCTTGCCGTTATTGTCGATATCGAGAACCGTCGACAGGACAAAGAGCAGGACCTGAACGCCCACCACGGCGGCAAAACCGCCCTTGATGTAGTACGGGTAGCGATGCTCAAACGCCACGGCATGATCGAGCAGCTCGCGACGGTACGAATCCGAATCGAGCATGACGCGCATGGCCGTGCGCAGCGAATAGCGCTGGCGCGGTAGGTCGTTGGACTCGCAGATCATGAGACCCGTCGTGGAAAGCTGCTTATCAAAGAGCAGATTGAGGTTGAGCAGCAGCGGACGCAGCTGCAGACCGATAAAGAGCGCCACGATCAAGAACACGCCCAGAATGCACAGGTTAAACAGATAGTTGAACGAGTACATGCCGCCGACGGTCTCGCGCAGCAGATTGATGCCGTAGGTAAAGGGCAGCAGCGGGTGCAGCCACTGGAAGAAGCCGGGCATCATCTCGATGGGATACATGCCCGACGAACCCGGAATCTGCACGATAACCAGAATGACGCCGATTGCCTTGCCGATGTGCTTAAACGTAGTGGACAGCGCATAGATGATATTGACGTAGGTGAACGAAATAGCGATGCCGCCCAGTACAAAGAGCAGCGGATTGACGCACTGAACGCCAATGACCAGGTCGCCCACCGTAACGATAATGGCCTGGAACGCGCCCAGGATCACCAGCAGCAGCCAGCGGCCAAAGTAGCCCTGACGCGCCGTAAAGCTACCGATGCCCTCGCGGTCGACCTCGAGTTTATAGATAGCGATGAGCACATAGCCGCCTACCCACAGCGCCAGATTGGTGTAGAAGGGCGCGATGCCCGAGCCAAAGCTCTTGACCGGATAGATTGACTTGGACGTCAGCTCAACCGGAGATGCCATGAAATCTGCCACGTCATTGACGTCGACGTCCATGAGGTCGGCTAACTCGCCCATAGACTCAGAGGTCTGCAGCGCCGCAATGTCATTGGCGGCGGTCGCGAGCTTGTCCTGAACCTTGGCAAGGGAGGCGTCGGTTTGGGACAGCGTGGTCTTTGCCTGCTTGAGCGTGGCGTCGAGCTGCGCCAGCGTGCCGCGCGCGCTCGCTATCGTGGGGGTCATACCCGACACAATGCCGGTCAAATCGCCCGAAACGGCGGCAAAGGAGTCAAGCGCGCTCGAAGCCTTCGGAAGTGCGTTCTGACCCAGATCGGTCTGAGCCTGACCGAGGTTAGCCGTACCGGTCTGAATTGCCGCGTTGAGTGCGTTGCTCGCGTTCGAGATTGCCGTAGCGTCGTTTGCCATGGCGCTCGACTGTGCAGAAAGGCCATCCTTGATGCTCTGCAGCTTCTGGTTTTGCTCGCGAAGCGAATCGATGGTCGATACAATGCGCGCGTCAATTTCCTCGGAACCTGTCGACGTGTCATTAACGAGAATCTCCAAGTGCCCGATAACGGCCTTATTGTGATCGATCGTCGCCTGGAGAGACTCGAGCGAGTTGTCGATGCGGGTGGTCGTAGATGTGACCGTACCCGTTAGCTTGCCAATCGCAGCGTTCGCGGAGGCTGACGTCTTGGTGAGTGCAAGGCTACCTTCCGAGAGTGCCTTGGAGAGCGAGGTGATAGAGTTGCCCGCCGTGGCGCGAGCCTCGCCCAGCAGGTCGTTGCCCTGGGAGATTGCCTGCGTCAGCGACGGTGCCTGACCTTGCAAGCCGGCAAGCGCCGCATCAGCCGAGGCGATAGCGCCACTCGTCTTATCGATGGCGGCATTCATATCGCCAATCGAATCGCGCACCTCACCCAAGGTGTCGGATGCCTCGGACACCGAACTTGTCAGCGAGTCCTGAGTCTGGGTTGCCTTGTCCTTTAAATCGACACCGGCATCCTTGGCGATACTGGCAACAGTCTCGCCCACCGTGGAGACAAACTCCGAGTTGATCTGCTCCTCGATGGTGTTGGCACCGGTATCGGTGACCTTGGGCGCAATGGCGCTCTTCTTCTCATTGACGTAATAGGTGAGCTTCGGCTGATGGTAATTGCCATCGAGCATCGAGACAAGATTGTCGGAGAAGTTCTTGGGGATTACGATCGCCGCGTAGTATTCCCCGCTCTCGACGCCCTCTTTGGCATCGGCAGCCGAGTCGACGAAGGTCCAGCCCAGCTGATCGTTTTCCTTGAGCTGATCGACGACCTGGTCGCCCGCGTTGAGCTCGCCCACCAAGTCATTCTGAGTGCCCTGATCGTTGTTGGCGATGGCAATCTTGATACCTTGGGTGTTTCCGTACGGATCCCAGTTGGCAACGATGTTGTACCAGGCATACAGCGAGGGGATAACGCACACGCCCAGGGTAACCACCAAGGCGACGGGGTTCACAAGCAGTCGCTTAATGTCGCGCTTGAATATCGCAAAGGAGACCTTTGCGTTGGATAGTTTGCTGCCGAGACTCACGCTTGGACCATCCATCCTGTCGTTGAATCGAATCGTACTATCGACAACCATTGTACGTAGGCGCTTTAGTGCCTCGCGGCACAATGGTGCTGAGTTTTGCGGGTAGCAATATACTACGAAGATGAGTTAGTGTACAGTTGTACAGTATCTTTAATTTCAGCAGGTCACAAAACCACAGCCCGCACAAATTAGCAATCCGAATAGTCATTGGGAACGTTCTTAAACGACTAGTCAAACAAGAACGTCCCCAACGACTACCCATATAAGAACGTTCCCAATGACTACTCATTTAAGTCTGTCCCCAATGAGTACCCCGCCGCAGGTTAAGCATAAGCCAGCGAGCGGGTCGCATTTGAGACAAGGTGACGTGAAACGAAAGGGCGCTGACCT
>CALHWR010000223.1 GCA_938036665.1 uncultured Collinsella sp. | reverse complement strand
GGGTCGCCAAGAACGTGGTCGCCGCCGGTCTGGCCGACCGCTGTGAAGTCGAGCTCGCCTACGCCATCGGCGTTTCCAAGCCCCTCTCAATCATGGTCGACACCTTCGGTACCGCGCATGTTGCCGAGGACAAGATCGTCGAGGCCGTCGAGAAGACCTTCGACCTGCGCCCGGGCGCCATCATCCGCGACCTAGACCTGCGTCGCCCCATCTACGAAAAGACGGCAGCCTACGGTCACTTCGGCCGAGAAGACGCCGACTTCACCTGGGAAAAAACCGACCGAGTCGAAGAACTCAAAGCAGCCTGCGGCCTATAAATAGGTTCACAGAGCCCAGAAAGCAAAGCATTAGAACCAAAAGAAGTACCGGCCCCAACCGGTACTTCTTTTTATTTACACGGTGGTGTGAATATTTCGATGCGCAATGAACAGCACGTCCCCAGCTGATAAATTTTGACATCCAGCCACTCCAACCATGTATCCTAAGTTCCGAGGGCTTTGGTATTTGGTCGATCGCGAGTTCCGCACGAGCCGGAGGCCACTTAATGTGGCCTCCGTGCGAGCAGGACTGTCCGAGCAGGCGACCAAATACTAAAGCCCTCGGAACGGCGGGACAGAGTATGCCCCGCCCCTCGGGACGACGAGATACAGAAGGAGCAGCCATGGCAGGCAAGCCGCAAACACTAGCTACGACCTCGGCATTCGAGATCTTGGGGCCCGTCATGGTCGGCCCCAGCTCATCGCACACCGCTGGCGCCCTGCGCTGCGCCCAAGTTGCCGCCAGCCTGCTGGAAGGCCGCATCACTAAGGTCACCTTTGGCCTGTGGAACTCCTTTGCCCACACCTACCGCGGCCACGGCACCGATCGTGCGCTCGTCGCGGGCATCCTGGGCCTCGACACCGACGACGAGAACATCAAGCAGGCCTTCGACCTCGCACGCGAGCAGGGCCTCGAATATCACTTTGACATCAAGGGCGACGACGCCTCCATCCACCCCAACACCGTCGACATTGACATGGTCGACGACACGGGCGCCACGGCACAGGTCCGCGGTGAGAGCCTGGGCGGCGGCAAGATGCGCATCAGCCGCATTAACGGCGTCGGCGTCGACATCTCGGGCATGTATTCCACGCTGTTTGTGGCACACCAGGACGTCCCCGGCGTGCTCGCCGCGCTCACGAACCTGCTCGCCTACGCACACGTGAACATCGCCTTCTGCCGCACCTACCGCACCGAAGTGGGCGGCCAGGCCTACTCCGTCTTTGAGACCGACGGCGCGCCCGACGACACCGTTATCCCCATGCTACGCAAACTCGACAATGTCGATTACGCGACCTTTATCGAGCTCCCCGGTTCCGCCTCGTCGCTCTCCCCCGGTGTCTCGGCAAAGGAGATCTTCGACGACGGCGAGCAGCTGCTCGATGCATGCGCCGAGCTCGGCCTGAATATCGGCGCCGTTATGGCCGTGCGCGAGGCGCGTCTGACCGGCGAGACCCACGCCGTCGCCGCCATGCGCCGCGTGCTCGACGTCATGCGCGAGGAGACCACGACCCCTATCGTCAATCCGCAGCGATCGCTCGGCGGGCTTATCGGCGGCGAGGCTAAACTCGTCGATGCCACCGGCCGCAACGATTTGAGCACGAGCCTGATGGGCACCGTTCAAACCGACGCCGTGGCCCGCGCCATGGCCGTGCTCGAACGCTCGGCCACGATGGGCGTAATCGTCGCAGCTCCGACGGCAGGATCCGCGGGTGTCGTCCCCGGCTGTGTGCTGGCACTCGCCGACCACCTGCAGCTCGACGACGAGCAGGTGATGGACGCGCTCTACTGCGCCGCCGCCATCGGCCTCAACCTCACCACGAGCGCCTGCGTCGCCGGCGCCGAGGGCGGCTGCCAGGCGGAGGTGG
>CALHWR010000222.1 GCA_938036665.1 uncultured Collinsella sp. | reverse complement strand
TGAGCATGCCCTTCTGGCGCGAGGACCTCTAAGGTTTTCAAAGACCCGTACAGGTCTTACTACAAACATCTAGCTGCCATTAGATGTCTCCCATTGGGGCGGTGCGGATCTTTCGCACCGCCCCATTCATGTTTAATGACGCTAAATGAAGATCAGATAAGGTGGCCATGGATATCAAGCCAATCGGTGTTGAGGAATGGCTCAACGTTTGGGAGAAGAGTGCTACCTGGGATATCGCTCAGTCGACGATCTCGTCGCTGACCATGGGCGAGCTTCGCGCACTGGACGAGCAGGACGGCGCCACGTTCTACGAGCGCCTGGATCGCGAGAAGATGAACTACGGCTGGATCGAGGGATCGCCGGAATTTAAGGCCGAGGTCGCCAAGCTGTATCGTCGCGATGTCAATCCCGATCACATTCTGCAGACCAATGGCTGCACGGGCGCCAACCTCAACGCCATCATGGCCGTTGTGGAGCCCGGCGATCACGTGATTGCCGAGTGGCCTACCTATGCGCCGCTCTACGAGATTCCGCGTACGCTGGGTGCCGAGGTCGAGTATTGGGAGCTTCGCGAGGAGCTCGGTTGGAAGCCCGATATCGATGAGCTCAAGCGCTTGGTGCGCCCCAACACCAAGCTCATCTGCATCAATAACGCATCGAACCCCATCGGTACGGTGCTCGATGCCGATACGCTCGGCCAGATTGCGGAGATTGCGCGTTCGGTGGGTGCCTACGTGCTGTGCGACGAGGTGTATCTGCCGCTCGAGAACACCGAGTCCTTTATGTCGATGGCCGACGTGTACGAGAAGGCCATTGTCACCAACTCGGTGTCCAAGACCTATTCGACGCCTGCTGCCCGCGTGGGCTGGGTCGTGACCGATGAAGAGGTATCCAACCGCATCCGCACGTATCGCGACTACACCATGATCTGCGGTGGCGTGTTCAACGACGCCCTGGCGACCTACGTGCTCGAGCATAAGGACAAGATTCTCGAGTGCAACCGCAAGATCGTGTTTGGCAACCGTGATATCGCGCAGGCCTGGATCGATACACAGCATCGCGTGTCCTGGACGGCCCCGCAGGGCGTGTCCACCTCGTTTATCCAGCTGGATATCCCCGAGGACGACGAAGATTTCTGCAAGCGCCTGTTGGCCGAGAGGGGAGTGCTGCTGGTTCCCGGCAGCCGCTTTGAGCTTCCCTGCGGTGCACGCCTGGGCTACTGCGCGAGCGAGGACGTTCTTCGCGAGGGCCTGAGGCTTCTGGGTGAGGCGCTGGCCGAGTTCGATCGCTAGGATCACGACTTCCTTCGAAGTCCGTATTCAAATTGGCCGACGATAATCGATAACAGACCCGTTTCCCATGAGGGGGCGGGTCTGTTTTTTATACCGAGAAGTCAAGTTGTTACAAATGAGGCCGTACGGCAAGCTGATATCCGCTGGGCCTTATACTGAGCTTCCGGCGAACGGTACCCAGCGTCTGGTAAACGGTAGTCTGGTTGCTAAAAATGAATAGGACGAACTTTTTTCTGAATAAAAATCAAAATGGTTGAGAGGCAGCAAGAATTGCGAATTCTATTCATACCCTTGCGTGAAATATGCAAATTGAGGGTGGTTTAACAAAGATTAGTTCCAATGGGATTTCCGGTTAAAAAAGCATTTAAGCACGTAAATACACTTTATTAAGTCAAAGTGTGCCATGCGTGAAGTATATGTGTATGCCGTTCACCCCTCATAAAAAACCGTTCGGGGGCAAGGTGGAAGTATGGGCTGATTTTGGATATAAATATGTCGTCAGCAATAACGCCTCACACGGAGGGGCGCTAACGAATCGGCCCTGACAAGGGCCCGAAAGAAAGGTAGGAGGCCATGACGAAAGGTCTGCACGTGCCTTCCGAGA
>CALHWR010000221.1 GCA_938036665.1 uncultured Collinsella sp. | reverse complement strand
ATATGCTAGCAATCGTATTCGCCATTGCGTTTTTCGCCTCTACCATCAGTGCCATCTGCGGTGTCGGCGGGGCATCATCATTAAGCCCGTGATGGACGCCGTGGGTGTCGCCGACGTGGCGACCATCAACTTCCTGTCCGGATGCACCGCGAGGACAACATCGGGCACTTCGCCATGAGCGTTTCCACCGCGCTGCTGCTCGACGTCGTCTACGCGTGCATCTTCAACCAGCGGCGTGTCGAGACGGTGCGCGGGCCATTGAGGGACTCGGCAGGCAGATTGGCGGGGACGCCTAGCCCTTGGCGCAACGGTGCTCCGCATGAGCGGCGTAAATAGGGACATATCGCGCAGCAGCGTTCGAGATATGTAAAAGTCCACAACCATACGCTGCGGTTTTGAATGATACGAACGCTTGCAATTCGTTGCATAGGGTGTTGCTCGATCGATAGGAGCTTGTTCGGATGGGTCCTCAATACATCTTGGTCTTCGCGGTATGCTTCCTGGCGTCGCTTCTGGGGCCGCTCTGTGGCATCGGCGGCGGCGTGATCATCAAGCCCGTGGTCGACGCGATGAACGTCATGAGCGTGAGCACGGTGAGCTTCCTCTCGAGCATGTCGGTGCTCATCATGTCGCTCTCCACGCTCGCGCAGAACGCGGCGAGCGGGCAGTCTGATATCGACGCGCGGGCGATGTCGCCCATCGCCGTCAGCTCCGCAGTGGGCGGCGTGATCGGCAAGATGTTGTTCAACCGGCTGGGGTCCGTGTTCCCTGACGCCGAGCTCGTCGGCGCGGTCCAGGCCGCCGTGCTCATCGTGCTCGCCGTCCTCGTGCTGGCCTACACGCTCAACAAGGCGCGCATCAAGGGCCTCAAGCTCGAGAATGCGTGGGCGCAGGCGCTCATAGGGTTCTGCGCCGGGGCGTGCTGGTCCTTCCTCGGCATCGGCGGCGGCCCCTTCAACCTGGCCATCCTCGTCTTCTTCTTCGCCATGGAGAGCAAGCCCGCCGCGCAGGCGTCGCTGTTCATCATCGCGTTCTCGCAGACGGCGAGCCTCATCTACACGCTGGCCACGGGCAGCGTGCCCGCGTTCCTCTCCGTGGTCCTGCTGGGCATGGCGGCGATGGCGGTGCTTGGGTCGGTCGTGGGGCGCCGCCTGCTGCGCCGGATGGACTCGGCGGCGGTCGATAAGCTCTACGTGTTCGCCCTCGTGCTCATCATCGTGATCTGCACGTACAATTTCATCCGGTTCTCGGTGCTCTAGTTCTTCGCCCCGAAACGGGATGCCGCGATAATGGAGCTGGAGCGCGGGCCTTCCTCTTCTGCCTTGAGGAGGTCGCCGTGTCCCGCTCGTCTCATGAGCGCCGATGGTGTTGAAGTCCTCTTGGCAATAAGTCGCGGCAGCGTCAGCCGCCAATTCAAAAAAGCCACAAGCGGAAGGCAAACCGCTTCAAAGCAAATTCACCCTCCAACAAATAGTGGATCCCCAACAAAGTCTTTAGCCTGAGCGAGCAGAGTTAAGCAGACATCAACGTGTCGTCTCCCGAGCACGGCGGAGGGTCGGAGAAATATATTAAGGTCATCGCGAGTTCCGCACGCAAAGGAGAGCACTTAATGTGCTCTCCGTCTTGCGCAGGACTGTAGAGCAGGGACCTTAATATATTTCTCCGACCCTCCGCCGTGCCCAGGAGACATCCACGCACTTTACCTGCGTAAACAATGTGAGTGAAATATGAATCTCGATGGATACGCCCGCAGCCGTGTATACTAAACAGCTGTGTGAAACCAGGGGAGTATTCTGGCTGGACAAAATGCCTGCTTAATAGGGTTGTCAGGTAGTCTGGGCGAAATACAAGGCTGGGGAGCACGTCGTGTAAGTAGTGGTCCTCTAGGGGCGTACGCTCGGTGGTGTACGCATTGTCCCAAGACCACGCGAGAGTTGGGATCATATCTTGATCAGCATGATTCTCGGCCGCAAGATTGGCATGACCCAGGTTTGGGACGAGAACGATAACGTCGTTCCCGTCACGGTCATCCAGGCTGGCCCCTGCGCTGTCTCGCAGGTTAAAACTCAGGCAACTGACGGCTATGACGCCGTCCAGATCGGTTTCGGCGACATCAAGGCCAAGAACGTGAACAAGCCCATGGCTGGTCACTTCGCCAAGGCCGGCGTCGAGCCTGTCCGCTTCCTTCGTGAGGTCCGCGTCGAGAACGGCGAGGAGCACAAGGTCGGCGAGGTCGTCACCGTCGCTGATTTCGCTGATGTCGAGAAGGTCGACGTCATCGGTACCTCCAAGGGTAAGGGCTTCCAGGGTCGCATCAAGCGCTGGGGTCAGCGCCGCGGTCCTATGACGCATGGTTCTCACTTCCAGCGTCACCCCGGTTCTATCGGTCAGTGCGCCTATCCTGCGCGCGTCCTCAAGGGCGTCAAGATGGCCGGTCACATGGGTAACGAGCGCGTTACCGTCAAGAACCTTTCCGTTGTCCGCATCGATGCCGAGCAGAACCTCATCTTGGTCAAGGGCGCTGTCCCGGGTGCCAAGAATGGTCTCGTCGCCATCCGTATGGCCTAAGGGCCCAGCCCATTTAGCCCAGCGTCATACCAAGGAGAACACTTAAATGGCAAAGTTTGAAGTAAAGAACAGCGAGGGCAAGAAGGTCGCCGAGGCCGAGCTCGCCGCTGAGGTGTACGGCATCGAGCCGAACATCCACGTTATGCACCACATCGTCAAGTGCCAGATGGCCTCTTGGCGTCAGGGCACCCAGTCTGCTAAGGGTCGCTCTGAGGTTTCCGGTGGCGGCAAGAAGCCTTGGCGTCAGAAGGGCACCGGCCGTGCCCGCCAGGGTTCCATCCGTGCTGCCCAGTGGCGTCACGGTGGCGTCGTCTTCGCCCCCAAGCCCCGTTCTTACGCTAAGCGTATGAACAACAAGGAGGTCAAGCTGGCTATGCGCTCCGCGCTGTCCGCCAAGCTGGCCGATGGCGAGCTCGTGCTCGTCGACGACTACGGCTTCGAGAAGCCTTCCACCAAGGCTGCCGTCGCCATGCTCAAGGCTCTCGGCCTTGAGGGCAAGCGTCTGACCATCATCGTTCGCGATGAGGACGTCAACGCCTACCTGTCGTTCCGCAACATTCCCAAGACGTTCATCATCACTGCCGACGAGGCCAACACCTACGATCTCGTCAACAACAACGCTGTGCTGATGCCCGCCGACATCGCCGCTCACTTCGGGGAGGTGCTTGCATAAATGACCGCCCACGAGATCATCATCCGTCCGATCGTGTCCGAGCGTTCCTTCTCCGGCATGGAGCTGAACAAGTACACGTTCGAGGTCGCCAAGGATGCTAACAAGTATCAGATCAAGGACGCTGTCGAGGAGATCTTCGGCGTCAAGGTCGTTCGCGTGAACACCCTGACGGTCAAGCCCAAGACCAAGCGCGTGCGCTATGTCGCCGGTAAGACCCGTTCTTGGAAGAAGGCCATCGTCACGCTGGCCGAGGGCGACACCATCGAGGTCTTTGGCAACCAGGCCTAAGACTCGCTGCTGTTGAGTGAGCT
Source organism: uncultured Collinsella sp. (assembly GCA_938036665.1). Taxonomy (GTDB): domain Bacteria; phylum Actinomycetota; class Coriobacteriia; order Coriobacteriales; family Coriobacteriaceae; genus Collinsella. The sequence continues at coordinate 1,145 of CALHWR010000221.1, read as the reverse complement.
CATGCCTCCCAAATGGGGGAGGCGAGAGCTCAAGGTTTTGGGCGAATAAGATGGACACGCCCGGAACCGTGTATACGTCCGGTGTCATCGCACCCGAGGCAGAACCTCGAATCCCTGTCTGCGATGGCTAACGGATTCCTATTGAAAGGGATTGTAATGGCTGTAAAGCACCTTAAGCCGACCTCCGCTGGTAGGCGTTGGCAGACGATCTCCGACTTCTCCGAGATCACCTGCACCAAGCCCGAGAAGTCTCTTCTCGAGCCCCTGCCCAAGAAGGCCGGTCGTAACAACAACGGCCGCATCACCACCCGCCACCAGGGCGGCGGCGTGAAGCGTCGTTACCGCGTGATCGACTTCAAGCGCAACAAGGACGGCGTGCCCGCCAAGGTTGCCACGATCGAGTACGATCCGAACCGTTCCGCTCGCATCGCTCTGCTGCACTACGCTGACGGTGAGAAGCGCTACATCCTGGCCCCCAAGGGCCTTGAGGTCGGTCAGACCGTCATGTCCGGTTCTGACGCCGACATCAAGCCGGGCAACGCTCTGCCCCTCGCCGACATCCCCGTCGGTACGCTCATCCACGCCGTCGAGTTCCAGCCGGGCAAGGGCGCTGCTATCGCCCGTTCCGCCGGTAACTCCTGCCAGCTGATGGGTAAGGAGGGCAAGTACGCCATCGTCCGTATGCCTTCCTCCGAGATGCGCCGCATCCTCGTTACCTGCCGCGCCACCGTCGGTGAGGTCGGCAACGCCGATCACGCCAACATCGTCATCGGCAAGGCCGGCCGTAAGCGTCACATGAACGTGCGCCCGACCGTCCGCGGTACCGTCATGAACCCTGTCGACCACCCGCACGGCGGTGGCGAGGGCAAGAACCACACCTCTGGTCGTCCCTCTGTTACCCCCTGGGGTAAGCCGACGAAGGGCCTTCGTACGCGCAAGAAGAAGAAGGTCTCGAACCAGCACATCATTCGTCGCCGTAAGAAGTAATTTCGGATACCGAGTTTTAGGAGAAAGCACTTATGAGCAGAAGTCTCAAAAAGGGCCCGTTCGTGGAGACTCGCCTTCTCTCGCGTATCACCGCGATGAACGAGGCTGGCAAGAAGGACGTCGTGAAGACCTGGTCCCGCGCGTCCACCATCTTCCCC
>CALHWR010000220.1 GCA_938036665.1 uncultured Collinsella sp. | reverse complement strand
CTGCGCAAGACGAAGGCCACATTAAGTGGCCTTCTTTGCGTGCGGAACTCGCGATGAACTTCGTGCCCGCCGCCCGGGAGGGCGTCTCTTTATTGATAGAAGGCCTAATAAGCTGATGATTTCATGCCTGGATGTATACGGAGTGGGACGGGCTTTCCGGATGGGCGGGGTTTCGAAAAGTGTGTCCCAGAATCGGCGCTCAGAGTGGTCCCCACTTTCCGGTTGATGTCTTGTCCGGAAACTACGTCCCGGAATTAAGGCTTGGAATGGGATGCACTTTCCGCTTGAGAGCCTTAGCGGAAAGTGCGACCCGGAATTTACTCTTAAAGTGGGATGCGCTTTCCCGACAGGCCCTCAAGTGGAAACTGCGTCCCATTCCGAAGGCAGATTCCGGGATACACTTTCCGAATACAAAGAAGGCCACTTAATGTGGCCTTCAACTTATATATGTTGCGGATGCTTTCATGACAAGCCGCACTTCAACACCGAGGCGTCTGCCCGGCGACGCGGAACGTAAGGTTCATCGCGAGTTCCGCACGCAAAGGAGGCCACTTAATGTGGCCTCCGTCTTGCGCAGGACTGTCCGAGCAGGGAACCTTATATGCCTCCGCCCGGACAGACGTTTCAGTTATGAGCGACCCGCTACTTGATCTTGGTCGTACCCGGCGCCAGGTTGGGGTCGGTCTCGTTGGCCTCGGTCTGGAAGTGCTCGGTATACACGTTCTTGCCGTCGCGGAACATCTCGTAGTACTGCATCTTGGCGTAATCCTCGCGCGCCTTGGTGGCGGCTGCGGCAGCGGCGTCGTCACCGGTGACGTTGGAGGAGAGCGCCCAGCGCAGGCTGGCGTCCTCGTAGCCGACGGAGTTGATGGCGGGCAGCGAGTCGCGCAATGTCATATGCGCCTTCTGGTAGTCGGTCAGCGGTGCGCCGATCAGCTGCATCAGCTGGGTGGACAGGTAGTTGGTGGACAGGTCGTCGACCTCACTCGTCTGGTCGCAACCGGCAACGTCGTAGTTGGCCCAGATGATGTAGTCGGTCTGCCACAGACGTTCCTGGTGTGTGGCGTCGTCCTCGCCGGTAAACCACTTGTCATTGAACTTGGACGGGAAGAACGGCTGATGGTCGCCCCAGAACACCACGACCACCTTACGGTCGAGCTTGCTCAGGGCGTTGAGGAAGTAGCGCAGCGCCTGATCGGACTGCTCGATGCACGAGACATACTCGTCGACATCGGAGAGCGTGCCGTCCTCGACGGTCTTGGCGTCCAGGTCGGTCGTGTCGATGTTCAGGTGCATCTGCTTGTCGACCGGCAGCAGGCCCGTGTCGTAGCCCGAGTGGTTCTGCATGGTCACGTCGAAGATGAACTGCGGGTCGGCGTTCTGGTCGAGCAGCTCAAGAATCTTGTCGTAGGTTGCCTGGTCGGTCACCATGCCGCGCAGGGTATCGGCGCCCTGGAAATCGTTGATGGACAGGAACTGGTCAAAGCCAAAGTCCTTATAGACGTTCTCGCGGTTCCAGTTGGTCGCGTGGTTGGGGTGCATGGCCGTGGTGGAATAGCCGAGCGATTTGAACTGCTCTGCCAGGTTCCCGGTCGTTTCCATGTTGTAGATGGTGTAGGGATACACGCCCGAGCCCAGGTTGGCCATGGAGTTGCCGGTCATAAACTCAAACTCGGTATTGGCGGTACCGCCGCCGTAGGCGCTCACGTAGAGTTTGCCGCGGCTGAGGCAGTTGGACAGGCTCTTAAAGTACTGCGGGCCCTCGTAGCCGGCGCGCATGTTCTGATAGATCGACAGGTCGGAGAAGGTCTCGTTCATGATGGCGATGACCGTGGGCTTCTCGCTGTCGAATTGCTCCTTTGCGGCGGCGCGCTCGTCGCTCTTGGCCGCGTCGGACTTGTCGTAGGCCTTGGCGTACTTTTTGAGCGTGGCCTTGGCATCGTCGACGGAGTAGTCGGCGGGTTTGGGCGGCTTGATGGACTGCGCTGCGCTAATGAAAGCGGGCAGGTAGCCCTCGCGCCAGTAGCTCTCGAGCGGGCGCCAGGTGTAGACGGTGATGCCGAGGGTGTTGTAGTAGTCGATGAGCGTGACATGCGCGGTTACGCCGCCCAGGCACAGCACTGCCACGAGCAGGTTGGTGAGCAGCATGCGCTTGGCGTTGGCGGCACCCTTCTGACGGTGCGGTGCCACCAGGCCGGCGTACTCGCACAGCAGCATGGCGATGGCGGTAAAGCCCATGGACAGCACGCAGAACAGCGAGATGGAGAAGGTGTAGCCGTTGCCGGCGACTGCGGCGGCAGTGGAGATGGCCGAAAGGTCGCCCGGCTGGATGGGCATGGATTTAAACGTGATGACGAAGAACTCGGCAATGCCCAGGACAAAGAGGGCAAAGGCCAGGACCGCGGGAGCTGCGCCGTGGCGCTGGAATAGGAAGAACAAGCCGACCATGAGCACGGTGATAATGGCCCATTCGAGCAGAATGCACAGGGGGTAGACCCAGGTAAAGTCGTGGTTGGACGAGACCTCCATGCCCAGCAGCGCAAAGACGCCGGCGAGCAGTAGGCACAAGACGGCGGCGACGAGCGGTTTGCCCACAAAGGCGCCGCGCAGGCGGGCGAGCTTGCCGGTGGGGGCGGGGGCGTCGGCCGAGGCGAACGCAAAGACGCGCGGGGCGATGCGGTCGCGGGCGATGCTGGCCCAAGCGCAGCCGGTGAGGATGGCGTTGGTCAGGATGAGCATCACAAAGGCGAGCGGCTCGTTTTGGGCGACGAGGCCAATAGCGCCCCAGACGGTCAAAAAGAGCTGGAACAGGCCGAAGACGACGCTCCACCCAAGAGCGCTTTTGGCAACGGTGCCCGACTTTGCGCAAATGGCCTTGGCCTCGCGCAAGACAAGGTAGACGGTCGCCGCAAGACCGACGAGCGAGATGGCGGCAGCGAACATGCTGAGACTCCTCACAAACTAAAACCTACGAAAGCGGGGATTTACCCGATTGTTACCAAGATATGCGCAGCAATTGGTGGCTGCGCACACCAACCAGCCATATTAACGCGCGCGTGTGGCGGTGTGGCGCAATGTAGTGGCGACCTGCGCGATAATGGACGGGAATTACACGGAAACGTAAAGGCTTCTTAAAGAAATGGCGAGGGTAGGGCGATGAGCGAGCAGGTTTGCGAGGCGGGCATGGGCGGCGACGGAGCTGCGGGCGTGGATACGTACGGCTATCCGGTCGAGACTACGGGCAACGCGGTACTGGACATTTTGGAGCACCGCTCGTCCACGCGCGCTTTTGCGCGCGATGACAACGACCGTCCCGTGGCGGTGACCGACGAGCAGCGGGCGGCGGTTTTGCATGCGGCGAGTCGCGCACCGTCGGCGGGCGCCATGATGATGTATTCCATCGTGAGCATTCGCGAGCAGGCTACGCTGGACCGTCTGGCCGACCTGTGCGATCACCAGCCCATGATCGCCAAGGCGCCCTGGGCACTTATATTTGTGGTCGATTATGCCAAGTGGATCGATCTGTTTGAGCACGTGGGCTGCTTTGAACCCGAGTTTGTCGAGCGCATGGGCAAGGCGCCCCGTCGTGCGCCGGGCCTGGGCGACTTTGCCATCGCGGCCCAGGACGCCGTGATCGCTGCGCAAAACGCCGTGGTTGCCGTCGAGGCCTTGGGGCTGGGGAGCTGCTACATCGGTGATATTGTCGAGAATGCCGAGGAAGTCGCCGAGCTGCTCGATCTGCCGCCCTATAGCATGCCGCTGTCGATGCTCATCATCGGCACGCCCCGCAAGGAGCGTCCGGCTATTGCGCATCCCGTGGTGAACCTGGTGCACGAGGAACGCTACTGCCGTGCGGATGCCGCGACCATGGACGCGCAGGTGGCCGAGATGGACAAGATGTTTCGCCCGCATGCCCGCGAGGTGGGGGAGCGCGTCGTGGATATCTACACCCGCAAGCACACGAGCCCCTTTATGGCCGAGATGAGCCGCTCCATGGAGTGGTGGTTCAAAAACTGGCTCGGAAAATGACGAATGCGACAAGGGGACAGTCCCTTTGTCGCATTCCATATCGCCATGGTGGCCTAAAGGCCGTATAAATGTTTATCTAGCTGGGAAAACAGCGCCATTCAAACATGGGCTGATTACCTATAATCCCGTCGAACGTTAAAATTGGGAGGAAACTGGCTTATGGAACAAAAGGCAAAGGAAGTAGCCTCGCACGCTGCGATTCCTGTGAGCATCTCGGCGATGCTCGTCACGCTGGGCGTGGTGTACGGCGATATCGGCACCAGCCCCATGTATGTAACCAAGGCGCTCGTTGCCGGCAACGGCGGCATCGGAAGCGTCACGCAGGAGTTCGTGCTCGGCGCGCTCTCCCTTGTCGTGTGGACGGTCACGCTGCTGACGACCGTCAAGTACGTGCTGATCTCGCTGCGCGCCGACAACCACGGCGAGGGCGGCATCTTTGCCCTGTACAGCCTGGTCAAGCGCTGCGGCAAGTGGCTCATCATCCCCGCCATGCTGGGCGGCGCGGCGCTCCTCGCCGACGGCATCCTCACGCCTGCCGTTACCGTGACCACGGCCATCGAGGGCCTGCGCACCATTCCGGCGGTTCACGCCGTGCTCGGTGACGACCAGGGCCGCGTTGTCGCCATCACGCTCGCCATCATCATCGCGCTCTTCTTGGTGCAGCGCATCGGCACGGCCAAGATCGGTCACGCCTTTGGCCCCATCATGACGCTGTGGTTTTTGTTCCTGGGCGGTACGGGTCTGTTCTTTGTCTTCCAGTATCCCGCGGTGCTTTTGTGCCTCAACCCGCTGCGCGGCATCGCCTTTTTGCTGAGCCCCAACAACCACGCGGGCATCATGATCCTGGGCAGCTGCTTCCTCGCCACCACCGGTGCCGAGGCGCTCTATTCCGACATGGGCCATGTGGGCCGCGGCAACATCTACGCCACTTGGCCGTTCGTTAAGTGTTGCCTGCTGCTGTCCTACATGGGCCAGGGCGCGTGGCTTATCAACAACGCCGGCAACCCGGAGCTCATGGGTATCGCCGACCTCAACCCCTTCTACCAGATGCTCGCCCCGGGTCTGCGCCCCTTTGCCGTCGGCCTTTCCACCGTCGCGGCCATCATCGCCTCGCAGGCGCTCATCACCGGCGCATTCTCGCTGGTGTCCGAGGCCAGCCGTCTGGACCTCATGCCGCACATGCAGGTCTTCTATCCTGCCGAGACCAAGGGCCAGCTCTACATCCCCATGGTCAACAACGTCATGCTCGTGGGCTGTGTCATCGTGGTGCTGCTGTTCCAGAACTCGGCGCATATGGAAGCCGCCTACGGCCTTGCCATTACGCTGACTATGATGTGCACCACGCTGCTGCTCTTCTTCTACCTGCACGAGGAGCGCAAGCTCAAGGTCGCGCCGTGGATCTTTGCTGCCTTCTTCCTTTTGCTCGAGGGTTTCTTCTTTGTGAGCTCGCTCACCAAGTTCTTCCACGGCGGCTACTTCACCATCCTTATGGCTGCACTCATCATGGGCATTATGGTGTGCTGGTACAACGGTACGGCGGTCGAGCAACGTCAGTTTACGCTGCTGCCGCTGCGCAGCTATCTGCCGCAGCTCAAACGCCTGCGCGACGACGATCGCTACGAGCTCATGAGCGACAACATCGTGTACCTGACCAAGGACACCAACACCGACTATATCGACCGCGATATCGTCTACTCGATTTTGGATAAGCACCCCAAGCGCGCTCGCGCCTGGTGGTTCGTGAATGTCGAGACCATGGAGGAGCCGCATACCTTTGCCTACTCGGTCGAGACGTTCGGCACCGACTACGTATTCCGCGTGCATCTGTACCTGGGCTATAAGATCAACCAGCGCGTCAATGCTTACCTGCGCCAGGTTGTTCAGGACCTGGCTGCCAGCGGCGAGCTGCCGGCGCAGACGCATGACTACTCGGTCTACAAGGACCCGGGCAACATCGGTACGTTTAAGTTCGTCATGATCCGCAAGCTGCTGGCGCCCGAAAGCGACGTGGAGCCCAGCGAGCGTACGGCCATCACGCTCAAGTACATCATCCGCCGCGCCGCCGGCACGCCTGCGCGCTGGTACGGCCTGGAGAACTCCAACGTGAGCTTTGAGTACGTGCCGCTGTTCACCAAGTTTAAGGCCGTGAGCAAGATGCAGCGCCTGGCTCCCGACGAGCGTCCGTAGTCGACGTCTGCTGTTTGTCTAGCGACCGCAGGCTGCAAAGGCTATACACTTGAAACCACCACAAGGAGGCCACCACCGCAAAGGTGCCAGTCCCCTTTGTGGTGGTTTTTGTTTTTGAGAGAGGGGCGGGGCGCTGATGGACGTCCGTGCGGACGGCGATATTGCCGAGAACTTTTGGTGGCGGCGTACAACGCTGACGCGTCGCAGCCCTCTGTATGACGCCTGCGTATCGGCGGGGCTGCTAGCCGCGGCGACGATTGTGGGCGCGCTGCTCGACCATCCGGGGCTCGCGCCGAGCATCATGATCGTCTATGTGTTCGCCGTGCAGCTGTGCGCTTTCTTTACCTGGAGCCGCCTGTACTGCCTGCTGAGCTCGGCTGCCGCCGTGGCGCTCTACAACTTCTTGTTTGTCGACCCGCGCTACGCGCTGTCGTTTATCGACCGCGTCTATCCCGGCATGTTCTTTATCATGTTTGCGGTCTCGCTCGTATCGAGCTCGATCGCGCTGGCCCTGCGCCGCGCCTTGGCGCAGGCTGCCGCCAGCGACCGTCGCACGCAGATGGTGCTCGAGACCAACCGCATGCTGCAGCGGTGTGGCGATCAGCAACAGATTGTGCACGCTATGGCAACGCAGCTGGCGCGTCTTTCGGACTGTCCGGTCGTGTGGTATAGCGCCGATGCCGATAACGATGACCTGCTGCCGCGCACGACGTACACGGCCGTGGGCGATGCCGCGCCGGTACACCAGCTGGCGCCGCAGATGCCGCCGCGGCTCTCGGCGTCCGCCTATGTGGGAACGCCGCTCGATGCCACCTATGGCGCCTCGGCGTTCTACGGCATATACCTGACCGTGCGCTCGGGCGACACCATGGTGCGCGCGGGCGATCCCGCCTCGGTGGTGGGGGTGTTCGCCATTGTCGCCGAGCCCGATGCGCTGACGCCCGAGGAGCGGACGCTTGCCGATGCCATCGTGAGCGAAGGCGAGCTGGCGCTCGATCGCGCCCGCGCCATGGAGGCTCGCGAGGAAGCGGCGGTGCTCGCCAAAAACGAACAGCTGCGTGCCAACTTGCTGCGCTCCATCTCGCACGACCTGCGTACGCCGCTCACCAGTATTTCGGGTAATGCCGACGTGTTGCTCGACCAGGGCTCGACCGGCACGGCCGTGCTCGACGACCAGACACGCCGCGGCATGCTCCTATCCATTCGCTCGGACGCGCAATGGCTCAACGCCACTGTCGAGAATCTGCTCGCCATCACCAAGCTCGAGGGTGGCGGTATGCGCCTGTCGACCACGCTCGAGCTCATGGACGATATCGTCGAGGAGGCGCTGCGCCACGTGAACCCGGCCGTGCGCGAGCACGACCTTAAGGTGGTGGCGTGCGATGAGCCGGCGCTCGTCAACGTCGACGCGCGCCTGATGGTGCAGCTGGTGGTCAATCTGGTGAACAACGCCATCGCCTATACGCCCGCGGGCTCGCATATCGTAATCTCGATTGGCGTCCATGATGGATGCGTGGCGTGCTCGGTTGCTGATGATGGCCCGGGCATTGCGCCCGAGGACCGCGAGCGGATCTTTGAGTCGTTCTACACCGCCAACCATGGCCTGGCCGACAGCTGCCGCAGTGTGGGCTTGGGGCTTTCGCTCTGCCGCTCCATTGCGCTGGCACATGGCGGTAGCATAGAGGTTACCGCGGCGGACCCTCACGGTTCGGTCTTTACGATTGAGCTTCCCGCCGCCGACGTTTCGTTTGATAAGGAGTAGCGCTGTGCCGAACTCTGCCGTGAAACCGCTCATCTTGGTCGTTGAGGACGATCCCGCCGTCCGCAACCTTATCGTCGCCGCGCTCGAGGCGCACGGTTTGCGCCATATGGCTGTGGAGACCGCCCACGCCGCCATCGCCGCCGCTTCGTCGCAGGCGCCGAGCATTGTGCTGCTCGATCTGGGCCTGCCCGATATGGACGGCGTCAAGGTGGTGGAGTCGGTGCGCGCGTGGTCGGGCATGCCGATCATCGTGGTTTCGGCGCGCAGCGAGGACGCGGACAAGATCCGAGCGCTCGATGCCGGCGCCGATGACTACCTGACTAAGCCGTTTTCGGTCGAGGAGCTGCTCGCGCGCATTCGCACGACGCTCAGGCGCCTTTCGTATGCGCAGGCGGGCGGCGTTGCCTCCGAGGGCTCGTTCGATACCGGTGAGCTGCATATCGATTTTGACGCCGGCATCGCAACGATGGACGGCGAGGAGCTGCACCTGACGCCGATCGAGTACAAGCTGCTGTGCCTGCTGGCGCATAACGCCGACAAGGTGCTGACGCACCAGTTTATCTTGCACGAGATCTGGGGCACGGCGACCAAGAGCGACCTGGCGAGCCTGCGCGTCTTTATGGGCACGTTGCGCAAGAAGATCGAGTCCGACCCCGCGCACCCGCGCTACATCCAGACGCACGTGGGTATCGGCTATCGCCTGGTCACCCAAGGCTAGATCGCCAACCATCATCCCAATATGAGTTGCGGTGAAATAGTTCCTGTTTGGGCCTTTACCAGGCATTTTTAGGGACTATTCCACCGCAACTTTGTTTATTTGCCCTTGGGCTTGCTGGCGTAGAACTTCTTCTTTTTGGGCTTGTCTGAGCAGGCGGGCTTGTCGTCGCCGTGCGGTCCTCGGACGCCGGCCTGCGCGTGCGCGGGCGATGCTGCGCGAGGCTTGCGGGCTCCGGGGTTGCGCAGTTCCTCGACGCGCTCAGCAATTTCCTCGGCGCTAAAGCCGACCTCGGCCATGGCGTCCTCGATGGGCAGGCGGCGCACGATGTAGCAGTGGTGCACCTTCTGGTTGCGCGCGAAATCCTCGGGGATGGTCTGCTCCGTAATGTCCTCCAGCACCACGCCTGCGCGCGCAAGCTTGCGCGTCTCGGGGCGGAAACCGCGCAGGTTGCAGCTAAAGATGGCATGGCCGCCCTGCGCGAGCAGGCGCGATACGCCGGCCAAAAGCTCAACATGGTCGCGCTGAACATCCCAGGTGCGACGGCCCATCTTGGACGAGTTCGAGAACGTGGGCGGGTCGACAAAGATCAGGTCCCAGCGGTTGCGCGTCTGGCGCTGGTCGCGAATCCAGGCGAGCACGTCGTCGCGCACAAAGTGGTGTTGCGATCCCACAAAGCCGTTCTGGCGCATGTTGCGCTCGGCCCAGTCCAGGTAGGTGTTGGAAAGGTCGACCGTCACGGTCTCCTCGACGCCGCCGTCTGCCGCATAGCAGGTGGCAGTGCCGGTGTAGGCAAACAGGTTGAGGAAGCGGCGCGCCTGCTTGGCGTGCTCGCGCACTAGGTTGCGGGTGACGCGGTGGTCCAGGAAGATGCCCACATCCAGATAGTCGTCAAAGTTGACGGCAAAGGTAAGGCCGCCCTCCTCGATGAGCGGCAGGCGACGGCGCGCGATGTTGGCGCGCTCGCCCGGGCCGCCCTTGCCGGCGCCCTGCTTGCCGTACTGCGAGCCGCCGCGCGAACGCATGCGGGCCTTGGCATGCACATGCTCGGCTGGGACATCCAGGATGCGCGGCGCGATGGCCAAGATGTCGAGCATACGGGCCTGGGCCAGCGCCGGGTCGATGGTCTTGGGCGCCGCGTATTCGGCGATGACGAGCCAGCGGCCTGGAGTCTGTGGGCAACCCTCGTACAGGTCGATGGCGGCGGAGTAGTCGGGCAGGTCGGCATCGTAGACGCGGTAGCAGCTCACGCCCTCGCGCTTGGCCCACTTGCGGCGCAGGCGAGCGTTCTTGCGCAGGCGGTTGGCGAACTGCTCGGATTCGGGGATGAGCACGGGCAGCGGCTTGCCGTCGCCCAGGTCGAGCGTGGCAGCGGGCTCGGGCATGGCAGAAGCTGCGGCCTCATCGTTGACTTCGTTGGCATCCGCAACCTCGGCCTCGGCATCCGCGCTGGTCGCAGCCTCAAACGCTGCGGCGGCGTGGTCGAGCGAGGGCCAAACCTCGATAGTCGCCTCTTCGTTGTTGGGCATGACGGCAATGGAGCGCGCGGGCTCGGCATGG
>CALHWR010000219.1 GCA_938036665.1 uncultured Collinsella sp. | reverse complement strand
GGTAGTATCGAGCATGGGAGCCCCTTCCATGAATGCGGCGTGGCCGCCGCGGCTGAATTAGACACTCACCATTGTCGGCCTAATCCGCGGTCTTTCATGCAGCAGGGGCTCTCAATGTTTTATGTCCTGCTCATATCGTCTGTGCCGGCACTTTGGGACACTCCTTTGCTAGAAGATCTGGCGTAGGTCTCCGCGGTTGAGGGCTTCGCCGAAGAGGTGCTTGAACACCACGCTGCCGTGCAGACCGTCGTGCTCGAACTCGTTGGTCACCCAGGCATGCGAGTTGCCCACACGGCTGAGCGTATCGAGCTGCAGGCCCGAATCGACGTACATGTCGTCGAAATACACCGCGGCCTGGAGCGGCACCTCGTTGCAGGCCAGGCGTTGCGGGTCGTAGATCTTGTCCCAGCTGGTGTCTTCCATCAGCAGGTCCATGGCGGGTTTAAACGGCTTAAGCTCGGGCATCTGCTCAAACATCCACGGGAACATGGCCTCGCCGGTAAACATGAGCGGGCGCGCGAGGGTGTCGAACTCGGCACGGTGTGCCTTCTCCTCTGCCGCGGCCCAGCGAATGGGCATGGTATCGCCGTCGGCGTAGATGAACTCCTGAAGCGTCCAGTACAGCGGATTCGTGCGCGTGTTGGTGCGCTCGAAGGCACGCATCAAAAAGCTGTCAGATATCGAGACGCCGCAGGTCAGCGTGCCGTCGCCGTCAACAAAAGCGTGATCGATAATCCAATGCATGCGCTCAAAGCTCGGCTTCATGCCAAAGTCGCTGCCCATGAGCTGTAGGCGCTCGACCGTCATCGGCGAGCCGTCGGGCAGCACGGGCTTCTGAGCCTCGAGCGCATCGGCAAGAGCCGCCACGCGCTCGACGTCGGCGGGGTAGCGGTCGTAATACTGCTGTGTCTTGGCAGCCATGCGCGGGAAGGTGTGCGCGTAGACCTCGCTTGCGCTCGCCGGCACGTGGGGGATGCCGCCGCAGGTAAAGCTTGCCGCCACGCCCTCGGGGAAGAGCGACAGATAGCTCAACGTCAAAAAGCCGCCGTAGCTCTGCCCGAGTGTGACCCAGGGCTTGCCGCCAAAGCCCACCAGGCGCAGGTACTCAAAATCGCGCACGATGGAGCTGGCGAGGTGGCGCTTGAGGAAGTCCGCCTGCGAGCGGGCCGCAT
>CALHWR010000218.1 GCA_938036665.1 uncultured Collinsella sp. | reverse complement strand
GGGTTGAGGTAGATGGCTGTAAAGCCCAGCTCGGCGATGCGAGGCAGGTCTTCCTGGATGCCCTTGAGCGACCCGCCGTAGAAGTCCCAGGTTTTGATGGAGCCGTCTTCGGCGCGCTCGTACACGGGCGGCTCGTTCCAGTCCTCGACCATGCGGCGCTGGATTCCGTTGCGTGGTTTTTCGACCTCGGCCAGCGTGCGCTCGCGCCAGTTTTCATCTCGGGCGTAGCGATCGGGGAAGATCTGGTAGACCATGCCACGCTCGTACCACTCGGGACGCACTTCGCGGTGCTTATAGACGGTAATCTGGAAGGACGGCACCTCGGCGTAGTCGTAAGTTACGCCCTCGCCACCGGTGCGACCCTGCGGTGCGCCCAAGCGGACCTCGGGCTGGCCCTCGATATTGCAGATAAAGCTGTACCAGATAAGACAGGACTCGGTACACTCAAGCTCTACGGTATAAATGCCGTCGCCCTCGTGCGTCATGGGATACCGAGACTCACCGACCTCATCGACCCAGGTGCGCAGCGTAAGCGTTGCCTGGTTGGGATCGGCATCCTCCAAAATCACCGAGAGTGCAACGGAAGTTCCAGTGGTCACAGCGCCAAACGGAGTGCGAAACTGCGGCAGGCGGCTGTTGTGAATCAATCTCATAGTACGGTCCAGTTCTATACAGTCATGGCCAACGGGCCATGGGCTAAACGCACAGTACTTAAGTATATCGTTGCACTTTAGTTGTATAAACTATAGCCGCTCATTATCGGCGAACGGTTGTCCTAGAAAATCGTTTTACCAACTATCTATAGAGAAGGGGCGCCCGGTTGGAGCGCCCCTTGTTTAGGGTTTTGATTAGGTTTTAGATCGTCTGTGGGCTAGCGGCGCTTGCGGGCGGCCGTTGCCTTGCGGACGGAGGTCTTCTTGGTAGGAGCCTTTTCCTCAGTGGGAGCGGCGGGGGAGACCGAGGCCTCCTTGGCGGGCTCAGTCTTTGCCGTAGCCTTCGGAGCGGTCTTGACCTCGGCGGCCTTCGGAGTCGGCTCGGCCTTTACTGCGGGCTTGTCCTCGGCCTTAGCCTCTGCCTTGGGAGCAGCAGCCTTGGTCGTGGTCTTTTTGGCCGTCGTCGTAGCACGCTTGCGCGTGGTTGTCTTGGCGGCCGGCTTAGCCTCGACAGCTTCCTCAGCCTTAGGCGCAACTGGCGTCTCCTCGGCTTTGGCGGCCGGCTTTGCGGCTGCCTTCGGGGTCGTCTTCGCGGCGGCCTTCGTCGTAGCGGCCTTCGTGGTCGTCGACTTCGTAGCCGTGGTCTTCTTGGCTGCCTTTGCCTTCTTGGTGGACGCGGTCGTCTTCTTGGCAGCGGTCATGGCCGGAGTCTTTGCCGCAGGCTTAGCCTCGGCGGTGGCGGTCTCGGCCTTTACCTCGGGAGCAGCCTCGGCTTCGGCGGCCTTCTTGGCAGCTGCGGTGGTGCGCTTGCGCGAGGTCGTTGTCTTGACAGCGGTGGTCTTGGTTGCCGTCGCCTTGGCCGCTGTGGCCTTCTTAGCCGTCGTCTTACGAGTCGTGGTCTTCTTAGCTGCAGGCTTTGCAGCTGGCTTGACCTCGGACTCTGCCTCAGGAGCAGCCTCAGCCTTCACCTCAGGCTCGGCCTTAACGGGCTCAGCTTCAACCGGCTTCTCTTCGGCCTTGGGCTCCTCAGCGGCCACCGGCTCAGCCACAGCCTCAGGCTCGTCGACAACAGCCGCTGGCCTCTCAATCTCCGGATGCATAAAGAAGTACAGATCAAGATATTTATCGGCCGAGCGCGTCCAGCTAAAGTCCTGGCTCATGGCCTGCGTGACCAGCTGGTTCCAGGCGTCGTGGTTATCCCAGAACAGACGCGCCGCGCGGAACACCGCGTCGCCCATCTCGTCGCCGTTAAAGTTGCTAAACGAGAAGCCCGTACCCTCGCCGGTAAACTCGTTGTACGGGATCACCGTGTCCTTCAGGCCACCGGTCTCGCGCACGATGGGCAGGGTGCCGTAGCGCATGGCGATGATCTGCGACAGGCCGCAGGGCTCAAACTTCGAAGGCATCAGGAACATGTCGGCGGCGGCATACATGCGCTGCGACAGCGCGGGATCGAACTCGATGCGCGCGGCCATGGTGCCGGGGTACTTGTCCTGGAAGTAGCGCAGGCCGTCCTCGTAGTCGCGGTCGCCGGTGCCCAGCACCGCCACCTGCACGCCGCCGGCCAGGATGCGGTCGAGCGCGTACATGACCAGGTCCATGCCCTTCTGGCGCGTCAGACGCGTGACCATCACCATAAGCGGGCGGTCGTCGCGCACCTCGAGCCCCAGCTCTTCCTGCAGCTTGGCCTTGCACACGGCCTTGCCGGAACGGTCCTCCACGGTGTAGTTGGCGGCAATGCGCTTGTCGGTCGCCGGGTCAAAGCCTGCCACATCAATGCCGTTCAGGATACCCTGCAGCGCATAGGAGCGTTCGCGCAGCACGCCGTCCAGACCCTCGCCAAATTCGGGCGTCTGGATCTCGTTGGCATAGGTGGGGCTCACTGTGGTGATGGCATCGGCATAGCGCAGCGCGCCCAGCATGTAGTTAATGCTGCAGGCATCGCAACGCAGCTGCGAGGCGGCCGCCGGAATATGCGCCACACCTAGGATGTCCTCCATCACGGTGTCGCTAAACTGGCCCTGGAACGCCACATTGTGGATCGAGAACACGGTCTTGACGCGGTCGTACAGCGGCAGGCCCTGGTAGAACTCGCGCAAGAACACGGGCGCCAGTGCCGTCTGCCAGTCATTGCAGTGCAGGATGTCACACTCAAAACCGGTCGGCAGGTGCTGCAGACTCTCGGTGATGGCCTTGGAGAAAAACGCGAAGCGCTCGCCGTCATCAAAGAAGCCGTACGGATAGTCGCGCGCAAAGTAGCGCTCGTTGTCGATGAACATATAGGTGACGCCGTCGTGCTCGAGCTTCTCGAGACCGCAGTACTCGTTGCGCCAGCCCAAGCTCACGTAAAAGTCGGAGAAGTGCTCCATCTGCGCCTTGTACTCGTCCTTGATGGTGGCGTACTTGGGCACCATCACGATAACTTCGGCGCCGGCGCGCACAAGCGCCGCGGGCAGCGAGCCCGCCACGTCGCCCAGGCCACCGGTCTTTACAAACGGTGCGCACTCGGCCGAGGCAAACACGATCTGCATCTTTTTGCTGGAATCTGCCATATTGTCTCCCATGTTGCAATTCGAGAATAGCCGCCTGGCGCTAACCGGGCGGCTATTCTACATGTCACGAGCGATGTTGCGGTGCCAACGTTAACGTACGATGGTGGTGTCGGAAGTTAACGGAGCCTTGCCCAGCACCAGGATGTTCTCGGGCGTGCCGCGAAGCTCGGTGTTGGTGGGGACCACGTTGTTCTTGTCCAGGATGGCGTTCTCAACGCGTGCGCCGCTCTTGATGATGCAGCTCTGGTTGATGATCGAGTTGGTCACCGAAGCTCCTTCCTCGACCACGACGCCGCGTGACAGGATTGAGTTGCGCACGGTGCCCTTGATGATGCAGCCGGCTGAGATGATCGAGTTGCACGCGTGGCTGCCGGTCGCATAGCGCGAAGGCGGCACGTCGTGAGCCTTGGTCAGGATCGGGCGCTCGGGATCGAAGAGCTGGTCGGCCACGGTCTGGTCGAGCAGGTCCATGCTGCGGCGATACAGCGACTTCTCGCTAAACACGCCCACGACCTCGCCCTTGTACTCGTAGCTGCACACGTCGATGTTGCCAAAGTCGCCCTGGAGTGCCTCGAGCAGGTCCAGATAGTCGGCGGCCTGGTAGTGGTCGATAATCTCGAGCAGCGTATCGCGGTTGACGATGCAGCAGTCCATAGAGGCGTTGTCGCCGTACACGACGCCGGCGCTCACGCCCGTCAGGCGGCCGTTCTCGTTAATCTCGAGCTTGGTCTCGTCATCGACGTTGCGCGTGGCCTTGCAGTACACCACGGTCATCTGGGCACCGGAGTTCTCGTGCGCCTCGATGATGGTGTTGAGGTCCATGTTAAAGATGATGTTGGTGCCCATCATCACAACATAGGGCATGTCCGAGCGCTGGAACAGCGTCTTGTTGGAGATGATGTCGCGCAACAGGAAGCGCATGCCGCCCTTGGTGGTGCCATACGCGTTGCCGGGCACCATGAACAGGCCGCCTTTCTTGCGGTCCAGGCCCCAGTCCTTGCCCGAGCCCACGTGGTCGATCAGCGAGCGGTAGTTGCCCGGCATGACGACGCCGACGGTCTTGATGCCGGCGTTCATCATGTTGGACAGCGGAAAGTCGATCAGGCGGTAGCGGCCCAAAAACGGAACGGATGCGATGGGACGGTCCTTGAGCAGCACGCTGCCGTAGGTCGAAGAGTAGTTAGCGGTGATATAACCGATGGCCTTGCGATTGATCATCGGATCATTCCCCCTTCCCGATAACGACGTCATTTCCAACGACGGCCGTATCCTTGGTGGTATCGACAGAGCCGAGCTTCACGCCCTCTTCGACCGTGGAGTTCTCGCCCAAAATAGCGCGGCAGATGTGCGCGCCGCTCTTAACGTGCGCACCCGGCAGCAGCACGGAGTCCTCGACCACGGCGCGCTCCTCGATGATGACATCGGTCGAAAGGATCGAGTGGCGAGCGGTGCCGTAGATCTTGCAGCCGTTGGAGACCAGGCAGTCGTCCAGGCGGCCGTCAGGGCCAATGTAGTGCGGCGGACGCGTGGTGATGTTGGACATGATGGGGAAGTTCTTGTCGAACAGATCGAACTCGGGGTTGTTACCCAGCAAGTCCATCGAGGTCTCATGGAAGCTGGCGATGGTGCCGACGTCCTTCCAGAAGCCGTGGAACTCGTAGCTGTACAGGCGCTTGTTCTCACCGAGCAGCTTGGGGATGATGTCCTTGCCAAAGTCGTGGCTCGAGCGCTGGTCCAGAGCGTCCTCCTCGAGCGCCTCGATCAGCACGTCGGCCGAGAAGATGTAGATGCCCATGGACGCGAGGTTCGAATCGGGCTTCTCGGGCTTCTCGGTGAACTTGGTGATGCGGCCGTCTTCGGGGTCGGTGGTCAGGATGCCAAAGCGGCTGGCTTCCTCCCACGGCACGGGCATAACGCTCACCGTGAGGTCGGCGTTGTTCTCAATGTGCGTCTTAAGCATCTTGCGGTAGTCCATGCGATACAGGTGATCGCCCGAAAGAATCAGGACGTACTTGGGGTCGTTGGCCTTGATGTAGTCGAGGTTCTGCGTAATGGCGTCGGCCGTGCCCGCATACCAGGCGCCGCCGGTCTGCGTCTCGTACGGCGGCAGGATCGACACGCCGCCGTCGCGGCTGTCCAGATCCCACGCCTCGCCGGAGCCCACGTAGGCATGCAGCAGGTAGGGACGGTACTGCGTCAGAACGCCCACCGTGTCGATGCCCGAGTTGGAGCAGTTGGACAGCGAAAAGTCGATAATGCGGAACTTGCCACCAAAGCTAACCGCCGGCTTGGCGATCTTTTGGGTGAGTGCCCCCAATCGGCTGCCCTGTCCTCCTGCGAGGAGCATCGCGATGCATTCTTTCTTACTCATCGATTTCTCCTTCTGTCATCGATGTTCCTAAACCCATTAGCGACGGACGCGGCGCTCGGTCGCGCCCGTCGAGTAATGCCGTGCGGCAAAGGGAGCTCGCGGCCTTTACGCGTGCCAGATCTCGTCGCGATACTCGCGAAGGGTGCGGTCGGACGAGACCCAGCCACTCGAGGCGGTGTTGAGCAGGGCCTTGCGGTTCCAGGTCTCCTGGTCGCCGTAGCTGCCCGTGAGGTTCTCCCATGCATCCACGTAGCTACGGAAGTCAGCCATGACTAGGTCGGGGTCGTTGTTGTTCATGAGCTCGTTGTAGATGCTCTCGAAGTTGCCCGAAAGACCCGCAAACGTGTTGTCCTTGAGCTCGTCCATCACGCGGCCCAGACGCTCGCGGTCGCCGTTGAGGGTATCCCACGCAAAGTAGCTGTTGGATGCCCAAAGCTGCTCGACCTCGGGGGCGGTCAGGCCAAAGATGGCCTCGTTCTCGCGGCCGGCCAGATCGGCGATCTCGATGTTGGCGCCGTCAAGGGTACCCAGCGTAATGGCGCCGTTCATCATGAGCTTCATGTTGGACGTGCCCGAGGCCTCCTTGCCGGCCGTGGAGATCTGCTCCGAGATCTCGGCGGCGGGGTAGATGAGCTGGGCGTTGCTCACGCAGAAGTTGGGGATAAAGCAGACCTTCATGACCTCGTTGACGCGCGGGTCGTTGTTGATGACGTCAGCCACGGAGTTAATGAGGCGGATGGTCTCCTTGGCAAAGGTGTAGCTCGAGGCAGCCTTGCCGCTAAAGATGAAGGTCGTCGGCGTCACGTGGAAGTTAGGATTGGCGATGCGACGGTTGTAGATGTCCATCACCTTCATGATGTTCATGAGCTGGCGCTTGTAGGCGTGGAAGCGCTTAACCTGAACATCGAAGACGGTGTTGGGGTCAATAACCAGACCGGTCTCGGCCTTGACGTAGGCGGCCAGACGCTCCTTGTTGGCGCGCTTGGAGGCACCAACGGCCTTCAGGAACTCGGTGTCGTTCTGGAACTCTTTGAGCTTCTCCAGCTCAAAGGCGTCCTTGAGCCAGCCATCGCCAATGGCCTCGGTCACGAGCTTGGCGTAGGTGGGGTTGGCCTCGGCAAAGAAGCGACGGTGCGAGATGCCGTTGGTCTTGTTGTTGAACTTCTCGGGCGTCAGGGCATAGAAGTCCTTGAGCACGATGTTTTTGATGATGTCAGAGTGGATCTTGGCCACGCCGTTGACACTGTGGCTGCAGATCACAGACAGGTTGGCCATGCGAATCTCGCCGTCCCACAGGATGGCGGTCTGGCGCAGACGCTCCTGCCAGCCCTCCTGCGTTGTGTCGAACGACTCGTGCCAACGACGGCTGATCTCGTCGATGATCTGGTACACGCGGGGGAGGAGCTTGGAGAACGTGCCGATGGGCCACTTCTCCAGAGCCTCGGGCAGGA
Organism: uncultured Collinsella sp.; assembly: GCA_938036665.1. Classification (GTDB taxonomy): domain Bacteria; phylum Actinomycetota; class Coriobacteriia; order Coriobacteriales; family Coriobacteriaceae; genus Collinsella. The sequence goes on along the minus strand of CALHWR010000218.1, from coordinate 429 downwards.
TGGTGTGGTTGGTGTAGCTCACGACCTGCGTCACGATGTTCCAGGCGTCGTCCCACTCGAGCTTCTTCTCGTCGATGAGGATGCGCATGAGCTCGGGGCCGCACATGGCGGGGTGCGTGTCGTTGGTGTGGATGGCCACAAACTGCGGCAGCAGCTCCCAGTTCTCACCGTGCTCCTTCTCAAAGGTGTCGAGCAGGCTGTAGATGCCGGCCGAGACAAACAGGTACTCCTGCTTCAGGCGCAGCAGACGGCCGTGCTCGCCGGCGTCGTTGGGGTAGAGGATGGCGCTGATGGCCTCGGCCTCGGCGCGCTCGGCGTCGGCCAGGGCGTAGTCGCCGCGGTTGAAGGCCTCCAGATCGAAGTGCTCCTCGACCGGCTCGGCGGCCCAGACGCGCAGCTTGTTGACGGTCTCGCCGGCATAGCCCACGA
>CALHWR010000217.1 GCA_938036665.1 uncultured Collinsella sp. | reverse complement strand
CCAGCCATCAAAAAGATCGTCCCGAGCCGGCGGCGGTCGAGGCGGCGCTCTCGGCGTTTTGTGACCACTATGCGCAAAATGTCGGTCGTTCGCTCCGCGGCGAGCCGCTCACGCCGTGCCCCATGGATGCGTCTGGCCGCGCGGTTCGTCGCGCGCTGATGGTCGGCGCGACGGTCGTCTGTGGCGTGGTTTGGGCTGTGGTCGTGGTTTCGGCCGCGCTGCTGGCGTCGGGCGCTCGCGTGACGGCGACTTTGGGATCGCTCGTGTGGTCTGGGTCGATACCGGGTATTATTGCCGCACTGGCGTTGGCGCTGCCAGGCATAGCCGGCGTTGTCGCGGGGGCACTTGCGCGCAATCGGCGCTCGGGCTTCCTGCAGGGTGTGCTTGCGCTTTCTGCCTGCGAGGTTCCGGTGCTGGTTGTGGCTGCATGTAGCGTATTTTCCCAACGCGCCGTGATGGGCGGCCTTGTTGCCGCTCTGGTTGCAACCTATACGCTTACGTGGTTTTTGCTTGCGATGGGCTTTGCCTTTGAACTTCCCGTTTCGGCACCGCGACGCACAAAAGTCCAGATGGCGACTCCGCTTGCCGGTGGAGCCGCAGCTGCCCGTACTTTTGGCGGACCTGTCGAAGTATCGTCCGATTCTATTTCTACGACCAAGGAGGCCTAGGTCATGGCATCTCAAGTTGAGCTCACCCCATGCGGGGCCATGTTTGACATCTTTAAGCGCGCGGCGCATCTGAGCCATATCGAGCTGTGCGGCTTGGTGCTTTCGTCCCGTCCGCTCGCCGACGGCCGCAGCCCGCAGAGCCGGGCCGCCGATCGCTCTTGGGTTTCCCGCTTTATCGTTCGCGCGCCGGTCGGCACGCTTCAGCAGCGCTACTTTGCCGAATACGGTACCTCGGCTGCGCGTATTATGTCGCAACTGGCCCTGCGCCAGCGCAATCCCATGGACTCCACGGCTGTGATCAATATGGTGTGCGGCCCTGCAGGTGAACCGATGGTACGCGCGCTCGAAGAGTGTCACCAGGACACGAATCTCTATCGCAACGCGCTCGATCGCCTGTCCCAGGCGGCGGAACTCATGCCCGCCGAGCGCGCCGAGGCCGTGCTGGTGCTGTTTGTCGCCGTCGGTTGTTCGGCGGATGTGCGGTCCTCGGTGAACTATGCCATCGACTACGCGCACGCGACCTGTGGCGGAGGCACCTCCACGCCGCGTTCGCTTGGCATGTCGATGACCGCAGGCGAGCGCGAACCCGCCCCGGCGCACCCCTTGGGCTTGCTGCGCGTGCAAAACAGTTTTGTCGTGAGCGCCCCGCGCTGGATTCAGCCGAGTGAGCAGGGTGTTGAGATTGGCGCGCTGGCCACTGGTGAGGGCGATATTACCGACGTCGGCGACGATGTCTCGGCCCGCCATGCCCATATCTGGTGCGATGCTCAAAATATCTGGCACGTCGAGGACTTGTCGTCCACCAACGGAACCGTGGTGGTAAACGGGGCCACGCGCGTCTGCATTCAGGTCGAGCCCGGCCGTTCCGCCCAACTCAATCCCGGCGACGAGCTCAAGCTCGGCGAATCTACTACCTACGCCATCCTCTTCGGTGCCCTCTAGCCAGTCCCGTCAAATGGTCCCTCCGTCCCCAAGGGATCATTTTGCCCTTGGCAGTCACCCAAGGTAAACCTTTACCGCCCGCCTATATTTGCCGAAATTACACTTGAAGGCGGGGTACAATAAACCCGCATGCGGATTTCCGTTGCGGGCGCTTCCCATCGCCGGGGCGTGCCCGGGAGCATCCGGCATGCGGCCTTTGCGGCGCTCGGTCATGTGCAAGACGGGCGGTCGGGTCTGTGGGGCGCATCAGTTGCCCCTCGCCTCGGCATGTCTTCTCTCCACGCCACGTACCTGCTGCTGAGCCTGCCTGCCAGATGATTGGAAGCAACAGCGTAAATCCCATCACGCCAACATCCCGGCGATCGCCGGGGCCTGTATACCTATATGAGAGGAGAGGGGTATATGGCGCGTAAGTTTAAGTCTATGGACGGCAACGAGGCGGCCGCATATGTTTCGTATGCGTACACCGAGGTAGCGGGAATCTATCCCATTACGCCGTCCAGCCCGATGGCCGACCATGTCGACCAGTGGGCGGCCCAGGGTCGCAAGAACATCTTCGGCACCCCGGTCAAGGTCGTCGAGATGGAGTCCGAGGCAGGTGCAGCCGGTACCGTTCACGGTTCGCTGGGTGCCGGTGCTCTGACTACCACCTACACGGCTTCTCAGGGTCTGCTCCTGATGATCCCGAACATGTACAAGATCGCGGGCGAGCAGCTCCCGGGCGTCTTCCACGTCTCCGCGCGTTGCGTCGCTTCCCACGCCCTGAACATTTTTGGCGATCACTCCGACGTCATGGCCTGTCGTCAGACCGGCTTCGCCATGCTCGCCGAGGGCAACGTCCAGGAGGTCATGGACCTCTCGCCGGTGGCTCACCTTGCCGCCATCGAGGGCAAGACCCCGTTCCTTAACTTCTTCGACGGCTTCCGCACCAGCCACGAGATCCAGAAGGTCGCCATGTGGGACTACAAGGATCTGGCCGAGATGTGCGACATGGACGCCGTCCAGGCTTTCCGCGATCACGCGCTCAACCCTGAGCACCCGCATACCCGCGGTAGCCACGAGAACGGCGACATCTTCTTCCAGAACCGCGAGGCCTGCAACAAGGTCTACGACGAGCTTCCCGCCGTCGTCGAGGGCTACATGAAGAAGATCAACGAGAAGCTCGGCACCGATTACGGCCTGTTCAACTACTACGGCGCTCCCGATGCTGATCGCGTCGTCGTGTGCATGGGCTCCTTCTGCGACGTGCTCGAGGAAGTCATCGACTACCTCAACGCTCACGGCGAGAAGGTCGGCCTGGTCAAGGTTCGCCTGTTCCGTCCGTTCTCCATCAAGCACTTTGTCGACGTTCTCCCCGAGACCGTCCAGAAGATTGCCGTCATGGACCGTACCAAGGAGCCGGGTTCCATCGGCGAGCCGCTCTACCAGGACGTCGTTTCTGCTCTCTACGAGGCCGGCAAGACGGGCATCAAGGTTGTCGGCGGCCGTTATGGTCTGGGCAGCAAGGACACGCCTCCCGCGTCCGCGTTCGCTGTCTTCGAGGAGCTCAAGAAGGACGAGCCCAAGCGCGAGTTCACCATCGGCATCGTCGATGACGTGACCAACCTGAGCCTGCCCGAGGCCGAGGATGCGCCCAACACTGCAGCCCCCGGCACCATCGAGTGCAAGTTCTGGGGTCTGGGTGGCGACGGTACCGTCGGCGCCAACAAGAACTCGATCAAGATCATCGGCGACCACACCGACAAGTACGTCCAGGCCTACTTCCAGTACGACTCCAAGAAGACCGGCGGCGTCACCGTCTCGCACCTGCGCTTTGGTGATTCCCCGATCCGCTCGCCGTACTACGTGACCAAGGCCGACTTTGTCGCTTGCCACAACCCCAGCTACATCGTCAAGGGCTTCAAGATGGTCCGCGACGTCAAGCCGGGCGGCACCTTCCTGGTCAACTGCCAGTGGAGCGACGAGGAGTTCGCCGAGCACATGCCCGCCGTGGCCAAGCGCTACATCGCGAACAACAACGTCAACGTCTACCTGATCGACGCTATCGACCTGGCCGCCAAGGTCGGCATGGGCAAGCGCACCAACACGGTGCTCCAGTCCGCCTTCTTCGCGCTGGCCAAGGTCCTGCCCGCCGAGGACGCTCTGCAGTACATGAAGGACGCGGCCACCAAGTCCTACATGAAGAAGGGCCAGGCCATCGTCGACGCCAACCACAAGGCTATCGATGCCGGTGCTACCGCCTTCCGTAAGTTCGAGGTTCCGGCCGACTGGGCAACTGCCGAGGATGCCGCTCCCGTCGAGCTCTCCGAGGAGACCAAGTCCGCCATCGCCCAGCAGGTCAAGAACCTGCTCGAGCCCATCGATCGCATGGATGGCGACAGCCTGCCTGTTTCCGCCTTCGTCGATTGTGCCGACGGCCAGTTTGAGCTGGGCGCCTCCGCATACGAGAAGCGCGGCGTCGCCGTGGTCGTTCCTCACTGGGACGAGACCAAGTGCATCCAGTGCAACCAGTGCGCCTATGTGTGCCCGCATGCCACCATCCGTCCGTTCGCGATGACCGAGGACGAGGCTGCCGCCGCGCCCGAGGCTACCCGCACGCTCGACGCCATGGGCCCCAAGGCCAAGGGCATGAAGTTCACCATGGCCGTGTCCCCGCTCGACTGCATGGGCTGCACCAACTGCGTCAAGGTCTGCCCCAAGGGTGCCCTCGAGATGGTTCCCACCGAGCAGGAGATGGACCAGCAGCCCGTTTGGGACTACATGGTCGAGAACGTCTCCGAGAAGAAGGAGCTCATCGCGGCCAACGTTAAGGGCAGCCAGTTTAAGCAGCCCTACCTGGAGTTCTCTGGCTCCTGCGCCGGCTGCGCCGAGACCGCCTATGCACGTCTGGTGACCCAGGTCGCCGGCGACCGCATGTTCATCTCCAACGCCACCGGCTGCTCCTCCATTTGGGGCAACCCCGCTGCCACCGCTCCTTACTGCAAGGATAAGGACGGTCACGGCCCGGCGTGGAATAACTCCCTGTTCGAGGACAATGCCGAGCACGGTCTGGGCATGGCCGTCGGCTACGAGGCCGTTCAGCACAAGCTGATCGCCGCTACCCAGGACATCATCGCTGCCGATGGCCCGTCCGATGAGCTCAAGGCCGCCGGCCAGGCTTGGATCGACTCCGTCAATGACGCCGAGGCCTCCAAGACCGCTGCCGCTGCCTACGTTGCCGAGCTCGAGAAGTGCGGCTGCGACGCTTCCAAGGCGATCCTCGCCGACAAGGCTTACCTCACCAAGAAGTCCTTCTGGATCTTCGGCGGCGACGGTTGGGCCTACGACATCGGCTTCGGTGGCCTGGACCACGTCCTGGCTTCTGGCCACAATGTCAACGTCTTCGTCTTCGACACCGAGGTCTACTCCAACACCGGCGGTCAGGCCTCCAAGGCCTCGAACCTGGGCCAGGTCGCTCAGTTCGCCGCTGCCGGTAAGGTGACCAAGAAGAAGTCCCTGTCTGAGATTGCCATGAGCTACGGCTACGTCTACGTGGCGCAGGTCGCCATGGGCGCCAACCCGGCTCAGACCCTCAAGGCCATTCACGAGGCCGAGGCCTACGACGGTCCGTCCCTCATCATCGGCTACAGCCCCTGCGAGATGCACTCCATCAAGAAGGGCGGCATGCAGAACTGCCAGGCCGAGATGAAGAAGGCTGTCGAGTGCGGTTACTGGAACCTCTTCCGCTTCAACCCCGAGGCTGCTGCCGGCAAGAAGTTCTCGCTCGATTCCAAGGAGCCCGCGGGCGGTTATCAGGAGTTCCTGATGAACGAGGCCCGTTACGCTTCGTTGACGCGTTCCTTCCCCGAGCGCGCCGAGGAGCTCTTCAAGGAGAACGAGCAGGCCGCTATGGACCGCTACGCTCACCTGCTGAAGCTCAAGACGGTGTACAACGAGGCCTAGGTCTCCCACCGCAGGATCTGAGGGCTGACCTTCGCGGACGTCCTCGGACATGAAAGAACCCCCGCTGCGCACTGAACTGCGGCGGGGG
>CALHWR010000216.1 GCA_938036665.1 uncultured Collinsella sp. | reverse complement strand
ATGAACGCAGCGGTATCCATGCTGCCGCCGTCACCCGAAAGGAACGATTGCGTCCAAATAAAGCCCGGAGCGAACACGGTCCCCAGCAACGAAATGCCACCCAGCACCAATAGCAGAATACCGAGCAGGTTGCCCACGTACTCGTTCGAGGCCTCGCGACCCTGCTCACGCCTCACGCCCATGTACACGGGCAAAAACGCCGTCACGAGCATGCCGCCCATCACGAGTTCGTAGAGCATATTGGGCAGGTTGTTGGCGACCTGATAGGAGGACGAGAGCAGCGACATGCCGATAGCGGCCGCCATTGCCCATGTGCGGATAAAGCCGGTGACGCGAGACACGATGGTCAGGATGGTCATAAGCCCGGCGGAACGACCAACCGTGGAGTAGTCCGACGAGCCCATATCATCAGTGCCATCTCGCGACGAAGAAGCTTCGGATGAGGGTGTCTGAGGCGCAGATTCTTTTGCAAAATGAGCTCCGCACTTCAATTCTTCCTGCGGCATCGCTCAGTCCTCTCTCGTAATCGGGGCGACCGTCGCCCCGCAAAATGCAATTAAATCATCAGGTGCAAGCTCGAGCTGATAACCACGCTTGCCTCCCGAAATAAAAATGGTATCCCAAAGGACACATGTCTCATCAATGAGCGTCCGGTAGCGTTTTTTCATACCGACCGGACTGCAGCCGCCGCGAACGTAGCCAGTCGCCGCAAGCAAATCCTTCACATGCATCATGGCCAAGGACTTCTCCCCCGCGGCACGCGCGGCGGACTTTAGATCGAGCTCGTCGGCAACAGGGATGCAGCACACGACATGGTCGTTGGACGGCGTCACGCAGACCAAGGTCTTAAATCCTTGTCCGGGCTCCTCGCCAAGCTGCTCCGAAATCGCGACCCCCAGGCCCGCCGACTCATCACCATCGTCTTCGTACGTATGTAGAACATAGGAAATGCCGGCGCTTTCCAGCTCGCGCATCGCATTGGTTTTTGGCGTCTTTACAGCCTTTGCCATGGCATATCCTTTCCCTCGCATTCGGACGCAAGGATTAAGTATATGTCCAATTCGGCTGCATACGTCACTTCGACACAGCAAGCGCCATCGAATCACAAGGAGTCGATGGCGCCCATAAACTGAATCGCCTATTTATTGAGCATCAAGTTGAGCCTGACGCTCCCGGTCACGCCTGAGCAACGGCGCCAAAAACTTGCCCGTATAACTTTGCGGACAGTCCGCAACCTGCTCCGGTGTGCCCGAAACCACGACGGTTCCGCCGCCGTTACCGCCCTCGGGGCCCATATCGATCAGGCGGTCGGCAACCTTGATGACATCAAGGTTGTGTTCAATCACCAGCACCGTGTTGCCCGCATCGACCAAGCGCTGCAGCACATCAAGCAGCTGGCGGACGTCCTCAAAATGAAGGCCGGTCGTCGGCTCATCCAAAATATAGAACGTCTTGCCCGTCTGGCGTCGATGAAGCTCCTTGGCGAGCTTCACACGCTGCGCCTCGCCGCCCGAGAGCGTCGTGGCGGGCTGGCCCAGGCTCACGTAGCCCAAGCCTACATCGTACAGCGTCTGGAGCTTGCGCTTAATCTGCGGGATATTCCCAAAGAAGGCCAGTGCCTCGGTGACGCTCATGTCGAGCACGTCCGAGATGGTCTTACCACGGTAGGTGACCTCAAGCGTCTCGCGGTTATAGCGTTTGCCGCCGCAGACCTCACAGGGGACATAGATATCGGGAAGGAAGTGCATCTCGATCTTAATTTGTCCGTCGCCCTTGCATGCTTCGCAGCGACCGCCGCTCACGTTAAAGGAGAAACGTCCCGGCGAGTAGCCACGCGCCTTCGACTCCGGCGTACTCGCAAACAGCGCGCGAAGATCATCCCACAGGCCAATGTACGTAGCAGGGTTGGAACGCGGCGTGCGACCAATCGGCGACTGGTCGATATCGATAACCTTATCGATACACTCGATGCCCTCGATTTTCTTATACGGACCCACAGGGCGCGTCGAACGGTGAATGGCATTCGTAAGGGCAGGTGCGATGGTGTCGGTAACCAGGGAGCTCTTACCCGATCCCGACACGCCGGTAACGACCGTAAGCGTACCAAACTCGATCTTGGCGGTAACGTTTTTGAGGTTGTTGGCGCGGGCGCCCGTGATCTTAAGGCAGCCGCGACCGGGCTTGCGGCGTTCATCGGGAACCCGAATCATTCGCTTGCCGGTCAGGTAGGCGCCCGTCATCGAATCGGGGCACGCCATGATATCGGCAGGCGTTCCCGCGGCGACCACGTGTCCGCCGTTCACGCCCGCGCCGGGGCCCATGTCGATCACATAGTCGGCAGCACGAATCGTATCCTCATCATGCTCGACGACGATGACGGTATTGCCGATATCGCGTAGGCGCTCAAGCGTCTTGATCAGGCGCTCGTTATCACGCTGATGGAGGCCAATCGACGGCTCGTCCAAAATGTACAGGACACCCATGAGGCCGGCGCCGATCTGCGTTGCC
>CALHWR010000215.1 GCA_938036665.1 uncultured Collinsella sp. | reverse complement strand
TAAAGCTCTCGCGGGTCTCGTGGATCTGGCTCAGGTAGGTGGTCAGGCTCATGCGGCAGAGCAGGTCGAACAGGTCGCGCCCCAAGCGCGCCGCCACAAGCGGCGACAGGCGGCCGGCATCGTCCACGGCAAAGCGCGAGCGCAAGCGGGCGAGCGTCTCGCCCTCGACCCATTCCATGACAATTGCAGGCACACCGTCAACCTCGCCCCAGCCATAGAGGCGGGGAAAGCCCTTAAGGCCCGAAAGGGCACGATGGCATTCATATTCCTCGCGAAACGCCGCTTTGAACTTGGCGACCAGCGCCTCATGGGCGGCATCGTCGTCAAACTCATCGCGCGTCGGCAAGATGAGCTGTTTGAGTGCTACGGCCTCGCCTTGGGCGTTGACGGCACGCGTCACGCGGCCGATACCGCCACGGCGCATGGTGGCATCGTCGGCAAACAGCATCGTAAAACGACGCAGATAGGCAGGCAGTTCGTCCTGACCGAGCGCAATGGCCGGCTCAAACCCGTCGACACGCGCCAGGCGCAGGCCGACCATGGGATCGCGACCGAGCGATTGCGGTGTGGTGGATGCAAGATCGGTCATCATAGGGCAAGCGCCGCCACGTTATTGTTGAAGTTACCGAGCGCGACGTCATCATCGCCGTAATGGCCGACCCATTGACATAGGTTGGTGTAACAGCCCCACAGATTGGCATACTGCTGATACCACTTTGACCGGGGCGAGAATGTCTGACGACCGAACTCGGCTCGAATGACAAACATCTCCCCGACCAGGCTGTCGCACGGCCTGGGATCTCCCGTAGAGTTATAGGTCGAGACCACGTCATTGGCACGAGAAACATAGCCGTCGAGCATGTTGTACTTGGTCACAAGCCAACTGTGAATGCTCTCTTCCTCAGCAGCGGAAAGGCCACCGGAGTTTGCATCGTTGTCAGCGTTGCCGCCCGTCGAGCCGCCGTTTCCAGACCCTCCGGCAGAGGAACCCGGCCCAGAGCCGCCGCCCGAACTCGACGAATCCGAGCCGGAGCCAGAAGTATCCGAGCTACCGGGCTTTCCGGACTGCTGGGCGTCCTGCTCCTTCTGCCGCTCGACCTTATTCACCGTTGCCGCCACGCTATTGTTGGACAACCGATCGATGATCTTGGTGTTGGTGAGCACGATGGTTTTGCCATTGGCAAGCGTGACTTCGTTGTCCGGGGCCTCGGCGCCGTCCGCGTCGTCGGCGCCAAACACAATATGCGCGACCACACTTGCCCAAGCATATCCAGTCGTGGTGCCCAGATCACTTTTGACCTCATGTCCCACGTGCGGTTCGCGTGCGGCATGTGCCTGCATCATGGACGGCACGGTCATGCCATAGGCAGAAACGCCAGCTATGACCAGCACCAGCGAGCAAGACAGCAGTGCGTACGCCCGCGGCGCCAAGCCCAGTCGGCGTCGCATGCGCACCGCGGCGCCGCGCTTTGTCTGAGTGCCACCGGGCCGCATGCGTTCTCCTCCAACAAAAACACGCCGCTCGGGAGCGGCGCATTCATTCGAATCCATATTTGAGTGTATCAGCGAACCCAAAAGGTTGCGCAACGAATGGGCAAATTAAGGATGCGAGTGGAAGCATCCATGCGATAAGCGGATACAAAGCATCTTTGTTGCACAACAAACTTACAGTCGCACGGGGAAATTATGACTACCCCGTGCGTCGCGAGGAAAACAAACGGCAGGAGCAGGCTCGCCACCTAAATCGTGCGACGGGCCTCGATGGCGCGCCCAAGCGTAAGCTCGTCGGCATACTCCAGGTCGCCGCCCACGGGCAGGCCGCTCGCCAGACGCGACACCTCAACGCCCAGCGGCTTGATAGTGCGGGCCAGGTAGCTCGCCGTGGTCTCGCCCTCAATATTGGGGTTGGTGGCGATGATGACCTCATGGATATCCTCGTGGCCCAAACGCGCCAGCAGCTCACGAATGTGCAGCTGCTCGGGACCAATCTTGTCCATGGGGCTGATCACGCCGCCCAGCACATGGTACAGGCCATGGTAGCTGCCCGTGCGCTCGATTGCCTGGACGTCGCGCGGCTCGCCCACCACGCAAATGCGAGTAGTGTCGCGCATCGAATCCTGGCAGATGGAGCACTCGTCGGCCGTGGCGTAGTTAAAGCAGCGGCTGCAAAAGTGAACCTCCTGCTTAACCTCCAGGATGGCCTCGGCCAGGCGGCGCGCCTCCTCGGCGTCAGCCTCGAGCAGGTAATAGGCGATGCGCTGGGCCGACTTGGGACCAATGCCCGGCAGGCGGCCCAGCTCATCGAGCAATTTTTGCAGACTATGGTTGGCACTCATTTATATGCGCGTCTTAGAACGGCATGCCCGGGATGTTGAGGCCGCCGGTGATGGCGCCCATCTGCTTGTTGGCGAGCTCGTTGACGCCGCGAACGGCCTCGTTGACGGCAGCCATGATCATGTCCTGCAGCATATCGACGTCCTCGGGATCGAGGGCATCGGGGTCGATGGTAAGGTTGACGAGCTCCATCTCGCCGTTAACGGTCACCTTGACCATACCGCCGCCGGCAGAGGCGTCGACGGTCTGGGACTTGAGGTTCTCCTGCGCGGCGGCAAGCTGCTCCTGCATCTTGCGAGCCTGCTTCATCATCTGCTGCATGTTCATACCGGCCATGATGGCTCCTTTACGTGCGGCCGCACGCCGAGCTGCAAGGGCAGCCGGAGCGCGGCGGGACTTTCAAACTCAAAAATCGTACCACGGCGCGGGGCAAGCAAGCGGGGCGGACACGCTACCTCAGTCGATATACATGTCCTGGAGTGCAAACCGCACCCAAAGATTATGCGAAGTTGAATAATTCGCATCTGCATAATATTGAAAGCTAAATCTTGTAGAGCCGGAATCCGACATTTTCTGCATCCAGCTAGATAACAAAATGCCGAACCGCTGCTCGAGGCGGCGCTCATGATGGCAGGGTATAATTTGATTGTCACAGACAGCAATTTGGAGGTGCCCCCATGAATGCCCCCGACGCGCTCCAAAACATCCGCTCAAAACACCCCGTTGCATATGTGGTTCTCTATCTCTTTGTCGGCTGGGCATTACTGGTTGTCATCACCCATGCTATAGCCTTTGGAGCAGAACTGTTAGTAGCCAGCTCGGACCAGCCCGTCGTCAAATGGGAGACGACCGATGAGTGCGCCGACGGAACCCGAACCATTTACTACAACAGCCCGTCCCTCTACCAAGAGTTCAAGGTCGAGATAAAGGACTCCAAGATTGTCGATGCCGAACTGGGCTCTTTATTTACAATCGGAGCAACCATCAACGCCGAGCAAATCGAGTACACGGACAGCCATGCGACGTATCGTATCGACCTCAGCATCCTAGGCCGACCGTCACGCGCCTGTCTGCTCGAATGCGATATACGCGGCACCACACTACACATGTCCGAAATACAGATGCGCCCGGACAAAAGAAAGTGATATATGGCCGAGTCGAAACAGACTAGGCATAGACTCGTCCGCCTTCGTAGGCAAAACGCAGGATGAGCGGGGCATTGTTGCGCACGAAATCATCGAGTTCTTTGAGGTCCGCTTCGCTAAAGCCCTCGCGTGACACCCAATTGAATGCCGGCAAGATGCACTCCGCCGTGTCAAAGCCCCAATCGCGCGGGCGCTCCACAACGACCTTCACCGTGTTGTCCTCACGGACTTCGGAATACGAAACTTGCGTATCGTCCTCGAGGCGGACATATTCCCACATCATAAGCTCGCTCCGTTCCAAGAAGTCTCTTCTTGAGCAGTATACCCGCCAGTACGACTACTCCACCGGTTTGAAGATGGTGGACTGGCCGAAGACGCTACGGATGAGGGCTTTGGCCTCGTCCTCGGTCTGCGGGATGCTTGGGGCTGCGCCTTGATGGCCGAAGGGGCTGCCCGCGCCGGGGTTGGACTCCCAGGGAGCCGCAGGAGCGTCCTCCTCTTTGGGGGCAGCTGCAGCGGGCTTGGGCGCGGACGCCGCACCCGGCACGTCGAACGGGGGCAGATCGTCCCCGCCGGCATCGGCAGCAAAACCGCCGACCATGGCATCGTCGTAGGGAACCTGCTCGGATTCCCACGGCGCAGACGGCGCGGCGGGCTGAGC
>CALHWR010000214.1 GCA_938036665.1 uncultured Collinsella sp. | reverse complement strand
CGGGCGGCAGGCGCTTGAACAGCGGGTCGCCCGAAAGGTCCAGGCTTATGCTCGCACGGCGCTGGCGTAGCGAAAGCAGCAGGTGGACATCGGGGTCGGCAGCATCGACATCGGCGCGACGGCCCGTGGTCTCGGCCAGGCGATCGCACAATGCGTCCTTGGCGCGCAGGGCCGAGAAGCGCGTGTTGCGCAGCTGCTCGGTCACACCACGGGCAGTGATGGCAATGGTGGCGCCGGGGCGGACGATGTTTTCCCAGGCAATGTCGTAAACGCCGTCGTACAACGCATCGGCATCCTGCGCCTCAAAGCGCCCAAGCACCACAAACACGCGGCTGGCCAGGCGCGACCACAGACAGGCGCGGTAGCCTTCTTCGAGCTCGCCCTCAAACGTAGCGCGGCCCTTAAGGCGGCGTACATGCGAAAGCCCGAGCCGTTTAAGCTCGTCGGCGAGTGCGGACTCAAAGCCCTCGGGGCAGCTTGCGTAAAATTCCATGGGTGACCTCTCTGGTTGCGTCGCTCCATTATATGATGGATGCTTCATTTGCCATCGCCCTCGAAAGGAACCCATATGATTGATGCGTGCCCCGATTCCGCCGTGCTCTTTTTTGACGTGGACGGCACGCTGACGTCGTTCGATCCCGATAACATGACCGATAAGGACTTCTCGGCGGTGCGTCCCTCGCGGGCGGTCATCGAGGCGTTTCATCGCCTGCGCGATGCGGGGCACAAGGCGTTTATCTGCACGGGTCGTCCCTTGTGGCTGATTGCGGACAGCCTGCGCGCGCTCGACCCTGCGGGTGTCGTGGCCATGGCGGGCGCCACGCTCGAGGTCGAGGGGCGTGTGGTACACGAGGATTGCATTGACGAGGGCAGTGTCGAGGAGCTTGCGCGTCGCATTGTCGCGGCAGGGTTCGAGGCCTTTTTCGAGGCCAACGAGGCAACCTTTGCGCTGGAGCCTGCGGGCGTTGAGCAGTCGTCTTTGATCGGCGCTGCTGCGGTGCACAGCGCCGAGGAAATGCGCATCGACGGTCGTCTGCGCGTGGGCAAGGTGTGCCTTAACGCGTCCGGCTTGGCTCGCGTGGCCAACGACGACGGCTTTATCGACCGCAACTTTGAGCTGTGCAATACCGGCGGCCAGAACCGCGAGCTGAGCCCCAAGGGTATCGACAAGGGCGTGGGTGTGGCACGGGCGCTGGAGTATCTGGGCCGCGCGGGAAATGCGCGCACCTTTGGCTTCGGCGATTCGGGCAACGATCTGGGCATGCTCGCTGCCGTCGAGACGGCTGTGGCCATGGGCAACGCCATGCCCGAGGTCAAGGCGGTCGCCGACTACGTGACCGACGATGTGGCACACGACGGCACCGTCACGGCCATGCAGCATTTCGGCCTCATCTAAGGAATCCCGCGTTCTGACGTTTGCTCAAACTGCGACTCTTTGCTTTTGCATGCTCAATCGATTTATCAATCCAAACACTGAAGCGATTGTACCGTTCGCCGAGAAGACAAAAAACCGCAGTTCACGCCTTGATAAACGTAGGTAAAGTGTTTAGCAGCTTAACGCCCATATGCAAACGAAAGGAATCAGGCAGATGGCAATCAAGGTGTTCGCTGACGGTGCAAACCTCGAGGGCATGCTCGACATGTACGAGAACGGCAACGTTCAGGGTTTCACGACCAACCCGTCCCTTATGAAGAAGGGCGGCGTGACGGATTACCGCGCGTTTGCCAAGGAGGTCCTGGCCCACATCACCGATGTGTCCGTGTCGTTTGAGGTCTTTGCTGACGACGTCGAGACCATGGAGGTCGAGGCCCGCGAGATCGCTACCTGGGCAGATAACGTCTACGTCAAGATTCCGTGCGTGACCACCAAGGGTGAGTCCACCGCCGAGCTAGTGCGCAAGCTTTCCGCCGACGGCATCAAGGTCAACGTCACCACCATCTTTACGCCTGCGCAGGTCGACGAGATGGTCGAGTCCGTTGACGCCGAGACGCCGTCCATCATCTCGCTCTTTGCCGGCCGCATCGCCGACACCGGCGTCGACCCCATTCCGTTTATGACGGAGTCGGTCAAGAAGGCCACCGCCAAGCCCAACTGCGAGGTCCTGTGGGCATCCACGCGCGAGCTCATCAACATTTACCAGGCGCAGGCCTGCGGTTGCCAGATCATCACGGTGCCCAACAGCATCCTGGCCAAGCGCAAGAACATCGGTCGCGATCCGTACGAGGTCTCGCTCGACACCGTGCGCGGCTTTGCCAAGGATATCGCCGCTTTGGGCTTCCATATCTTGCCGTAACGCGAACACTGGCTGCGCCGCGGGTTGTTCGCCCCGGCCTTTCCTTTCCCTATCGCTCACGCGCTTCGCGAGGGTCGCGCTAGGTAAAGGAAAGGCCGGGGCTGCCGACACGAGCTTGCCGGCAAGTTAGCACTCGGCTTCCATATCCTGCCGCGGGCAAAGGTACCCCCGCCTGCGACGTGCAAAATTGAGAGTATTCAGCAAGGTAAAGGCTTTTACCAGCTGGCTGAAGCACGGAACAGCCCCCGTTTTGGCTCTGACGACGCTAAAACGGGGGCTGTTTGTGACTTTATTGCCTCTGAGGGGCGTTCGGAGCGGCGGAAATTGCAGAATACTCGCGATTTTGCACGCTGCTACAGGGGGTACCCTTGCTTTGGCGGTTTATTTCCCCTGCACCATGGTGAGCGAGATCTTCTTGCGGTCGCGATCGACCTTTTCGACCCACACCTTGACCGTGTCGCCGACGCGCACCACGTCGCTTGGGTGCTTGACGAAGCGGTTGGCCAGTTTGGAGATGTGCACGAGGCCGTCCTGATGCACGCCCACGTCGACGAAGGCGCCAAAGTCGACGACGTTGCGCACCGTGCCCTTGAGCTCCATGCCGGGCTCCAGGTCGTCGATGGAAAGCGCCGAGCGGCTAAAGACAACCTCGGGAGCGTCGTCGCGCGGGTCGCGGCCGGGCTTCTTGAGCTCGTTGACAATGTCGATGAGCGTGAGGGTGCCGCAGTCCAGATCGCTTGCCAGCGCCGAGATGCTGCCCAAGCGGCGCTCGATGTCGGGCACGCCGCCGCGGCCGAGTTCACTGGCCGCCACACCGGCGCGTTCCAGGACGGACGTGGCCACCTCGTAGCTCTCGGGGTGGACGCTTGTCGCGTCGAGTGGGTTCTTGCCGCCGCTAATGCGCAGGAAACCTGCGGCGTTGAGGTACGCCTTGGGTCCCAGCTTGGGGACCTTCTTGAGCTGGCGGCGATCGGTAAAGGCACCGTTTTCCTCGCGGTAGGCCACGATGTTTTTGGCTACGCTTGGCGTAATGCCCGACACGTAGCCCAGCAGGCTTGCGCTCGCGGTGTTGACGTCGACGCCCACACGGTTGACGACGTCTTCCACCACGTGGCCCAGGGTGCGCGAAAGCTCGGCCTGGTCAAGGTCGTGCTGGTACTGGCCCACGCCGATGGACTGGGGCGGAATCTTGACGAGCTCTGCCAGCGGGTCTTGCAGGCGGCGGCCCAGGCTCATGGCGCCACGCACGGTGACGTCCAGGTCGGGATATTCCTGGCTGGCGAGCTCGGAGGCGGAGTACACCGACGCGCCGGCCTCGTTGACGATGGTGTAGCGAAGGCTGGGCGCCTGCTCGGAGATGAACTCCGAGACGACTTCCTCGGTCTCGCGGCTGGCGGTGCCGTTGCCGATGACGATGGTGTTGACGCCGTCTTTCTTGACGAGGCGGGCGAGCTCGCGCTTGGTGCCAGCGACGTCGTGGCGCGGCTTGGTGGGGTAGACCAC
>CALHWR010000213.1 GCA_938036665.1 uncultured Collinsella sp. | reverse complement strand
GGGACTTAACCCAACATCTCACGACACGAGCTGACGACAGCCATGCACCACCTGTATGGGCTCCTCTCGGCCACGGGGTCTCCCCCGCTTCACCCATATGTCAAGCCCTGGTAAGGTTCTTCGCGTTGCTTCGAATTAAGCCACATGCTCCGCTGCTTGTGCGGGCCCCCGTCAATTCCTTTGAGTTTTAGCCTTGCGGCCGTACTCCCCAGGCGGGACGCTTAATGCGTTGGCTGCGGCACGGGGGGATCGTCCCCCCACACCTAGCGTCCATCGTTTACGGCTGGGACTACCAGGGTATCTAATCCTGTTCGCTCCCCCAGCTTTCGCGCCTCAGCGTCGGTCTCGGCCCAGAGGGCCGCCTTCGCCACCGGTGTTCCACCCGATATCTGCGCATTCCACCGCTACACCGGGTGTTCCACCCTCCCCTACCGGACCCAAGCCGCGGAGGTTCCGGGGGCTTCGGGGGGTTGAGCCCCCCGCTTCGACCCCCGGCCTGCCGGGCCGCCTACGCGCGCTTTACGCCCAATGAATCCGGATAACGCTCGCCCCCTACGTATTACCGCGGCTGCTGGCACGTAGTTAGCCGGGGCTTCTTCTGCAGGTACAGTCTTGACTCTTCCCTGCTGAAAGCGGTTTACGACCCGAAGGCCTCCGTCCCGCACGCGGCGTCGCTGCGTCAGGGTTCCCCCCATTGCGCAAGATTCCCCACTGCTGCCTCCCGTAGGAGTCTGGGCCGTGTCTCAGTCCCAATCTGGCCGGTCGGTCTCTCAACCCGGCTACCCGTTGTCGGCACGGTGGGCCGTCACCCCGCCGTCTACCTGATGGGCCGCGGAGCCATCCCCTCCCGTCGGGGCTTTAGCCGGGGTGCCATGCGGCACCCCGGGGTATCCGGTATTACCCGTCCTTTCGGGCGGCTATCCCGGGGGAGGGGGCAGGTTCTCCACGTGTTACTCAGCCGTTCGCCACTCGCTTCCACCCGGAGGTGGGTGCCGTTCGACTTGCATGTGTTAGGCGCGCCGCCAGCGTTCATCCTGAGCCAGGATCGAACTCTCCGTCCAAAATGTATTGGGCTTCGAGCCCGTCCGGTCCTCTCAGTCCATCGCTGATCGGTTCCGTTCGATTCATATGGTTTTAGTATAGGAAAAGGAATTTCTCGGGGCCGCCTCTCGGCGGCCTTGCGAAAAACAAATCCAAGTTAGACCATTTCAAATGGTTCGATGTCTGCCCGGATGCGACACTGAATGTGTCCATCCTCGCAGTATCCGGTTCTCAAGGTGCACGCTCTGCGGCTGATCCGGTCCGACCGGGCCGCGCGGCAAGGAGATATATTGCCAGACCGCGAAGCCCTGTGGGTCGTCAATTCCACTCTTCACAAGTCCTACACAACATATCGCTTTCTATAGGTAATAGAAAGACTGGTGCGGATCTTCCGCACATATCAGATGATGACCCTTTGGTTCAGGAATATATAGAGATCGGTCACCTATATGTGTTTATCTACCCGCGCTTTTAGCAATGTAAACCGCGCTTCAGATAAAAAGAGGGAGTGCCGCGCACAACGCGACACTCCCCTAGCGATTCAAGAGAATCTATTAGGCCTCGAGAGCCTTCTTGGCGATGGTAGCCAGCTCGTTGAAGGACTCGATGTCCTCGTAAGCCATCTGAGCCAGGACCTTGCGGTCGAGCTCGATGCCGGCAACCTTCAGGCCGTGCATGAACTGAGAGTAAGAGATGTCGTTCAGGCGAGCAGCAGCGTTGATACGAGTGATCCAGAGAGAACGGATCTCGCGCTTCTTGTTGCGGCGATCACGATACTGATACTGCAGGGAGTGCTGGACCTGCTCTTTAGCATGCTTGTAAGTACGCGAAGCGGCACCATAGTAACCCTTCGCACGGTGCATAACGGTACGGCGCTTCTTCTTGGCGGCAACAGCGCGCTTAATACGTGCCATGTTCTATCAACTCCTAGACGGTAAAACGAAAAACGGGAACGCGAACTTAGGCGAGACGCGACTTGATGACCTTGCGGTCGGCAGCGGCGATCTCGGTCTCCTGACGGAAGCCACGCTTACGCTTGGTGGACTTCTTGCTCAGGATGTGGCTCTTGAAAGCCTTGGCGCGCATAAGCTTGCCGGTACCAGTCTTGCGGAAACGCTTCTTGGTGCCGCTGTGGGACTTCATCTTAGGCATGAAATACTCCTTAATCGGTTACAGAACACTAGTTACTTGGTATCGCTTGCCGCTTTATCCTCATCGAAGGCGCCCTTAATCGGGGCGAGCAGCATAAGCATGTTACGGCCTTCCATCTTAGGCTTGGACTCGACCGTAGCGTAAGGCTTGAGATCCTCGGCGAGACGCTCGAGAACGTTAAGGCCCTGCTCCGGGTGAGCCATCTCACGGCCGCGGAACATGATGGTGATCTTAACGCGTGCGCCCTTCTTGAGGAAACGCAGAACGTGGCCCTTCTTGGTCTCGTAGTCGCCAACGTCAATCTTGGGTCGGAACTTCATTTCCTTGACCTCGACCTTGGACTGGTTCTTACGAGCAGCCTTGGCCTTCATGGCCTGCTGGTACTTGAACTTACCGTAGTCCATGACCTTGCAGACCGGCGGCTCCGCGTTGGGAGCGATCTCGACCAGGTCGAGACCCTGATCGTCGGCGACGCGCTGGGCATCGCGGATGGCGAACAGGCCGAGCTGAGAGCCATCGACGCCAATCAAACGGCACGAAGATGCAGTGATCTCGTCGTTGATGCGGGTGTCATCAGACTTAGCTATTTTCCCTACCTCCATTCATAAAAAAATAACCCGGCGCTTCTCAGCAACCAGGTCGTACACATAGACTTCCTCGATTTGAGGAAGGGAATCTAAGTTGTATGACCAGTCAGCTGCTCATTGGCGCCAAAAGGTGGGAACCCTCGGGTTCCTCTTTAGGGCATTGCGGGAACAACGCCTTGCGAATAATAACACGTACAGCGCGTTATCACATTACGTACACGAAAAAGGGTCCTTGAGCCCCTTGAACGCTCGCTTGCATGCATGGTGCCCGAGGCGAGACTCGAAGGGCCTTCGCTTCGCGAAGCCCCGGGCTTCGGGCGCGTGGCGCCCTCGCCACGCTCCGCTACAAACAGGCCACAGGCCTGTTTGCTTAACGCTTCGCGCGCTCACGCGAGTTCGGCACGAAAAAGGGGGCCGCAACCCCCTTGAACGCTCGCTTGCATGAATGGTGCCCGAGGCGAGACTCGAACTCGCACGTTGTTGCCAACGGTGGATTTTGAGTCCACTGCGTCTGCCAATTCCGCCACTCGGGCACGCAATGCGTGAGTTAGTTTATCACAGCTTTCTACCGATTAGTCCGAAAATGGAACTTCGAGCATTTCGATGAGTTCGACCGTGCGGAGCATCTCGCGCCGACGGCATCCGCGACCGTCGACCGAAGCCTCACCCATCTGGTTATCGTAAGGGTCCTCGCGCATGCCGTCGAAAGAGGGCTCAAACTCTGCCTGGAATCGATTGTTGGCCACCATACGCCACGGGTCGAGATTGCCAAAGTAGTGACGGCGGCGCCACTCCTCCCCCATCCTGCGAGCAGAAGATCCAAACGATACGTCGGCGTTAAGCCAACCGGTCTGTGGCGTATAGAACTCAGCCCAATCGTGCGGCCCCACCGAATCGGGCGCAACATACAGGCCGCTCTGCCAACGGGCAGGAACGCCCGCAATGCGACACATGGTGATAAACGTGAGCGCCATAACGCCGCAATCGCCGCGGAGCGAGTGTGCACAGTCGTCGGCAATAGACCCCAAAAGCAGGTACGGTGGCTGATAGCGATAGTCGACATGCTGTGTCAGGTAATCATAGATAGCACGAGCGCGATCGAGCGGATCATCGAGCCCGCCAATAACACGCTCCGTCAACTGTCGCAGGTACGGCGTAAACACAATGTGCGGACGGTCCTCGGAAGTGTCCTCGGGCAGCGGCGTGTCCATGCACGTATGCGACGGGAGCGCACCACCATAGATATCACAATAGGCGGCATCGATGTGATAGCGATAGGTCACCGAGAATGAATGTTCAGTCGAAGATGTCCAAGAGGCAGTACGAGCCGAAACGTTTTCAGAGGCAACGGTACCCTCCGACGTCATATCGAGAACCTCGATATGAGACTGTTGACGACAGGCGGAGGCAACGGGCAGCCACGCGCGAACGGCCTCCCCCTCAAGAGCTCCGGGGACAGACACGGATGCCTTTAGGGTGATGACGCGAGACAGCCCATTCTGCGATTCCATCTCCCTGAGCATCTGGTTACGCAGCGCTATGCCGTCCGTAGAATCGGGACGCAGGCCCGGAACCTCCTTGGGGTACACGCGAAGCGAATCGAGGAAGTTGTCGAGAACAAACAGCTCGCCATCGATAAAGCGCCAGTCAATACGCTTACGATTAATCAGGTCATCAAACTGCTCTTCGGTAAACTCTGGCCACTCCTCGCGAATCATCGCAATGGCCCGATCACGCGACACCGAAAAATGAAGCGGCGTCTCGAGCATGCGATACCGCTCCGCACGAACACAAGCAGCCAGCGAAGGCTCGGGGTTCTGCTCCAGAAGGCGATCGCAGGCAGCAACAGCCTGCATCAAATACCCGGCATCCTTAAGACGAAGAATCTCAGGCGGTAGCCCAATATCGAGATGGCGAAAATCATCACTGCAAACATCAACAGAGCAGCCAACAGGACCCTCGTCAATAACCTTCCCATCCGAAGGCAGTACATTAATAACAGCCATACCAAAACTCCAAGTCACTAGAACGCTTGAAGCCCATTGTAGCGAGATAAAAAGAAAGCCCCAACAAGGGAGCCATCAACACCGCTGAACGGTAACCATATAACTAAAATCAGACCAGTAACCCTGTAGCAAGTTAACAAAGGAGGCCCCGTTTCCCCGGAGCTGATTCCGTCGCGCGACTTCTGGCAAAGCCAGTAGCCATCTTAATTCAGACTCGTAACCCTGCGGCGTTAAACGAAGGAAGCCCCGTCCCCCGGAGCTGTTTTCTTGGCGCGACTTCTGGCAAAGCCAGGTGAGCGCAAAGGAAACAGTGTAGGGGGACGGGGCTTCCGGCGGGAAGTTTAGCGACGCTTACGCCTTGTTGACGGAGCCAAACTCCTCCATGAGCTCCTTGGTGCGGGCAACGATGTTGTCAGGCTTGAGGAGCTTGCGGGGGTCAAAGCCCTTGCCCTGCTGATCCTTGCCAGCCTCGATGTACTCGCGGACGCCCTTGGCGAAGACGAGCTGCAGGTCGGTGTTGACGTTGATCTTGGAGATGCCCAGGGAGATGGCCTTCTTGATCTGATCCTCGGGGATGCCGGTGCCACCGTGCAGGACGAGGGGCAGGTCGCCGGTCTGGGCCTTGATCTCGCCCAGACGCTCGAAGGAAAGGCCAGCCCAGTCGGCGGGGTACACGCCGTGGATGTTGCCGATACCGCAGGCGAGGAAGTCGACGCCCAGGTCAGCGATCTGTTTGCACTCAGCAGGATCAGCGAGCTCGCCGCTGGAAGTCACGCCGTCCTCGGTGCCACCGATGCCGCCGACCTCGGCCTCGATGGACATGCCCTTGGAGTGGGCAAGCTCAACGAGCTCCTTGGTGCGGTCGAGGTTAAGCTGGAAGGTCTCCTCGTGAGAGCCGTCATACATGATGGACGTGAAGCCGGCCTCGATGCACTTGAAGCAGTCTTCGTAAGAACCGTGATCGAGGTGAAGGGCGACGGGAACGGTAACGCCCGTGGCCTCGACGGCAGCCTTGACCATGTCGGCGCAGACCTTGAAACCGCCCATCCACTTAGCGGCACCAGCGGTGCACTGAAGGATCAGCGGAGACTTGGCCTCCTCGGCGGCCTGGAGAATAGCCAGGGTCCACTCGAGGTTGTTGGTGTTGAAGGCACCGAGACCGTACTTGCCGGCCTCGGCCTTCTTGAGCATGTCTGCTGCGTTGACGAGCATAAAAGAAACCTCCTGTAAGGTTGCTCCGATAACGCCTGAGATTTTACCACGGCGCACCCGGGCATAAACGTTCGTTTGTTCACGAATATCGTCCAAACAGACTTTTTTGACCGTTTGCCCTACGGAATCAACCCGTTGGGGAAAAATAGCTTGACGTTTGGACGCTTCTCGTGCTTCAAAAGCCGACTATTAAGCTACATCTGCATGAACGGGTTTTGCATGAGCTCGCGTGCCATGGTGGTCGAATCACCATGGCCGGTTAGGCAAACGGCATCGGGCGGAAGAAGCCGGGCGAGCTTGGAGAGCGAGCGCAGAATCGCTGCCTCGTCGCCACCGGCAAGATCGGTGCGGCCGTGGCTGCCCGGGAATAGCGTGTCGCCCACAAAGGCAATGTTCCCCTGCTCGGTGGCAGCAAACAAGACGATCCCACCCGGCGTATGCCCAGGCGTCTCGATCACCTGCAGGCAGATATCGCCCACCTCGATAGCATCGCCCTCGGCGAGCAGGCGCGTCGGCTCCCCGGGGTCGGGCGTCTCAATGCCCCACATAGCTCGCTGTTCCTCGATGTTCGCATGCGGCACCGCCACATCCTTAGCACACAGCTCATACTGGCAGCCCTCGCCGACGGTGGTTCGCACGCCGGCAACACCACCAACATGATCGGCATGGCCATGAGTGCATACGGCGCCAAGCACGCGTGCGCCGGGATGCTCGGCTCGAATATGCTCCACCAAACGCTCGCCTTCCCATGCGGGGTCGATAATCACGCACTCATTGTCCGAAATAACAGCATAGCTATTGGTCTGAATGGGACCGTTTACGAGCGTCTCAATCTCGACCGATCCCTTGGGAGTTAAATCCAAGGACACAGCACTCATGTCCCTCTCCTCTCTATAGAACTCGAGGCATCAAACGATGCCTCGAGCGTAGCGAATATCAATAATGTGACACGTTCGTCGCGACTAAACGCGGCGCTTAAGCTGGGCTCCACCCTCGCCGGGCATCAGGCGGCGCGCGTCGTAGACCGAGTCGACGCTGCTGATAGAGGCCAGCAGCGGATCCAGACCACTCGCGTCCGAGATCTCGACCATAAAGCGCAGGGTTGCAATACCCTCGCGGTTGGTCGAGGTGGCGGCAGAAAGGATATTGCCGCCCGCATCGCCAATGGCAATGGTGACATCCTTGAGCAGGCCCATGCGGTCCAGGCACTCGACCACGATCTCGACCTGGAAGAGGGTGTCGGCAGCGCCGTCCCACTCCACTTCGATCATGCGCTCGGGATGCTCCATAAGACCCTTGACGTTGGGGCAGTTGGCGCGATGCACCGAAACGCCACGACCGCGCGTGATGAAACCGACGATGTCGTCGCCCGTCACCGGATTGCAGCAATGCGCCAGACGGACCAGCAGGCCGCTGTTGCTCTCGCCCTTGACGATAATGCCGTTGCTGGCGCTCTTGCCGCGCTTTTGCGGCTTGCGGTTGGAACCGCGGGCGGGCTGCTTGACGACCTCGGCAATAGCCTCGGCCTTGGAAAGCTGCTCCTCGGGCTTGGGGTCCAAGATTTGCTCGACCTTGTTACCCACAGCGCGCGGGGCAACCTTGCCGGCGCCGACGGCGGCAAACAGGTCCTCGAGCTGCTTGTAATTAAACTGCTCCGCCACGGCGTTGAGCGCACGCGTGGATCGCGGCGTAGAGATGCCGTACCCGCGCTTGCGCAGGTCCTTGGCCAGTATATCGCGGCCGGCGGCAGCGTCGTCGTCCTTGGTCGCGGCGGCAAAATAGCGGCGGATCTTTGACTTGGCCGAAGGCGTCTTGACGATCTTGAGCCAATCACGCGACGGCTTGGAGCTCTTGTTGGTCAGGATTTCAACGCGGTCGCCCGTCTTGATCTCGTGCGTGAGCGGCGCTACCGCACCGTTGATCTTGGCGCCGACGCAGTGGTTGCCGACCTCGGTGTGAACGGCGTAGGCAAAGTCGAGCGGCGTGGAGCCGGCACGAAGTGCCATGACCTCGCCCTTGGGCGTAAAGACAAAGATCTCCTGGTCGAACAGATCGACCTTCAGCGAGTGCAGGTATTCCTTGGCGTCGGTGATCTCATCAGACGCAGCCCAATCGAGCGAATGTTTGAGCCAGTTAATCTGGTCGTCCAAGCGCTGGGCATCATTGGTCTTAGACGCAGACGATCCGCCCGACTTCTTATAGAGCCAGTGGGCGGCAATACCGTACTCGGCCTGCTCGTGCATCTCGTAGGTACGAATCTGAATCTCGAGCGGGCGGGCCGTGGGGCCGATTACCGTCGTATGGAGCGACTGGTAGTTATTGACCTTGGGCATGGCGATATAGTCTTTAAAGCGACCGGGCATGGGGTGCCACAGCGTATGTACCGCACCGAGTGTGGAGTAGCAATCGCGCACCGAATGCGTGATGACGCGCAGTGCCACCAGGTCGTAGATCTCGGAGAATTCCTTGCCCTTGCGCTTCATCTTTTGGTAGATGGACCAATAGTGCTTGGAACGGCCGTTGATCTGGAAGTCTTCCAGGCCAATGCGGTTGAGCTCGTCGGTGAGCGTCTTGATGGTCTCGGCCAGATAGCGCTCGCGAACCTCGCGCGACTCAGCCACCATGCGTGCGATGCGCTGGTAGGCATCGGGCTCAAGGTAGAAGAAGGACAGGTCCTCGAGCTCCCACTTAATAGAGCTCATGCCCAGACGGTCGGCCAGGGGCGCATACACGTCCATGGTCTCGCGGGCCTTAAACAGGCGACGGTCCTCACGCAGGGCCGCAAGGGTGCGCATGTTGTGCAGACGGTCGGCAAGTTTGACGATGATAACGCGAATGTCTTTGGACATGGCGAGGAACATCTTGCGCAGCGTAAGCGCCTGCTTCTCGTCCATGCTATCGACTTCGATGTTGGTGAGCTTGGTCACGCCATCGACGAGCTCGGCCACCGTATCGCCAAACAGGCCGGACACATCGGCAAGCGAGGTCTCGGTATCCTCGACGGTATCATGCAGCAGCGCGGCGCACACCACATCGCAGTCCATCTTGAGATCGGCCAAAATGATGGCCACCTCGACGGGATGGTTGATGTACATCTCACCCGAGCGACGCTTTTGGTTGCAGTGCTTCTCGGCAGCAAAGCAATAGGCCTGCTCCACCTTAGAAAAGTCGTCCCCATTCATATATTTGAGGCACAGGCGCTCCAGCTTGTCGTAGCTGTCCGCCATAATCTCGGGCGGCAGCTCATCGGCATGCTTATAGTGCTCCATCTCCGAGAACGGCTGGAGGGTGGAATCATGGGCGGTACGGGCTGCGGCATCCATCGAGGTCCCCTTCCCCTAGGCCCGCGGTACGATCGGGCGGTTAACTTTGGCTAGCATATCAGAAGCGCACGAATCGAGCGCCCAGCTCCGGAAAGCTGAGAACTCCATGCGCGAGCGCAAGCCCTCCAAATAGCGAATTGACCTGCTCAATTGCACGCGGCCGGGGTTTTCGGCCATCGCGATGCGACGGGTGTCGTCAAACCCCGAGACGCAACAGAAACCAAGCTCTTCGAAGATTCCCAGGCCACTTTCCACCGAGCGCTCGTCGACCGGCGTGCGAGCATCGATGGCAAGGCACATCTGCGCGATGTCGATATCGCTCGCGCTAAAGGAATCGTCCCCGGTCTTGCCGCGGTTGGAGCGCCACATGGTTTGCAGCGCGCGATAGAGCGTGACGAGCTCGTCGCGCTCGGGCGCATAGCAGTCGAGTAGGCGCTCGTTAATGCGAGCGTCACGCGACGAATAGAGCAGGTGGATCACGGCAGGTTGGCCGTCGCGACCGGCGCGTCCGCTCATCTGGTTAAACTCAATCGCGCCAAACGGCATGTGATAGAGCACGACATGGCGAATATCGGGAAGGTTGACGCCCTCGCCAAAGGCAGAGGTCGAGACGATGCAGCTGAGGCTTCCGTCACGAAACGCTTCCTCGACACGGCGACGATCGGAGCGCGCAAGCCCCGCGTTATAGAACGCGATGCGGGCCGCGCAATCGGGTACCCGCTTGCGCAGCGTCTTAGCAAGCGCCACGGACTGGTCGCGCGAGTTGACGTAGATGACGGTCTTCTCCCCCGTCGCGACGATGGACACCAGGCGGTTTTCGCGGCTCGCAAGATCGCGGTCGTCCTCGAGCCGCAAGTTCTCGCGCACGGTCTCGTCGACCACCGTACGGGTAATCGGCAACACGCGGGCAAGCTCCGCCACGACCGGAGCCGTCGCGGTGGCCGTCGCCGCCATAACGACCGGATCGCCCAGGGCCTTGAGGATGTCGGGCATGTCGAGGTATGCGCTACGGTCGCCGCCCTTGGCAAGACCGGCATGATGCGCCTCGTCGATAACGACAAACCCGATACGACCCGAGCGAGCAAAGCGGTCTCGGTGAATAGACAGGAACTCCGGCGTCGTGAGCACGATGCCGGTGCGGCCCGAAGCCAGGCCGGCAAACACGTCATCGCGCGCTGCCTCCACGGTCTCGCCGGTCAACACGCCCACGCCAATGCCGAGCGCAGCCATCGTCGATGAAAGATGATAGGCCTGGTCGGCAACGAGCGCGCGCAGCGGATAGACAAAGATGCTCGCGCGACCGCGAAGGACCGCCTCGCGTGCGGCGTGCACGTGGAAAATCAGAGACTTACCACGTCCCGTCCCCATAACGGCCAAAACGCTCTGGTGGTCGGCGAGCGCATCGAGTGCCTCGACCTGCGCGCGATGTGGCTGGTTCGAGCCGATAAAGCTATGGATAAGCGAGCGCGTGAGCTCGGTATAAGAAAGCTGGGCGAGCGTCTCGCGTTTACGCGACTCCAGGCGCGGGCCTAAGTCCGCCGGTTGCACGCCGCGGCGAAGCTCGCACGCCGGATCGTCGATATTGGGCGCCGTGGTATCACGCACCAAGACATCCTTGATCATGAGCTTTGGCTTTACGCGACCTTGCCAATGCTCGGCCACGGCCTCGAACACCAAGTCGACGGCGCTATCGCAATTGATGAGCTTATCGATCTGCGGCACGCGGAACATGATGGCCGGCACACTCGCGGCGCCATCGGTCGCCACAAAGCGCATATGCTCGCCGGTTTTGCCCACCACGGCGCGATCGCACATCGTCACGCCCTCGGCAGCCAGAAGCGGCACCTTATTGCCCTGACCAAACGGCTCAAGACGAGAAATCTGCTCGATAGTCTCGATATTTAGCTCGGAGAGGTCAACGGTGGCGGCAACCTCGTCAGTGTCCTCAAAGTCATCGGCGGGAAGCTCCGATAGCACGGCCGAAAGGCGACGGCGGAACTCATCGAGCTTGGATGCCTCGATGGTCACACCCACCGCACCGGCATGCCCGCCGCGGCGAATCAGCAGGTCGGAGCAACGCTCGACGGCGTCGAACAGGTTGACCTTGCCCACCGAGCGGCCCGATCCGCGTGCAACGCCGTCCTCGATCGAGAAGAGCAGCGCCGGCACGTGATATCGGTTGGTCAGGCGGCTCGCCACGATGCCCTTGACGCCCTCGTGCCAGCCTTCGCCGCCCACGACGATTGCGCGCCCACCGTCATAGGTCTCCTCGACCTTTGCCATGGCGTCGCGCGTGAGCTCCGCCTCGATCTCGCGGCGCTGACGGTTGATCTCCTCGAGCTCGGCTGCCAGTGCACTTGCCTCGATAGGATCGCGGGCAAGCAGCAGGTCGAGCGCCAGCTTGGGATCGGCCATGCGGCCGGCGGCGTTCAAGCGGGGAATGAGCGAAAACGACAGGCCATCGGCCGTAATGCTAGAGAGGTCGGCCTTGGCGAGCGCGGCCAGTGCGATATAGCCGGGGCGGGCGGTCACGCGCATCTGCTGGATGCCCTCGGCGACCAGCGCGCGGTTCTCGGGCGTCAGCGGCATCATGTCGGACACGGTGCCCAGCGCCGCAACCTCGATCAGCGAACGCCAATACGACGGCTTGCCCAGACGCTCACCCAAAACCTGCACCAGCTTGAGTGCCACGCCGGCACCGGCAAGCTCGCGCGAGGGACCCTCGTCCTCGAGCTTGGGGTCGGTCAGGGGCACGCCCTGCGGCACCTGGTCGGAGGGCTCGTGATGGTCCGTGACCACCAAATCGATCCCCAGGCTCTCCAGATAGGAGACTTCTTCCTTGGCAGCAATACCGTTATCGACGGTCACGATCAGATTGGGTTGGGCGAGCTCGTTAACGCGGTCGAGCGCCGCGCGCGAAAGGCCATAGCCCTCGTCAAAGCGATGCGGAATAAACGGCGTGACATCGGCGCCAAACGTGCGCAGCGCCTCGGTCAACAGGCAGGTCGACGTAATACCGTCAACGTCAAAATCGCCAAAGACCGCGATGTGCTCGTGGTTGCGAATAGCACGCTCGACGCGGTCGGCAACGACCGACATGCCCGGGATAATGAGTGGGTCGGCCCAGTCGCGATCGAGTGAAGGCGTCAAAAACAGCTGACCTTCCTCGATGGATGTAATGCCGTGCGCAACCATAATGCGCGCCACCAGCCCGGGTATGCCCAGGCCAGCCGAAAGCTCCTTTTCGAGCTCGGGGTTTTGCTGAGCGACCGCCCAGCGATGTGTCGTCTTAAGCGATGACATAGGCGCCCACCCCCGATAGGGGCAGGTCGCCGCGATACCTCTCACGGTTCATAGCGATGAGTCCTCTGTGTATGCCCGCTTCGGCAGGCAGATCTGTTGAACAGATTTATTATACCGTGCGGCACGGACGCAGAACCTCGCAGCACGCCGTGGTTTCGGTAAACGATGCCGGTAATAGCCTCGAAATAATCAAGCGTTTCTGACGCACGGACGCATGCGAGCGTCTAGCATATCCATTCAAAACGGATTCACGAGCAAAGGGAGTCACAAGAGCGTATGAAGCAGTGGGTTGGACTGGGCAAATTTCTCGCGGGGCACATGCAGGTCATCGTTCCGATTTGCGTGGCGCTCGGCGTGCTCTTTCCCCAGCAGATCGGCGTGCTCAAGCCCATCGTTCCCGCCCTGTTTGCCTTTATGACGTTTCAGGGTGCGCTCAGCAACACCTTCCACCAGGTAGCTGAGGTGTTCCGCCGTCCCCTTCATCTGATTTTGGCGCTGATGGTCTCGGCGGTGCTTATTCCCATAGCAGCCTATGCCATGGGGTCGTTGTTCTTTGGTTCCAACCCCAACCTCGTATGCGGCATCGTGCTCGAGTACAGCGTACCCGTGGCAGTCACCGCCTTTATGTGGATTAGCATGTTTGGCGGCAACGGCCCGCTCGCGCTCACCATTATCCTGACGTCCTCGGTTATCTCGCCTGTGACGATTCCTCTTACGCTCAAGCTCCTGCTGGGCGCCACCGTCTCGATCGACGTGCCAAGCATGATGCAGAATATGGCCTTTATGATCGCCATCCCCGCCGTGCTCGGCATCGTGATCAACGAACTCACGCGCGGATGGGGACACGAGAAACTCTCCCCCGCACTCTCGCCCGCCTGCAAGTTCATGATGATGGGTGTCATCGCGTCCAACTCCACCGCCATGAGCGACTACGTGCTGCACATGAACGCGGTGCGCCTGGAAGTCGCCCTCTTTATTTTGGTCTTCGCCATCAGCGGCTTTATCATCGGCATCCTGGTCGCACGTGCCCTGCATCTGCCGTATAGCGAGACGACCACCATGTGCTTTACCTGCGGCATGCGCAACATCTCTTCGGGTGCCGTCATCGCCACGCAGTACTTTCCGGGCGAGGTCGTGTTCCCCGTCATGTGCGGCACGCTGTTTCAGCAGGTGCTGGCCTCGATTATCGGGCATCTCTTTGAGCGCCTGACCGGCGAGGAGCGCGCCGCCCAGCGCAAGCGGGTCAAGGCTGGCCGCGATGCCATGGCGCGCTAGGCTGTCCGCATTACGTGGGTGTTAGTCTTGCTATACGAGCGTTTCCAGATGCGCACGCAGACGCTCAGCATCGATATCGAGCGTCGTCTCGGCATTGACTTGGGCCAAACGATAGCCGACAAAGTAGGGCGAAACCACCCAACGTGGCAACGCCTTGGCAATGGTCCGGCCGTCCATGTGGTAGAAGAACAAGTTGTACGACTCCGCGCGACCGCCGTGGTGCTCGTGCAGGATATAGCGCAAGGTCACCTGAATCGCATCGGCAAACAGGTCCGTTTCAGCTTGGTCGCGGGCGTCGTCGCTGGCGGCGATTCCCTGTGGAGCCGAGACGTTGACCTCAAAGAATCCCATGATTGGCTCGGTTGAGATGTTGACCGAGATTCTCCCCTGTTGCCAAACATTGATGCCTTCGAAATTGGCGGAAGTCAACGAAGCATAGCCGTCTTCCTGCTCCAAACCCACAATCTGCATGTGCGGATGAACGAGACTACCGCCCGAGAGCGGACCCTTGTTCTTGTACATGAGCACGCTGCGATACTGTTGGGAGTCAATCATCTGTTGCCAACACCCCAGGGCAAACCGCATCACATGATGCAGCTCATCCGGTTCATAGGTCACCAGGTCGGCGTCGTGGTCGGACGACTCAATCAATACGGTCTGGCGAGTGGCCCGCAAGGTCTTAAACTTATTCTCGAGCCAGATGCAGCCACCGTCGCGCCGGATGATATTGGCGAGTTCCTCGGTATCGCAAAAGGGGCACGCGGTGCCGGGACGACGGTTGTCGTCGGGCTTACCGTTCGCCTGCTGAACGTCAAATACCAGCGCCACGGGTTATACCTCCAGCGGCACGATCTTGGTGCCATGGAGTTCGGAGACGCCCAGTGCCGCCGCCACGGTATCGCGATTGGCCGTGGAAATGCCGCCACCGGGAAGAATGGTCAGGCGGTCGCCCGCATACTCGACAAGACGCGACAGGTGCTCCAGGTTGTCCTCGATCGGCGTTCCGGCAGCACCACCATGCGTCAGGATGCGCGTGATGCCGCAGTCGGCGAGTGCGTCAATGGCATCGAGCTGAGCCTCGAGCGAGAGCTGGTCAAAGGCCATGTGGAAGGTGATATCGATGGCCCCGCGCTTGCACTCCTCGGTCGCGCAGCCCGTAGCCATCACGAGGGCGCCGAGGGTGAGCTCGTCGAGCGCCCAGCCGCCGGCACAGGGCTTGCAGCAGCCAAAGACCAGGCCGTCAACGCCGGCGCTCACGGCAAGACCCAAGTCCATCTCCATCATGCGCAGCTCGTCCTGGTTGTAGTGAAAGTCACCGCCACGCGGGCGAATCATGCACATCACTCGCGCGTCATGCTCGTGAGCATAGCTGACCGTAGTGCTGATAACGCCGGCCGAGGGCGTGGTACCACCGACGGCAAGGTTGTCGCACAACTCGATGCGCTTAGCACCGGCATCGATAGCCGCCGGCACACGCTCAAAGTTCTCGGCACAAAACTCGTACAGCATAGATAGCCCCCAGGAGACATTTCGATTTTCACACGGCATTGTCGCACGTTAAATAGCAACCCGCACGATGGAACAAAACCTTGACAAGGAGTGTCCCAAAGTGCCGGCACATAAGGAACGTCCCCAGGTGCCACCTTGAGCGATGGGTACTCATTTAAGTACGTCCCCAATGAGTACGTCCCCAATGAGTACCCGCAGGGGACAGACAGACCGGACTCCCTATACGACAACTGTTGACATCATATACTATGTGTCATATAGTAGGTGTTACACAGTATACTACGAAAGGAGGTGTGCGGATGGAGGCACAGATGAAGCGCGGCTTCCTCGAGGCCTGCGTGCTCGCGGCCGTCTCGGGCGAGGAATCCTACGGCTATCAGATCGTGAAGGACGTGCCCGCGAGTATGGGGCTCACGGAATCCACGCTCTATCCGTTGCTCAAGCGCCTGGAGAAGGCGGGCTGCATCACCGCGCGCTCCGCCGAGCACAACGGGCGGCTGCGGAGGTACTACCGCATCACGGACGCCGGGCGCGAGCGTATCGCCGAGTTCCTCGCCGAATGGCCATCCGTACAGGAGATCTACCGTTACGTGGAGGGGGCGCACCATGACGCGCGATGAGTTCTTGAACCGGCTGGGCGAGCTTCTGGCCTGCCTGCCAGCAGATCAGGTAAAGGAAACGCAGGAGTTCTACGCGGAGGCCATCGCCGACCGTATGGAGGACGGCATGACGGAGGCCGAGGCTGTGGCCGCCATGGGCACGCCCGGTGAGGCCGCCGAGGCAACGCTCGACGAACTGCCCGCCGTGCCGCGCGCGATCGCGAGGACCAAGCGCAAGAGCACGGCACTTCTATGGGCGCTCGCCATCGTGGGCTCTCCGGTATGGATTCCGCTGCTGCTCGCGTTCGTCGCCGTTGCCGCTGCAGTCTACATCTGTATTTGGGTTCTTGCGCTCTGCGTGTGGATCGTGGCCGCGGCATTCGGGGGCGCGGGCCTGGTAGGGCTCCTGTTCGCCGTGGACGGCATCATTATCGGGCATGTTCCGTACGTTTTGGCCTCGATGGGAATGGGATTCGCTTCCATCGGTGTGGCGCTCCTCACGGGAGCCGGCGCCTGGACGGCGTCCAAGCAGATCGCGCGCCTCTCTGCCCTTTGG
Organism: uncultured Collinsella sp.; assembly: GCA_938036665.1. GTDB lineage: Bacteria > Actinomycetota > Coriobacteriia > Coriobacteriales > Coriobacteriaceae > Collinsella. The sequence continues at coordinate 38,866 of CALHWR010000213.1, read as the reverse complement.
GCGAAGAAAGCCGTTTCGCCCTTCTGGAAAGATCGAGGCAATAAGAGCCGCATGGGCGCCGAAGCGGCGCCGCTCACGGCATAGGAAGGAGTGCAAACATGTCCAGCGTAAAAAGGATTTACCTTGCCGTAGCGGGTGGGCTTGTTGCCACGGGGCTCGTCCTGGCTGCTATCGGATTTGTGGCCTCCGGCTTTAACCTCGCTGTGCTCAACACGCAGATCGACCTGCGCGATGACACCATCATTCTGGGTGGTGTTGAAATAGACGACCCGACAGGGCTTCCACTCATCGAGCAGCTTGCCGAGGTCGGCGAGATCCATATTGGATCTGCAACGACTGGTTCGTCTTCTCCTCGCAAATGATCGAGCTCGTAGCAGCCGTCCCCCCCTTCGGGCGCACCACGACGGGCATGAGCACGCCGCGCTCGGAGCCTTTTTGCGAGACCTTCCGTCACGCTCTTCCTGCGTGGTGAACCGGTCATCGACCGACGAGAGGCTGATGGGAATCTCTCGACTTCGGGCCAATCCCGCTCACCGATCTGGTCTTCCTTCGTGATGCGCACATAAGCGAGCAGACACCGCGCAGAGCTTCAGCGCGGCCGCACTTCCACGTCTATGACGGAGGTGCCCGGCGGCGTCTTGGCGATCCCCTTGTTTGCAGGCGTTAGCGCGTGGGGATCGCCCACTCGGGGGCCGAGGCCGCCGAGGACGGCGGCGAACCTCGCGGTGTCATTCGACATCGCGAGGTTCCCGGACCATGACCACCTGGCCTCGTACCGCGGCATAGCCCCAAGGGTGAGGAGCTTCGGCACGTCGATCAGGGCGCCCGCGCAGCGTCGGCCGGTCCGCCGTTCGGCAGAACGGCGGAAGTCCCTAGCCGCCCAGGTAAGCCTTGCGGACGTTGTCGTCGTGCAGGAGCTCTTGGCCGGTGCCGGTCATGGTGATCTTGCCTGTCTCGAGCACGTAGCCGCGCGTGGCGATTGAAAGCGCCATCTGGGCGTTCTGCTCGACCAGAAGCACCGTGGTACCGGCCTTGTGCAGGTCCTCGACAATCTGGAAGATCTGCTCAATCAGAATCGGCGCCAGACCCATGGAAGGCTCATCGAGCATGAGCAGCTTGGGGTTGCTCATAAGGGCGCGCCCCATAACGAGCATCTGCTGTTCGCCGCCCGAAAGGGTGCCGGCGACCTGGCGACGGCGCTCCTTAAGGCGCGGGAACTGCTCGTAGACGCGCTCAAGGCCCGGAGCCACCGTGGACTTGGGCTGCGTGTAGGCGCCCATCTCCAGGTTCTCCTCGACCGTCATCTGCAAAAAGGCGCGACGGCCCTCGGGAACCTGGGCCAGGCCCTTGCCCACCAGTTTATCGGCAGGCGTATGGGTAATGTCCTCGCCCATAAACTTGATGGAGCCGGTCTTGGAACGCAGCAGGCCCGAGATGGTTTTAAGCGTCGTGGACTTACCGGCGCCGTTCGCGCCGATCAGGGCCACGATCTCGCCCTCGTTGACGTTAAAGGAGATGTCCTTGATGGCGTGGATAGCGCCGTACCAGACGTTGATGTTGTAGACGGAAAGCATCGGCTCTGCCATTTAGCTCTCCCCCTTATCCTGCTTGCCCAGATATGCCTCAATTACGGCATCGTTGTTCTGGATCTCCTCGGCCGTGCCCTTGGCGATGACCTTACCAAAGTTGAGCACGCAGATGCCCTCGCAGATGTTCATGACGAGCGACATATCATGCTCGATAAGCATAATGGCGATGCCAAAGGTGTCGCGGATCTTGACGATGTTCTCCATGAGCTCCGCGGTCTCGGACGGGTTCATGCCGGCGGCAGGCTCGTCGAGCAGCAGCAGTTTGGGGTTGGTGGCAAGCGCGCGGACGATCTCCAGACGACGCTGGGCGCCGTAAGGCAGCGAGCCGGCCTGCTCGTTTGCCAGGTGCTCCATATCAAAAATGGACAGCAGCTCCATGGCGCGCTCGTGGGCGGCCTTCTCGTGCTTCCAATACGTCGGCAGGCGCAGCACGCCCTCAAAGCCGGAGTAGCGCTCCTGGTTGTGCAGACCGACCTTGACGTTGTCCTCCACCGTCATGGTGTTGAACAGGCGAATGTTCTGGAAGGTACGGGCAATACCCATGCGGTTGACCTGATAGACCGACTTGCCCGAGGTGTCCTCACCGTCGAGCAGGATGGTACCGTGCGTGGGCTGGTACACCTTGGTGAGCAGGTTGAAGACCGTGGTCTTACCGGCACCGTTGGGGCCGATCAGACCGGCGATCTCGGTCTTACCGATGGTCAGGCTAAAGTCGTCGACTGCCTTAAGGCCGCCAAATTCAATGCCCAAGTGGATGCACTCGAGCGCCGGGCGCTGGCCCAGGTCGCGGTCGGGAACGATGGCGCCAGAAGGATACGGGACCATCTTGCCCTTGTTGAACTCAAATTTACTGGGCATCGGCTGCCACCTCCTTCTTGGAAGCAAAGCGGTCCTTAATGCGTGCGAAGAACGCCTTGAGCTGCGGGTTGTTGGTAAAGATCATGACCAGGATCAGCACGATGGCGTAGATGAGCATGCGGTAGTCCGAGAACTGACGGAGCAGCTCGGGAAGCACCGTGAGCAACGCCGCCGCGATGACGGAGCCGCGCATATTGCCCAGACCGCCCAGGACCACGAATACCAGGATGAGGATGGACGTGTTGAAGTCGAACTTGGTGGCGGAGAGCTGCGAGAAGTTACCGCCGAAGAGGGCTCCGGCAGCACCGGCGAGAGCGGCGGAAACCACGAAGGCGATCATGCGGTACTGGGTGACGGAGATACCCACGGACTCGGCAGCGATCTTGTTGTCGCGCACGGCCATAATGGCACGGCCGGTACGGCTGCGAACCAGGTTGAGCACGATCACGAGTGCGACCATAACCAGGATGGCACCGGCGAGGAAGGTCGAGTACGTCGACACGCCCGAGGCGCCCTGGGCGCCCTTGATGATGGCGGTGCCGTCCTCGAGCAGGTGCAGGTCGTCGATCGTAGAGTTGCCCGTGATGTTAAAAATCACGTGCAGGCCGCGGGAGTCGACGCCCACAATGAGGCAGGTAACGATCTCTTTGATGATCTCGCCAAAAGCCAGGGTCACGATGGCCAGATAGTCGCCGCTCAGGCGCAGGACCGGGATACCGATCAAGAAGCCCAAGATGGCAGCGGCGACAGCGCCGACCACAATGCTGATGATCAGGCGCACCGGATCGGAGGGAACGGCGCTCTCGAGGGCGACCGCGGTGACGATGCCCGTGTAGGCACCGACACTCATAAAGCCCGCATGGCCCAGCGACAGGTCGCCCGCGATGCCGACGACGAGGTTGAGGGAAATGGCCATGACGATGTAGGCCGTAATGGGAACCAACTGGCCGGCGATCATGCGCGGGATCATATGGTTGGACTGCATAAAGAACACGATGGCAAATGCCACAAGGCACATGGCGTACGTGACAAAGTCGTGACGCGTCTGCTTGTCTTTAAGAAACTTCATAACGCTCACCTACACCTTCTCGGGGACGTACTTGCCCAAGAGGCCGGCAGGCTTGACGAGCAGGACGATGATCAAAACACCAAAGACGATGGAGTTGGCAAGGCTCGTGGAAATGTAAGCCTGTGCCATCGCCTCGATGATGCCGATGAGAATGCCACCGACAAAGGCACCGGGGATGGAGCCGATACCGCCGAAGACGGCGGCGTCGAAGGCCTTGATGCCAGGCATGGCGCCCGTGGTGGGCTGCAGGACCGGCGAGTAGGAGCACAGGAGCACACCGGCGATGGCGGCAAGGGCGGAGCCGATGGCAAACGTCATCGAAATGGTGCGGTTGACGTTGATGCCCATGAGCTGAGCGGCGGCCTTGTCCTCGGACACGGCGCGCATGGCCTTGCCCATCTTGGTCTTACCTGTAAAGAACATCAGACCGGCCATGATAACCAGGCAGGCGACGATGGTGACGAGCGAGACGGCACTCACGTTGAACTTGGCCAAGAACTCCGGCACCGGGAGGGTGACGAGCGAAGTGAAGTTCTTGGGCGTGGCGCCCCACAGAAGCTGCGCGGCGTTCTGCAGGAAGTAGGACACGCCGATGGCCGTGATCAGAACGGCCAGCGGGCCCGCCTGACGCAGCGGCTTGTATGCCAGGCCCTCGATGAGAACACCGAGAACGGTACAGACCACACAAGAGAGAATTACAGATGCCCAGCCCGGGAGGCCGAGATACGATGTGGCGCAGAACGAGACATAGGCACCGACCATGATGACGTCGCCGTGAGCGAAGTTGAGCATCTTGGCGATACCGTAGACCATGGTGTAGCCCAACGCGATGATGGCGTAGACGCTGCCCATGGACAGGCCGTTGACCAGGTATTGGATAAAGACCGTCATGTTCCACATCCCCCTTTCGAATAGGTTTCCAGTTGATGTATGAAACAGGGACGTTACGTTGTCCCTAGATACCAAGCAAGCAGGGAAGGCCAAAACCTCCCCTGCTTGGGATCAAAACCGCTCTATGTAAGGCGGCCTATTAGGCCTGTACGTACTTGCCGTCGGTAATGACGTACGCCGTCGGGTCTTTCTGGACCTGACCCTTGTCGTTCCAGGAGAGCTTGCCAGTCAGGCCGTCAACAGTAATCTTGAGCATAGCCTCGGGAAGCTTCTCGGCAACCTCGGTGGGGTCGGCGTCGACGCCCAGGCCGGCCTCCTTGAGAGCCTCGACCACAGCATGCACGCCGTCGTAGGCGTCGGCGGCAAACTGGTCGGGGGTATCGCCGTACTTATCCTTGTAAGCGTTGACGAAGTCGGCGTTCTTCTCGTCGTCGGCGGAGAACGGGGTCATGAGCAGCAGACCCTCGGCAAGAGAGGTGTCGAAGCCCTCAACGCCCAGGATGCCGTCCATGCCGTCGCAGCCCATCATCTTGACGTCGTAGCCCATGTCCTTGGCGTTCTTGAGCAGGACGGACGCCGGCGTGTAGTAGATCGGCGCAAAGATCATGGTGGCGCCTGCCTGCTTGGCCTTGGTCAGCTGGTTGGTAAAGCTCGTGGCGGAGTCGTCCTTAAAGGTCTCCTCGTCGACAATCTCAAGCTTAGACTTAGCGGCCTGGGCCTTAAAGGAATCTGCGATGCCCGAAGAATAGGCATCGCCGGAGTTATAGAACAGCACGAACTTCTCGTTCGCATACTTCTGCGCCAGGAACTTGGCAGCGTTGACACCTTGGTTGGGGTCGGTAAAGCAAACCTGGAAGACGCAATCCTTGCCCTTGGTAACGTCCTCGGAGGACGCGGACGGGGTGATCATGAACGTCTCGGGGTCGTTGCCGCACTCGGCGGCAACGGCGACCGACGCACCCGTGGTGGTCGGACCGACGAGGGCCTGCATGCCCCAGTCGAGCAGGGTGTTGAAGGCGTTGACGGCCTTCTCGCCGTCAGCCTGGTCGTCCTCGGCCTTGCTGACAAGCGGCAGCTCCTTGGTCGAGAAATCCTTGCAGCCAAGCTCGACAGCCTGTGTAACGGACTTGCCGTAGGACGCGTTGGCGCCGGTCAGCGGGCCGATGGTGCCGATCTTAAACGAAGCGTCGCCCGACGCGGAACCGCTGTCGCCGCCGTTGGAGGAGCAGCCAGCTAGAATGGACATCGCCCCCAGACCTGCTGCGCTCGCGATAACGCTCCTGCGATTCATAACAGGGTTCAATGACTTACCGGTGAGGCTCGACATGCGGCTCTCCTCTCAAATCTCGTCGGGTTTTGGTTGCCCGACAGGCCATCCTTCGCCGTGTTCGGCGTTCGCAAAATAGTAGACGCTTTAGTTAGGAAAAGTGGCGATTATTTCAACTTTTCTTTGGATTTGTTCTTTTATCCATATTTCTGCGTATTTCTATTATTTTATGCAGTAATGCCACTTTATTGTGTAAAAGTAATGTTTCCATTCTGTTACAGGCGTCCCCGCCCTGAATAAAACAGCCTCACCGGTAGCCTTTTATGCGCACTTAGGCGGCGATGTACTTGCCGTCCTGGATCACATAGGCCGTAGCGGGCTTTTCGACCTGGCCCTCGTCATTCCACGTCAGCTCGCCCGTCAGGCCCTCGATCTTGATCTTGCGCATGGCGCGGGCAAGGTCGTCGGCAATGTCGGCACCGTCAGCCGTAATGTCGATGCCCGCTTTATCGATAGCCTCGGCAATCGCATGGACGCAGTCATAGGCATCGGCGGCAAACTGATTGGGCGTCTCGTCGTAGGCGTCCTTATAGGCCTTGACGAAGTCGGCGTTCTTCTCATCGTCAGCAGAGAACGGGGTCATGAGCAGCACGCCCTCGGCAAGAGAGGTATCGAAGCCCTCAACGGAGAGCAGGCCGTCCATGCCGTCGGTGCCCATAAGCGTCATGTCGTATCCCATGTCCTTGGCGTTCTTGAGCAGGACGGACGCCGGCGTGTAATAGATCGGAGCAAAGATAAGCGTGGCGCCGGCCTCCTTGGCCTTGGTGAGCTGGTTGGTAAAGCTCGTGGAAGAGTCTCCTTAAAGGTCTCGGTATCGACGACATCGAGCTTGGATGCCTTGGCCTGCTCGGCAAAGGCGTCGGCAACGCCCGAGCTGTACGTATCGCCGGAGTTGTAGAACAGGGCGATCTTGGCGTCCGCGTACTTCTCGGCCAAGAACTTCGCGGCGCTGGCGCCCATGGTGGGGTCGGTGAAGCAAACCTGAAAGACCGTGGTCTTTCCCTTGGTGACGTCGAGGGACGAAGCAGAGGGCGTGACCATGAGCATATCGTCGGCGATCTCGCCCGAGACAGCGACGGCGGCACCAGTCGTGACGGGGCCGACGAGCGCCTGCATGCCCCAGTCGCACAGGGTATTGAAGGCGTTGATAGCCTTCTCGCCGTCGGCGACGTCATCCTCGGACTTAAGCGAGAGTTTGAGGTCCTTGGTCGAGAAATCCTTGGCGGCAAGCTTGGCACCCTTCTCGGCCGAAACGCCATAGGTTGCCGCGGCGCCGGTCAGAGGGCCGATGACACCGATCTTGAAGGTCTTGCCGTCATCGGCGGAGCCGCCGTCCGAGCCACCCGACGAACAACCAGCGAGTGCCGCGGTGCTGCCGAGCGCCGCGGCGCCGGCGAGAAAGTTCCTTCGGCTGAGCGTGCTGTTGATGTTGAACATGGTGTCCCCCTTTTTCGCTGGCCGCAGTGCGGTCGTCTTGCGGTACGGGGCAAACCTTATGGCGCAAACGTTGACAGTTTGTTACGGAGTTCCGTTTGTAGCGAGCATGTTTCCAATGTTTCCGCAGCGTTTCGGGGGTGCCGTTTTGTGCGACTCCTGTTGCCTGGCGAGCACGCGCCCTCGGTTCACGCTAGAATGCACTCAACCTTTAAGCGGTTAATCCATCCATAAGATGCACGAAGGAGCTATCTATGAGCGAATCCCTGCGCACCGTGAACGTCGGTCTGATCGGTCTGGGAACCGTCGGCGGCGGCGTGGCCCGTCTGATCAAGAGCCACCACGATGAGTACCTGGCAGCCTACGGCATCGACCTTAAGCTGACCCGCGCCTGCGCGCTTGCCTGGGAGCAGGCCGAGGCAGCCGGTATTGAGCACGAGGCCTTTACGAGTGACTGGCATGACGTCGTCACCGACCCCGCCGTCGACATCGTCGTCGAGCTGATTGGCGGCGAGCACCCCGCGACCGAGATCTTCACCACCGCCTTTGAGCACGGCAAGCACGTCGTCTCTGCCAACAAGGCCCTGCTGGGCCGCCATGTCGAGACGCTCGCCGAGAAGGCGCGCGCGTGCGGCGTGCAGATTAAGTGCGAGGCCAGCTGCGGCGGCGGCATCCCCATCGTGAGCACGCTCGAGCACGACCTGGTGGGCAACAAGATCCTGACCATCGCCGGCATTCTCAACGGTACCACCAACTATATCCTGTCGCGCATGGACGCCGAGGGCGCCGATTACGCCGACGTACTTGCCGACGCACAGGCCAAGGGCTATGCCGAGGCCGACCCGTCCGCCGACGTCGACGGCTTCGATGCCGCCAGCAAGACGGCCATCCTCGCCTCCATCGGCTTTGGCACCCGCGTTACCACCGATGATGTGTACCAGCAGGGTATCCGCACCATCGGCGCCGAGGACATCGCCCAGGCCCGCGAGCTCGGCTACACCATCAAGCTGCTCGGCATCGCCCGCAACACCGACGCTGGCGTCGACGTTCGCGTGCATCCCACGCTGATCCCCGCAGACCATATGCTTGCCAAGGTCAACGGCGCCATGAACGCCGTCTACGTGGTAGGCGACGCCGTGGGCGAGACCATGTTCTACGGCGCGGGCGCAGGCTCCTTCCCCACCGCGAGCGCCGTCGTGGGCGATATCCTGTCGCTCTCCGAGCAGATCAGCCGCGGCGTGGCTCCGCTGCCCGAGATTGAGCCCTATGGCCACAACCTCACCTTTAAGCCCATGGACGAGCTCCAGACCAAGTACTATGTGCGCCTGAAGGTCGCCGACCGCGTGGGCGCCCTGTCCGAGACAGTCGACATCTTTGCCAAGCACAACATCTCGATCTCGCTCATCAACCAGGTCGAGGACGGCAAGTCGGGCGTCAGTGATGCCTGCTCGGTCATCTTCCTGACGCACCGCGCGCTCGAGAAGGACGTCCAAGCTGCCGCCGCCGAGCTTGCCGGCGTCGACTGCGTGGCCGAGGTCGCCAACGTCCTGCGCATCGAGGACGTCGAGGCCTGGACCGAAGGCGTTATGGCGAACTAGCCCAACGCTCGCCTAGCAATACGCGCCTTGAGGGCTCCCGTCCGATGTGGGACGGGAGCCCTTTTGTCACCTGCCCTAAGCACAACGGCAGAGCATATTTGCGCGAGCCGCTCATCGGTAACGCGGGCTACCGTTCACCGATATGCAAACGCGGCCGATTCCGACTACCGCTACGCTGTGCTGCGAATGTCCGCCCGCGATGAGAGGAAGCACCATGTTGCTCGAGGGCAAGAAAGCAATCATCACCGGAGGCACACGCGGTATCGGCTATGCCATCGCCTGCCGTTTTATCGAGGAAGGCGCTGCCGTCACCGTCTTTGGCTCGCGCCAGGAGACTGCCGACACGGCCGTTGAGAAGCTGACAGCCGCCTATCCCGACGCCAAGGTCTGGGGTCGCTCCTGCGATCTCACCTCGCTCGAGGCCGTGACTGAGGCCTTTACGCAGACCGCAGCCGACATGGGCGGCTTGGACACGGTCGTCAACAATGCCGGTATCTCCCAGCGTTCACCCCTCTTGGACTACACGGCCGAGGAGTTCGCAAAGGTCATGGACCTTAACGTCGTCGCCGTCTTTAATGGCCACCAGGCTGCCGCCAAGATCATGACCGAGGCCGGCCACGGCGGCACCATCACTACCACAAGCTCGATGGTCGCCAAGTACGGCCAGCCCTCCGGCGTCGGTTACCCCACGTCCAAGTTTGCCGTCAACGGTATGGTCCAGTCGCTCTCGCGCGAGCTCGCTCCCATGGGCATCCGCGTCAACGCCGTCGCCCCCGGCGTGACTAAGACCGACATGGTCGCCAACCTGCCCGAAGAGGTCATCAAGCCCATCATCGCCACCATTCCGCTGGGTCGCATGGGCGAGCCCGAGGATGTCGCCAACGCCTTTGTTTTCCTGGCGAGCGACATGTCCTCCTATGTCACGGGCGCCGTGCTCCCCGTCGACGGAGCCGCCCGCTCCTAAGGAGCCACAAGCTTTGGCTTCAAGCTTCAACATAGCTCAACCAAAAAGGCGCGCCGTCTGAATCAACTGCAGACAGCGCGCCTTCTCCTGTTATGAAAGGGAAACTATGTCCCAGTATTTCGGATCAGAACGGGGCACGGTTTCCCCCAGGACCTCCTTGCGGAAGCTGCATCCCACTCTGAGCGCCCATTCCGGGACACAGCTTCCCAACGGCCCCCGTTTCGGAAACCACATCCCGTTCCGAGCCTTCAAAGCGGGACGCGGCTTCCCCGAGAAAGTATCGACTACTTACCGTCGTCGTCTTCGGCTTCTTCGCGCGCATAGAGCTCCAGCATGCGGCGGCGGTATTCGCGCACAGCGAGCTTGGCGCGCTCCAGGCGGCGGCGCTCACGCGGAGTCAGCTCGGACGGGTCGACCTCGTCTCCATAGGTCTTATCGGCAAGCAGGTGCGCCGCGTCCACGATGCGGGCATCGATGTGGCCGCTCGCCGCCTCGGCGGAAAGACGCTCGGCAATCGTATCGAGCGTAGGCAGGCCCTCGAATACGCGACCATGGCCATGCGAGGTCAGCAGCTCGTGCTCGCGCGCGAGCAAGCTCGCTAGGTCGTGGTGGGCGCGCAAGATGTCGAGCGCATCGGATGGATGCTCGGCAACCTCTGCCACGGCGGCGACCGGTGCGGCATCCACCACGCGGTAGAAGAGCTGCGCGAGCAATGGCATCAAGAACACCGTGATGGCACCGGCGGCAACCATGACCGACGCAATATCTTGCGACAGCGCGCCCGCGTTGACGGCAACGCTCGTAACGGCAACGATGATCGGCAGCGCCGTGGTGCAGTACAGGGCCACGGTAATGCGACCATACGCCGACACATCGCGCGTCGCAGGACAAATGCTCATGGAAATAAGAATGGGCACGGCACGAATAATCAACAACGCCACGATAAAGCCCACGAGCAGACCCGGGCGCGACGCCACGGCCGTCAGATCGATCTTTGCGCCCGATACGGTAAAGAACACCGGAATCAAAAAACCGTAGGCCAGACCGTCGAGCTTGGTCTCGAGCGTATGGTTGCCCTCGGGGATGATATAGCGCAGGACAAAGCCGGCGGCAAAAGAACCCAACACGATGTCGAGATCAAAGACAGCCGAGAATGCCACGAGCGTGACCAGGATGAGCACCGTCAGGCGCACGAAGGTCTGCGACGTGGTATCGGCGCGCTCCTCAACAAATGCAAAGAAGCGGCTGCCGACGCGCTTGGAGCGGCTCGGGACCACGGCCAGCAACACGCAAACCACCGCAAACAAGCCAAGGATAACGAGCGTTTGGATGCCAGTGCGGGCAGACAACAGCACCGACATGGCGAGCACGGGACCGAGCTCGCCCCAAGTGCCATACGCGAGAATCGAGTCGCCCACGCGCGTGCCGGTGAGCGAGCGCTCACGCATGATGGGCACAAGCGTACCGAGCGCCGTCGAAGTGAGAGCAAGCGTCACGGCGATACCGTCGAAATGACTGACTGAGAACCACGGGGTAAAGCGCACGGCAAGCCAGGCGATACCAAACGTGACGACCCACGTCGCCAAGCCGTAGCGCCCCTCGACGCCCGTGATGCTCTTGGGGTCGATCTCAAAGCCGGCAAGCAGGAACAAAAAGGCCAGGCCCAGCTCGGACACAAGCGAGACCTCAGCATCTACATGGATGACGCCGAGCATATGGGGTCCCAGTACCGCGCCGAGCACGAGCAAAAAGACCGTCTCGGGAACGGGTTTTCCGGGAATCGCCGAGGCGATAAAAGGACTCGCAAAGGCCACGAGTGCGATGATGGCGAGCGAAACGAATGCCATGTGATGCCTTTCTCTTGTTTGCGCTTCACTGTAGCACCCTCGCCGTCCTCAACGCGCCGCGAGCTGTCGTATCATAGTGAGGTTTACAAACATGTGGCTCAAGGCGACCGCAGGGCAGACCCCGCAAACCGACCGCTGCCGCATACCGTACCGTACGCCCAACCGATCAGGAAGGCAGGAACCAATGGTCTCTCGTATCTACGTGGAGAAGAAACCCGGGTTCGACGTCGAGGCTCAGCAGCTCAAGGGCGAGCTGACCGAAATTCTCGGCATCAAGGGCATCGAGGCCCTGAGGATTATCAACCGCTACGACGTCGAGGGCATCGACAAGGAGCTTTTCCGGTCCTGCGTGCCGACCGTCTTTAGCGAGCCCCAGGTCGATGTGACCTACGACGAGCTCCCCGCAAGCGATGGCGCCGTCTTTGCCGTCGAATTCCTGCCTGGCCAGTTTGACCAGCGCGCCGACTCCGCCAGCGAGTGCGTGCAGCTCATCAGCCAGGGCGAGCGCCCCGCCGTGCGCTCCGCCAAGGTCTATATGATCTCGGGCGCTCTGGACGAGGCCGCCATTGATGCCATCAAGCACTACGTGGTGAACCCCGTCGAGGCGCGCATCGCCTCGCTCGACCTGCCCGAGACGCTGTACATGGAGACCCCCGAGCCCCAGCCCGTCGAGGTGCTCGACGGTTTCCGCGAGCTCGACGAAGCCGGCCTTGCCGCCTTTATTTCCGAGCGCGGCCTTGCCATGGACGAGGCGGACATCGCCTTCTGCCAGCAGTACTTCCGCGATGAGGATCGCGACCCCACCATCACCGAGATCCGCGTGATCGACACCTACTGGTCCGATCACTGCCGCCACACCACCTTCGGCACCGTCCTGGACGACGTGACGATCGACGACGCCGTGGTGCAGCAGGCCTTCGACCGCTACATGGAAATGCGCCACGAGCTCGGTCGCGACGCCAAGCCCGTCTGCCTCATGGACATGGGCACCATCGGCGCCAAGTACCTTAAGAAGACCGGCGTCATGACCGATGTCGACGAGTCCGAGGAGATCAACGCCTGCACCGTCAAGGTGAAGGTCGATGTCGACGGCGAGGACCAGGACTGGCTGTTCCTCTTTAAGAACGAGACCCACAACCACCCGACCGAGATCGAGCCCTTCGGCGGTGCCGCCACCTGCGTGGGCGGTGCCATCCGCGACCCGCTGTCGGGCCGCAGCTACGTGTACCAGGCCATGCGTGTCACCGGCGCCGGCGACCCCACCGTCCCCGTGTCCGAGACACTCGAGGGCAAGCTGCCGCAGCGTAAGCTCGTGACCACTGCTGCCGCCGGCTACTCCAGCTACGGCAACCAGATCGGCCTTGCCACCGGTCAGGTCAACGAACTCTATCACCCCGGCTACGTCGCCAAGCGCATGGAGGTCGGCGCCGTCGTGGGCGCTACCCCGGCAAACCACGTGCGTCGCGAGTGCCCCGCCCCCACCGACAAGATCATCCTGTTGGGCGGCCGCACCGGCCGTGACGGCATCGGCGGTGCCACCGGCTCCTCCAAGACCCAGAACACCGAGTCCATCGAGACATCGGGCGCCGAGGTCCAGAAGGGCAACGCCCCGGTCGAGCGCAAGCTGCAGCGCCTGTTCCGCCGCGGCGATGCCTGCCGTCTGATCAAGCGCTGCAACGACTTTGGCGCCGGCGGTGTCTCGGTCGCCGTAGGCGAGCTTGCCGACGGCCTGTATGTCGACCTTGATACCGTGACCAAGAAGTACGACGGTCTTGACGGCACCGAGCTCGCCATCTCTGAATCCCAGGAACGCATGGCCTGCGCCGTCGCCGACGGTGACGTCGAGGAGTTCATGGGCTACGCCGCCGAGGAGAACCTCGAGGCGACCGTTATCGCCGAGGTTACCGCCGAGCCGCGCATGCGCATGGCCTGGAACGGCGTCGCCATCGTCGACCTGTCCCGCGAGTTCCTCAACTCTAACGGTGCGCCCAAGCACCAGGTCGCCCACGTGTGCGCCCGTAGCGTGTGGCAGCCCAGCTGGGCCGGCACCACGCTTGCCGAGCGCATGACCTCGCTCGTCACCGACCTCAACGTCGCTTCTAACAAGGGCCTTTCCGAGCGCTTCGACTCCACCATCGGCGCCGCGACCGTGCTCATGCCCTTTGGCGGCAAGACGCAGCTCACCCCCAGCTCGGCCATGGTCGCCAAGTTCCCCGTGGACGGCGAGACCACCACGGCGAGTGCCATGGCATGGGGCTTCAACCCTTATCTGATGGAGGCCGACCAGTTTGCGGGCGCCTACCTGTCCGTGGTCGAGTCCATCGCCAAGCTCGTGGCTGCCGGCTTTGAGCACAAGCCCGCCTATCTCTCCTTCCAGGAGTACTTCGAGCGTCTGCGCACCGAGGCCGAGCGCTGGGGCAAGCCCACGGCAGCCGTCCTGGGCGCCCTCATGGCCCAAGTCGACCTGGGTGCCGGCGCCATCGGCGGCAAGGACTCCATGAGCGGCTCGTTTGAGGACGAGGCCGGCGAGCTCAACGTTCCGCCGACCCTGATCAGCTTCGCTGTCGCCGTGGGCAAGGCGGCCCGCGCCGTCTCGCCCGAGTTCAAGGGCCTGACGCACCGCGTCGTCCGCATCGCCCCCGCCACCTATGGCGAGGATTACCGTCCCGATGCCCAGCAGCTGCTCGCCGCATTTGACGCCGTCGAGGCGCTCACCGCCACCGGCGACGCCCTGGCCATCTCCACGCCTGGCTACGGCTGCGGCGCCGAGAGCCTCTTTAAGATGTGCGTCGGCAACCAGATCGGTATCGAGCTTGCCGAGGACGTGGACGTGGAGAGTCTCTTCACCCCGCTCTACGGCAGCTTTATCGTCGAGCTCGCCGAGGATGCCGAGCTGCCTGAGGTCGCCGACGGCGTTGTCGTCGAGCCCCTGGGCACCACCGTCGAGGGCTATGTCATCGACACCGGCTCCGAGGTCATCGAGCTCTCCGAGCTCCAGGAGGCCTGGGAGAGCGGCATCGAGGGCGTCTTTGCCTACCGCAGCACCGGCGAGCAGCCCGAGGTCGAGGCCATCGACTTCCGTACCAAGGACATCCACGTGTACGGCGGCGCCAAGATCGCCCGTCCGCGCGTGATCATCCCCGTGTTCCCCGGCACCAACTGCGAGTACGACAGCGCCCGCGCCTTCCGTGCCGCCGGTGCCGAGGCCGACACCTTCGTGATCAACAACCTCACGCCCGAGGCCGTCGCCGAGAGCACCCACGAGCTTGCCCGCCGCATCCGTGCAAGCCAGATCGTTATGATCCCCGGCGGCTTCTCGGGCGGCGACGAGCCCGACGGCTCTGCCAAGTTCATCACGGCGTTCTTCCGCGCTCCCGAGGTCACCGAGGCAGTCCGCGACCTGCTCAAGGCCCGCGATGGCCTGATGCTGGGCATCTGCAACGGCTTCCAGGCCCTGATCAAGCTCGGCCTGGTGCCCTACGGCGACATCGTCGACGCCACGCCCGATGCGCCCACGTTGACGTTCAACACCATCGGTCGCCACCAGAGCCGTCTGGTGCGCACCCGCATCTCGTCCAACTTGTCCCCGTGGCTGTCGCAGTGCAGCCTGGACGACCCCTACACCGTCGCCATCAGCCACGGCGAGGGCCGCTTTGTCGCCAATGACGAAGTGCTCGCCCAGCTGATCGCCAACGGCCAGGTCGCCACGCAGTACGTGGGCGAGAACGGCAAGCCCAGCATGGATCTCTCCGTCAACCCCAACGGCTCCGCACTCGCCATCGAGGGCATCACGAGCCCCGACGGCCGCGTCCTGGGCAAGATGGGCCATGCCGAGCGTCGCGGCGACAACCTGTACCGCAACGTGCCCGAGCATGTCCCCGGCGATAAGTTCATGCCGATCTTTGAGAGCGGCGTGGCCTACTTCGCTTAAACCTTTCCCATCGGGTACAATCTCTTCGGGTAACAACACCCGCCACCGACACATCCGGTGGCGGGTTCTTTTTTGCTTCGCGCATGCAGGAAGGACATCATGGAAAGCCGCAAGCCGTATCTCGCCACCCTGCCCGGACTCATCCTGGGCTGTCTTGTTTGCTGTGCACTCTGGGGATCGGCCTTTCCCTGCATCAAGATCGGCTACGCACTCTTTGGTATCCCGGCGCACGATAGCGCCTCGCAGCTGCTCTTTGCGGGCTTGCGCTTCACGCTTGCCGGCGCCCTGGTTATCGTTGGGATGAGTGCGGCCCAACGCCGCCCCCTCATTCCGCAGGCTCGCGACATCAAGCCCATCTTTGTCTTGTCGCTCTTCCAGACTATCGGGCAGTACTTCTTTTTCTATCTGGGCCTCTCGCGCGCCAGCGCCATGTCGAGCTCCATCATCGAGGCCAGCGCCAACTTCCTCGCAATCCTCTTTGCCGCCCTGGCATTTCACACCGAGAAGCTCGACACGGCCAAGGTGCTTGGCTGTGCGCTGGGCTTTGCCGGTGTCGCGCTCGTCAACCTCTCGGGCGCAGATGGCACCTTTGGCTTCAGGCTCGATGGCGAGGGCTTTATCCTAGCCTCCACTGTCGCGGGTGCTCTTTCGACCTGCCTGATCGGCATCTTCTCGCGCAAGCACGACGGCGTCTTGCTTGCCGGGTGGCAGTTCTTGGTCGGCGGCCTGGTCCTCACCGCCATCGGCTTTTTGATGGGTGGCGCGCTCTCCCCCACGGCGATTGTCCCCGCCATCGTGCTCATCATCTACATGGCGCTTATCTCCGCGGTCGCCTACTCGCTGTGGTCGCGCCTGCTTGCCGTCAACCCCGTCAGCCGCGTCTCGGTCTTTGGGTTTATGAACCCGGTCTTTGGCGTACTGCTGAGCGCACTGCTGCTTGGCGAGGGCGCCGGCACGAGCCTCGTTACCGTCATCGTTGCCCTGCTCTTGGTCTGCAGCGGCATCATCATCGTCAACAAACCCAAAAAAGCCTAGCGAACTGCCCTTATTTAGCAGAGAGATTCACATACTTTAGTTTAATGGAGTACATCGGTGAGCTGAAGGCCACCACGCACGCAAGCGTGCGCCCCTTTTTCTAGCGTATCTGGACGCCGGCTTTCTTTTTCTCGGCCTTGACGCGGTAGAGCTCCGCATCGGCAGCGCGAAGCAAGTCTTGCCAGGTATCGACACCGTCACCGACCCGTGCGTAGCCGATGGACATCCGCAACAGATACGGCACGTCGGCACGTGCGAGCTCATCGTTGATTGCCGCACACAGGCTTATGATGTCCTGCTCCGCCGTCGCCTTTTGGAGCACCACGAACTCATCGCCGCCATAACGTGCGATAAAGCCGCCAGACGCCGAGCAGACTTCTTTGAGCGCAGCGGATATGACCTGAAGAGCGTGGTCGCCCTCCACATGCCCATAGCGATCGTTAATCTGCTTAAAGCCGTCGGCGTCCATCATAAGCAGATATACATCTTCGGCCTGATCCACATTTGAGAAGAGCGACAGCATATAGGTCTCAAAACGGTTGCGATTGTTAAGTCCAGTCAACGGGTCGGTCGAGATGAGCTGCTCCTGGTAGATGATGTAGAGCAGCAACATGCTAATCATTATGCCGACACAAAGGCCGGGCACCGAGTATACGACCTGAAAGGTACCGCCCACCAGGGCCGGAATGGCGAAAAATGCCAAGGTTCGATAGATGGCCTTCGTCTGCAGGCTCTCGACCCTGCGAGATTGCACAAATGCATGCAGGGACGTATGTATAACGTAACAGTAGCTGACGATGGGCTGGATCATATAGGCAAAGCCGCGACGATACACGCCCTGCGAATCGATATAGAACAGGGCGTGCGTCCAGTAACTGGTAAACGCCAGCACGACCACCAGAGCCGTAGGCAACGCTACAAGCACCACCCTATAGCGCGAGGTCAAAAGGCGAGAACCCTGCACCGTCTCGGAATAGATAAACCAAATGAAACACGCGATAGCAAAGAGCGAAAACGAAACCGCGTTGGAAATCCAGTTGGCAGCAATGCCCAACGTGCCGTCCACACCGTCCGAAAGCGTCCAGATCATATCGAATAATATGTACGCGGCAGAGGTGTAGCCAAGCATGCTAAACAATAGCTGCTGGGTGCTCGAGAACAAGGAGCGACGACTTCGCACGGCAAGCCCGATAAGAACAATCATGCATAGCACGAATATCTCAATCTTGAGTGCCTTAACCACTAGCGCCATCCCTTCAATACCCAAGTGGTCAGAATCGCCCAATTCGAATCAGGGCAATAAACACCCCTTTACTCCGCAGGGGTAAAGGGGATAATAGCAGAGCGCCCGAACATCACTGCAAAACAGTTTCTGTTCGGGCGCCCATACGGCGCGAATTGCACACGCCGGCATCATTGATGGGTATCGATTGCTACTCGCCATCGATGTCAGTCGCGACGGCCTCCTCGATGGCCTCGACACCGACAGGCGACAGATCCTCCTTGCCTTGGCAGAACTTCTTGTCGACCCAGCCAGTCAGAATCGGAGCCATGATCGCCGTGATGATAACGGCGGTGGCGATCTGAGCGCACGCGGTGGGCGCAAGCTCGGCGTAGCGCGGTGCGACCTCGGCGAGGGCAACCGGTGTGGTCATAGCCGTGCCGGCAATGGTGGAGCAAGCCACAGCGGCCTTGCCATTGCCGCCGCACAGACGCTCGAACGCAAAGGTGATGGGACCGACGACAAACAGCGTGACAAGGCCCAGCAAGATGCCGGAAATACCGCCGGTGATAAAGCTCGACAGGCTCATGGACGCACCGAGCTGAAATCCGATGACGGCAATCGCGGGATTGGCACCGGGAACCAGCAGGTTCTTGATAAACGGGAACAGGTTGCCCAGAACCATGCCAATAACGAGTGGCAAGATGGAGCCGATAATGGTGCCAATGGGAATGTTGGCGAGGCCGGAAACACCGAGGATGATCATCGTGACGGCGGGGCCAGCCGTAAAGAACAGGATACCGACGGCGCCCTGCTCGGACTCATCGCCGAACTCGCCCATGATGCCCGTATAGAGCGCCATGTTGCAAAACGTGATGCCACCGATGATAGACACGGAGCTCAGACCCAGGAAGTTGTCGTTAAAGCAATATGCCACGCCCAGGCCGAGAGCCGCTGCGACGACCAGCTTGGGGATCAGCACGACGATACCGGTCTTGATGGCACCCGGCGTGGACTTAAAGCTGATGCCGGCGCCCACAAACAGCAGGATCGCGGCGACGATGGTATTGGAGCCACCGCGGCAGGCAGCCGTAAAGAAGCCGCCGATCTCAAAAACCTGCGGGCAGAAGGTGTTGAGCAAAAGACCGACGATCATCGGATAGATCATGATGTCGCCCGGGATGCGCGGGACCTTGAATTTCTTTTGCTCGTTGGCGGTTGCTTCCTGTGCCATGAAACCCCCATTTCCGCTGACGGGGTACAAAAGCCCACGTCACGCTTTGCTACAGTAAAGTTTGACCATGGTACCAGAAGAAATAGACCAGCTCGGTGAAAAATCCGACGAGTTGGGATGGAACGAGATTCGGCGCCCGCGACGCCACCCCTATATAAGGCTCAAGACAATATAGAGTACGATGCCCGAGACGCAGCACCACAGCATCGATTTTGTCTTGACCGCCACGACCACGACGCCGGCGGCCGCAATCCAGGGAACCAAGGCAGGCCAGAGTCCCGCGTCGAACGCGCCGGGGCTCACCAAGTCGTTGGCGACCAGCGCGGCAAAGGCGGCGGGCGGGATATAGCCCAGGGCCTCGGTAATGCGGGGCGACAGGGTCCGCCCGCGCAAGGCGAACGCCGGCGCGATGCGAAAGAACGCGATAGCAGCCCACGACGACAGCCACAGAACCAAGAACTCGTTAACGGGCATCGCGGGCACCTCTTCCGTCAAATACAGCATCGCACGCCAACGCAATGGCCATGCCGGCCACGACGCTTGCCGGCACGGCAATATTCACGAGGCCCAAGAACTTGCATACGGCGACGGACACCGCGCCCGAAACCGCCGCGACAACGTTGCCGCGCGACAGCCGCTGCGAAAAGAGCAGGCAGATAAAGAGCGAGGTGCAGACAAAGGCTGCAATGGCGGTGGGAACATCGACAACGGCGCCGACGATGGCGCCCATCGTACACGAAACGCCCCATGTTGCGATGAGAATCACGTTGAGCACAAAGGACTCGCGCGGGCCCCAATCCTCCCCTTCAACCAACTTGGCAAGCGAGATGCCATATGCCTCCTCGGTAAGTGTCGCGGCAACAGCCAGCGTCTGACGCTTCGAGGCACCCGTCAGATGCGGCGCGATCGATGCCGAGTAAAGCGCAAAGCGCGAGGAGATGGCAGCAACGCTCGCGACGATCGATGCTGCAGGCACGCCCGCCAGCCACAGGTTGCAGATCATAAACTGGCCGCTGCCCGTCACAAACGTGCTGCTCAGGGCAAAGACCATCCAGGGTTCCATTCCCGTCTGCCCCATGATCATTCCGCACGGCGCGCCTATTGCAACATAGGTAAGCATCACCGGCCAGACGGTTTTAAAGATCCTAAGGACCATGCCACTCCCATTCTGGTAAGTCGTCTGCAGCGCACCTCGCAACGCAGCAGAAATATCAACCGGTGGCAATAAAGTTCGCCTACAATTGCCACCGGATCGAAAGACACAACTTTTTAGGAAGTCATTATGACAGCTATCGATCGAGACCGGGCGCGCGCAGCCTTCAAAAGCTACACCGATGCCTACGACGCCACCAACCCACGCATCGCGCTCAAAATCGAGCATACGTACCACGTGGCCGAGGCATGCGATGCCGTAGCGCGCGAGCAGGGCTGGTCGTCAGATGATATTGACTTGGCATGGCTTTGCGGCCTGCTGCACGATATAGGCCGCTTTGAGCAGCTGCGACGCTGGGACACCTTTAAGGACGCCGAGAGCATGGGCCATGCAGCGCTGGGCATCGAGGTCCTCTTTGGCGAGAATCCCGCCGATGCACCCGCCGTGACGAGCGTCCGCGACTTTATCGATGACCCGGCAGAAGATGAGCTCATCCGAGCGAGCATTGCCTATCACAGCGATTTCCGTCTACCCGCGCAGCTCGACGAGCGCACGCGGCGCTTCTGCGATATCGTGCGCGATGGCGACAAGATCGACATTATGCGCACCATCGCCGACAGCACCGTCGACACCATCCTCAAGGTGGATGAGGACACGTTTCTCGCCAGCCACTTCTCGACACCGGCGCTTACCGCCTTTGACGAGCATCGCTGCGTCGCGCGTGACGAGCGCAACGAGCCGGCGGACTACCTGGTGGGGCTCATCTGCTTTATGTTTGAGCTCGTCCATCCGGCAAGCCGTGCACTGGCGCGCGAGCAAGGCGATATCTATCGCCTGCTCGACGCGCCCTTTGGCATTACGCGACCCTTTACCGACCCCGCCGCGCAGGCAACCTGGAGCCGCCTTAAGGACGAGCTGCGCCGCTGGCTGGCAAGCGCTTAGCACTCGAGCTGAGCCAGCAGTTCCTCAACGATCTCAACGGCATCGCCGACGACCTTGTACCGGGCGGCACCGAAGATGGGGGCATCCGGGTCCTCATTGATGGCGACAATGCACTCCGCCCCACCGATGCCGGCGAGATGCTGGATAGCGCCCGAGACACCGATGCTCACGAGGAGCTTGGGCGAGACCGATACACCCGTCTGGCCAATTTGGTGGCGATACTCCAGCCAGCCGGCCTCCACCACGGGGCGCGTGCAGCCAAGCTCGGCACCCAGAGCCTCGGCAAGCTTTCGCATCAGCGGTAGGTTTTTCTTGGAGCCGATGCCGCGGCCCACCACGACTAGACGCTCGGCATCGGCAATTGAGGCCTGCTGTCCCCACTCCTCGGCGGGAATCGAGATCTCGACACGGGCCTTAACGTCATCCGCTAGCACTACCTGGGCAATCGTGCCGGAGCGGCTATAGTCAAACTCGGGCGCCTTAAAGATGCCGGGGCGCACCGTTGCCATCTGAGGACGGTGGTTGGGGCAGATAATGGTGGCCATCAGGTTGCCGCCAAACGCCGGGCGCGTCTGCTGCAGCAGACCCGTCTCCGTATCCATCGAAAGCACCGTGCAATCGGCCGTAAGGCCCGTCTGCAAGCGCACGGCCACACTGGGCGCCAGCTCGCGACCAAAGGCGGCCGCGCCGTACAGAATGGCCTCGGGCTTGCGCTCGGCTACCAAATCGCAGATCAAGCGGGCGTAGACCTCCGCGTCGTTCTGACGCAGGCGCTCGTCACGACAGACCAGAACTTCGTCCGCACCGGCGCAAATCAGATGCTCCAGGTCCCCGAGTGAGCCCTCGGGGCTCATGCCGACCAGTGCCACCAGACGGCAGCCGCGGGCATCGGCAAGCTCGCGCCCCTTGCCCATGAGCTCGAAGGCCACGGATGCAACGGCATCGTGCTCGTCAGTCTGCACGAAGATCCAGATGTCTCGATATGCGTCAAGGTCTGCCGCGCCGGCGGCCTCGTCGCGCTCAATCGAGATGGCGTTGACGGGGCAGGCGTCGACGCACCCACCGCACAGGATACAGCCGTCGGTTACGCGGGCACAGCGATTGGGGCGCTCACCCTCCACCACAATGCCGCCCGAGGCGCAGGCGCGAACGCAGCGACCGCAGCCGATACAGGCTTCGCTATCGATAATCAGCCCGCTCATCTATGCCATCCCCTCGATAATCTTGGCAAGTTTTACCGCCTGCTCGGACGCCGTTCCCTCGACGGCCTCGCACGTTTGGTCACGGTCGGGCACAAACGAGCGCACGACCTGCGTCGGTGATCCGGCAAGGCCGCAACGCGAGGGGTCGGCGTTTACGTCGGCAGCGCTGGCCACGCGCACGTCTGCATCCTCGGCCGCGCGAATACCGGCAATACTCGGCATGCGCAGCTGGCCAATCTCCTTGGCAGTCGTCATCGCACACGGCATCTCCAGGTACACCGTCTCCTCGCCGGCATCGCAGCCGTGAACGAGCGCCAGCGAGCCACACGTCGTAAATCCCGCGCTCTGCACACAGCTCACGTCGGTCACGCAGGGGACCCCAAAGGCGCCGGCCAGCTCGGGGCCGATCTGGGCCGTATCGCCGTCCACCGCCATCTTGCCGCAGATGAGCAGGTCAAAGTCCTCATCGAGTGCCTCGATGCCGCATTTGAGGGCATAGGTGGTGGCTAGGGTATCGGCGCCCGCAAAGGCGCGATCGGTCAGCAGCAGCGCGTCGTCGGCACCGCGGGCGATGCAGTCGCGCAGCAGCGATTCGGTCGCGGGGATGCCCATCGACACCACCGTCACACGCACGTCCATGCCAAAGCCGATAAAGTCGTCCTTCAGCGCTAGCGCACATTCGAGGGCACTTGCATCGAAGGGATTAATGACCGCCTGCTTGCCATCACGCACGATAGTATTGGTCTTGGGGTCCATCTTGACCTCGGTGCTTCCGGGCACCGCCTTGACGCACACCACCATATGGAAATCACTCATCTTCACGCGCCCCCTTTCTGGACGAGTTCATCCAAGAGCTTCTCCGTAAACAGGTTGCCGCGACCCAACTGGCCGGCAGGATCGAGCTGGAGTTTGAGGCGCGCCGACTCGACCATGGCCTCGTGGCCGTACATCGTCTCCAAGAAGCCCGCCTTGATCTTGCCGACGCCGTGTTCGGCAGAAACGGCACCGCCCATGGCCGTGACCTCGGAAGCCCACTGGGCAAAGAGCTCTCCACCACGACGGTAGTCTTGCGCATCGCGCGGCAGGATGTTCACATGCAGATGGTTGTTCCCGATGTGTCCCCAGGCAGCAGACTCAAGCCCGCTTTCGGCCAGCGTGTGGCGATAGAGGGCCATGACATCGGCAAGGCGTGCATTGGGCACCGACATATCCGATCCCAGCTTGGTAATGGTGGGGTCGGTGCGGCGACGCTCGTCAATGAGCATGTTGACGCTCTCGGGCACCGCGTGGCGGAAGAACCGCTGGCACTCGCGATCGACTTCGGTGCGGGCGACCCATGTCGCATCGTCGCGGCCGCCCGCAAACTCCAGCACCCATCCAAGGTGGTACAGCTCCTCGGTCGCCTGCGCCTCGTCATCGCAGTCGAGCTCCACGTAGACACAGACCTTTGCCTCTTTGTCGAGCGCCGGCAGCGAGGCAAACGCTGTCGACTGCTCGCGCTGGCGACGCAGGATATCCAGGGCGCCAGCATCGAAATACTCAATAGCGGCGGCATGGGACAGCACGGGACGCACGGAATCGGTAAAGGACACGGCCTTGTCTTCGCTATCGAAAAAGCAACTCACACCCCATACGACCGAAGGTGCCGCCTGCAGGGCGATCTCGAGCTCGGTAATGACGCCGAGCGTGCCGCACGCACCGATAAAAAGATCGATGGCGTCCATATCGTCCGCAACAAAATACCCCGAGGCATTTTTGGTCTTGGGCATGGTGTAGTCAGGAAGATCAAGCTCGAATGTATGACCCTCTGCCGTCACGAGCGACAGGTGGCGGCCCTGGGCAAAAGCCTCGCCGCGCTGAAGCTCAAGCAAATCGCCATCAGCCAGCGCGACGTGGAGTCCCGTGATATGCGGGCGCATGGGGCCGTAAGCGTAGCTGCGGGCGCCGGAGGCGTTGCATGCCGCCATGCCACCCAGACAGGCAGATGCCTCGGTGGGATCGGTGGGAAAGAACTGCTCGGGGGACTCTTGGAACTCCTCGTAGGCCTCAAGCGATGCCTGGTCCCAACCAGCGGTCGGCAGTACCTTCTTGCTCAGCTGCTTACGCAGCTCCGAGAGCACAACGCCCGGCTCCACGCGCAGCAGAAATTGGCCTTGTTCATCGCGGCGAAGGCCCAAGTAGCGATTCATACGGGAAGTATTGAGGATATGCCCACCGTGGGGCACGGCACCGGCGGCAAGGCCGGTTTGGGCGCCCTGAACCGTTACCGGGACACGCTCGGCATGGAGCGTTTCCAAAATGGCACGGACCTCGTCTTCCGTTGTCGGAAACGAGATGCTCGATGCTTCGCCCGATGCACGAGATTCATCGCGGCCATACTCTTCGAACTCATCGGTGAAGGGTTTAATGGTTGCAGACACGCGAACTCCCCCTTTAGCTAACTACAGTGTTTGCAGGGAGATGTTACCGCATCGTTTCGTCGACGTGTTCGAGACCGTCTCCATAATTGGCGATTTTTACGTTTGTGCAATTCGGCGAACGGCAAGGCTTCCTCGGCAGACGATGCTTTTGACACATATCGCCCCGCCGTCGCCGACCGCTCGATTGTCGCTCGAAAAAAGTTGAAGTAATTTTTACCGCCTTTTACCTGCGGAGATGTCAATCCGTCAAGCATTTGGTCAGAAATTGGTCAAGTAGTGACTGATACGGTCGGCATCAACAGCCAAAACCAATGGAAGTTTTGGCCCCAGAAGCAGGGAGGTTCCCATGGCATATTACTGGCCCCAGTACGGCGTCGCCATCGAGGTCGACGACGATCCCTATCTCCTGCCTTTCGACGAAGAGGCGTTCCCCGATACGACGGTCTACCACGTCACCACCGATGTTATCTGCGACCCCGAGTCGTTCTCGGCGCTCGCCCACCACATCGCACGTATCCACGACATCGAGCTCCCTCACGACTTTGACGAGCTCATCTACTCGCGCCGCCTGATGCTTCACATGCTCTTTGGAGCGGACCCGTCCACGTTCGCACGTGTCTACACCACCAAGGACGCCGCATGAGTGCGAAGAAGCCGCCCCGCCTTGCAGGACTGGGGCGTCGCAAGAAACTCGTCGTTGTCTGCCTGGCTATCGTCTGCGCCCTCATCGCCGTAGGGCTATACGCCTGGCAGTCGCAGCCCGTGCCCGAAGCGGGCGCCTCAGTCACGACGGCAGAGGGTAAATCGCGCCAAGAAATCCAAGATGAGCTCGATGCCATCGTCCGCGACAACATGATGACGATTTCGGTCGCGCCGGTCGCTCAGCTACAGGAGGACGGCAAGCTACGCGTCAACGTGCAAAACGTCCAAGACAATAAATTTCCCCAGCGATTCCGCGTCATCCAAAACGACGAGACCATGTACGAATCCGGCGTGGTCGAGACCGGCAAGACAATCGAGACGTGCCCCGCCGGCGACATCAAAGAAGGCGAGGCATACATCGAGATCCAGGCACTCGATGCCAAGACCCTCGACAGCCACGGCAATCCGACACGTGTCAGGGTACGGGTTGAGCAAGCCGAGAACTAGCTTTTTCGGCCGACGCGGCACCGCACGCAATTCACCAGCATTCGTCCAATCATCGCGGGGACGGCCCGCGGCGAATAGAAAGGAACGACCATGGACATCACCAGGAACATGAACGGAGCCAGAGCGCTCGTCGTGGGCGCAGGGCTCGCGCTCGCGCTCGCAATGGGCGCCGCCCCGACGCCAGCTCTGGCAGCCGGGCGCGTTGGAACCACGAAAGTAATGGTCAGGACCGAGATCGACAACGTAGAGTTCAAAGTTCCGACGGTTATTCCCTTCGTCGCCAAGGCCGACGGCACGCTTCAG
This sequence comes from uncultured Collinsella sp., assembly GCA_938036665.1. Classification (GTDB taxonomy): domain Bacteria; phylum Actinomycetota; class Coriobacteriia; order Coriobacteriales; family Coriobacteriaceae; genus Collinsella. The sequence goes on along the minus strand of CALHWR010000213.1, from coordinate 12,698 downwards.
GGCCCCTCAGAAGACGCGACCACCATCGACAATCATTCGGCCTACGGCATCCATGTCACCAACATGAAGATCGACGCCATGAACACCTGGACCATTGCCGCCGACGCCAAGGCCGGAACCGCGCAGAATTCCATCGACTTTAAGGTCGGCCCCGACGGCGCACTCCAGAACGCCAGCGCCGCAATGCAGGAGACGGGCCTCGATCTTTCCAAGAATGCAGCCTTCGACATGGGCTACCAGGGCATTGCCGGCGGCACGGACAAAATTAAGCTCAAGACAAGCGGAAACGTCGCCCGCGTCACGCGCGACATCTTCCGCGTAACCGGCGAAGGCGATCAGGTTGCAACGATCACCTGGACGGTCGAGCCCGGTGCGCACACGGCATAAGGCTATCGCCCTGGCCGCCACCGTCAGCATCCTAGCGTTTGGGCCAGCCATGGCCTTTGCCCAGCAAGAACAGGCACAGGCCGCCACGCAAGTGACGGTCGATCTCTCGGAACTCGACCGCGGCGACCGCGAGGAACCGTTGGCGCAGACAGGCGACAGACGATGGCTCTTGGCAGTAGGTGCCACAGCAGCAGGCGCGGGGACCGCCGGCCTCGGTCTGCACATCAAACGCAGCCAGAAACGAAACACGGACAGGCCGCACTAAATTAGCTAAGGAGACCCCATGGCATCGAAGAACCTTTTGCCCGTCGTCGCACTCTGCGGCGCGCTCGCAACCGGAACGCCTGTCGCCGCTTGGGCGACTCCCGTCATGGCAGACTCCTTACCAGCAGCCCTAAGCTCCGCACCAAATCCGTCGAGCGCCATTGCGTGCAAGCGTTTTTCGTTCGCACAGGCCGCAATCTCAACCTCGGGATGCCTTCGTCGTAATACGGACGGCTCGATAGTCGTGGATATCAATCGTTCGAACAAGGCAAACGGCTCCCAGGCGGGGTGCGCCGTCTGCACATGGCGCTCGATTGTGCTCGATGCAGATGGCGATCCGTGCGATTTGGGGTTGCGCATCGATATCGCTTCGGTCGATGACTCGGCGAACGGAGCGAAGGTCGCCTTCGACGGTGCGTTTTTCGAGAAAGGAGGCGGTATATGTCTGGGCTGCGCCGCCGCGAATGCAGACGATGTGCAGCCCACCCTCTCATTCACGGCATCGCTGCGGCTGACCAAGGCGGGCACCGATGCCATCGCGGCGGGAGAAGCATCCCTGCTGTTCTACGCCGTCAGCACCAAAGACACAGACGCTCATTTCGAGAAGTCAGCCGGATCACTCAGCCTTACACGAGGGATAGAGGCAGGCCCTATTGAAATCGATGCCCACGCGCAAAGCAGGCAACGCATTCTTGCCGACCCGGCGCTTCTCGAAATGGAGTGGAACGGATCCGGAGCCATCGGGATTGTCCCCTCCGCGCTTGACGCCAAGACGCTCCCCTCAAACGACGAACCCATCAACGCAACCATACAAGAAGAGAGCACGGACAAAGAAGCAGGTGCGGGCGACACGCCGTCGCCGACAAACAGCGTCCCAGCTTCTTTCGAAGCACCGAATGAGCCCGCTACCGGTCCAAACGATCCCGAGCTCGCGGACAGTCTGGGACTTGCTGATCCTCAGGAGATCGATGAAGGTAACTGCTGCGTGCTTGCCGCCCTCGACCACACAGAGGTCATCGATGCTGCAAACATCGAAGTTGCCGCCGCCAATCAGCCCGTCCGCAAGTCGGCCATCATCGCATTTCCCGAATCCATCGAAGTCGTCTTTTTGCCATCGGGCGAGGTCGTGGCCCCAACACTGCTCACCTTGTTGGGCGCCAAGAATACTCGAAACGAAATTAAAAAGGTCACGGTTGTCGACCCTGCAACCACCGCTAAACTGCGTCTATACGCCGTTGCCCCAGACGGAGGCAAGACCTTGGAATTCGATGGCGACACACTTCTAGCCTGGCGACGTCTGGACATTATGCAAGACGTCTCGTATCAGATCGAACTCGAAGGGTTTGATCGTGCCCGCGATGCCAATATCATCGCCGCGGCTATTGAATCCCCGCAGCGGCTTATGACACTGCGCTTTGACTACTACCCCTATGTCCCGACAACCACCTGAGGCTTAAATGCTGCGCATCATTCCTAATACCACTTATATAACGTATTAGATGAGTCGCGATGTGCCTCGCATTTCGTTCTGCTACGATTGCCACGTTGGCATCAATACAGGAGGGCTCATGCCGGGCTTGGGAACAATCATCAACGTTGCGCTTTTAGTTGCGGGCGGTCTTTTGGGATTAGCGGGCGGCCGCTTCATTACACCGCGCATCCAAGACACGCTCATGAAAGCATCGGGGCTGTGCGTCCTGTTTATCGGCCTGGGCGGCACCATGCAAAAGATGCTCATCATCGATGGAAAGGCGCTAGCGACCACCGGTACCACCATGCTCATCGTCTCATTTGCGCTCGGTTCGCTCATCGGCGAGGCCATCAACTTGGAGGCCTCCATCGAGAACCTTGGCGAATGGCTCAAGCGCAAGACTGGCAGTGAGGGCGATAACGAGTTCACCAACGCTTTTGTCTCGACTTCACTCACCGTGTGCATCGGCGCCATGGCCATTGTGGGATCGATCCAGGACGGCCTGCTCGGCGACTGGTCAACGCTTGCCCTCAAGGGCGCACTGGACTGCATCATCGTCTGCACCATGACGGCCTCGCTTGGCCGCGGCTGCATCTTCTCCGCCCTGCCCGTCGCCGTGTTCCAGGGGACGATCACGTTGTTTGCCGGCGCGCTCTCCCCCATCATGACCACAGCAGCCCTCAACAGCCTTTCGCTCGTAGGCTCCATGCTCATCTTCTGCGTCGGCGTCAACCTCATCCGTCCTCAGACCTTCCGCACGGCCAATATGCTTCCCTCCGTCGTCATCGCCGTCATATACGCCCTCCTGTTCTAAATCTATCAACGCAGCGGTATCTCGAACATCTGTTTGATGCTGTGCTATGATATGAGGTCACCGTAGCTGCGTTCGAGAGGAGGAGCGGTGGCCGACCAGGACATCAAGATGCTCATCGAGCGCATTATGGCCGAGGCCCGGACCCATCAGTCCGCCCGCTTCTCAAACGAAACCTACGCAGACGAGCCGATTCTCAAAACCGGGCGACAGATGCAGAATTTCCTCCCCGACCAGTACCGTAAAATGCGCGAGATATCGCGCTGGCAGGATGACCCCAAGGGCGGTGCGGGCCGCTGGCTTTCGGAAGCCGAGCTTTTTTACCGCCAGGGCCTGCTGATGGCCGGCTTTGAGGACGACTGTCCCTACAACGGCACCTTTAAGTCGTACTTTCCCACCTACAACGCCATGAGCGACCGGCAACTGCGCGGCTACTTTACCTGGCGTGCCCAAGTGCGCCGCGGAACCGTCGAGGAAACGTCTACGTCCTTTGCCTTTCTGTATCTCTATGAGCTGATCTGCGGCATTGGCGTAGATAATCCACTCGATGGTTTTAACAAGATCAAGGCTTTTTGGGATGCCTATCGCGCCTTCGAGCCCGGCATCGACCGGTTTGCGCGCGTGTGGCTGCAAGATTACGCCGTGTTCCACGGGCTCGACCCCAAGCTGCTTCGCGACTCTAAAACCGTCATGTTCGATAACGCCCTTATCGAGCTGCGGCGCGCGGCACGAGACCTTGTACCAGCACCGGCACCGTCGGACCAGGCGCCCAAGCGTCGCAAGGCCTCCGAGCCCACGCTCCCCCTTCCGCCCGACGAGGCGCGCGAGAAACGACTCATGGCCGCCATCAATGCCCTCTCCACGTATAACCTAAGTAACTCGCGGCTCGACCGCAGCCACCACCGCGATCTGCGCCACGTGGCGTGCGCCGCGTATGTCCGCATGGCGCACTACTATGACACGCACCGAAAGACCGGCATCGTGGCGAGTTTATTTGGGGAGGAGACGGCCATGCCCTACACCATGTTTGCGTCGGCCGTGTTCTTTGCGCCCGAGCGCCACGAGGATTGTGAATACCGTCTGGACCCCATCCATATCTACCGTTGCCAAAACGGCTTTTGGGAATGCATGCGGATTCACGGCAGCAGGCAAAAGAGCAGCAAGCTTGGCGAGATGATGCGCGCCTGCGACCAACGCCTGCGCCTAGCCCTGGACCCCGCCCATCCTCTTAAGGAAGAGAAGGTCCCCAAATATATGGCTAAGATTATCGATGACGAGATCGTGGCATGGCTTTCGTGGGATGCCGCGCACCAGCCCGTCAAGATCGATATCGACCTGAGCCAGCTGGGGCACATTCGGAGCGCCGCCGCGCAAACGCGCGAAGCGCTTTTGATCGATGAGGAGCGCGAGGACGGCACGCTTGCGGATGCCGAGGTGGCAGTTGCCGAACGACGGGAAGCCGAGCCCGTGGCCGACACGATCGCCGAACCAGTCGCGACGACTATGCAGCAGGACGAGGCTAGTGAGCCGACCATCTCCACCGAGCAGTTTGGCGTCGTAGCCCCGCTCCTCGCGCCAACGCCCGCGCCCGCCGACACCGCGTCCGCACTCGACCCCGCCGCAGACGCCTATCTTCGAGCACTACTCGAGCAAAACGCAGCACAGACGGCATCGGCGGTGGAACAGTCGGGCAAGAGTGAGGACATGCTCGTCGATAGCATCAACGAAGCGCTCTTTGACCTGGTGGGCGACACCGTTATTGAATTTGGCTCAGCAGGACCGCAAATTATCGAGGACTACGAAGCAGACGTGAGAGGATACTTAGACCATGAGTGATACCGCATCCGCAGCACCCCGTGTGCCCAAGCGTGTCGCCGCCGTCATTCTCAACTCGCTCAAGGGCGGCGTTGTCCCGCGCATTGGCCTTCCCTACATCACCGTAGGACGCGAGGTCGAGATCCGCGCCCTGCTCACCGACCTAAGTCTCATCGCCGACGGCGGCGCAAGCTTCCGTTTCCTGGTCGGTCGCTATGGCGCCGGCAAGAGCTTTTTGCTCCAGACCATCCGAACGCATGCCATGGGCGAGGGCTTCGTGGTCGCCGATGCCGACCTTTCCCCTGAGCGCCGCCTACAGGGCGGCCAGGGCCAGGGCCTTGCCACCTACCGCGAGCTCATCCGCAATATTTCGACCAAGACGCGCCCCGAGGGCGGTGCGCTCAACCTTATCCTGGATCGCTGGGTCGCCTCGTGTGCCGACGTCGACGAGTCGGTCGTCAATGCCCAACTGGCCCCGCTCGAGGAAATGGTCCACGGCTTCGACTTCGTCCGCATGCTCCGCCGCTACCGCACGGCCGTCTCGGAGGGTGACGAAGAAGCTATGAGTCGCGTGACCAAATGGATTCGCGGCGAGTACCGCACCAAGAGTGAGGCACGCGCCGAGTTGGGCTCCTCGACCATCATCAGCGATGACGACTGGTACGACTACGTTAAGCTCATCGCGCGCTTTTTGGTCTGCAGCGGCTACAAGGGTATGCTGGTGCTCATCGACGAGCTCGTAAATTTGTACAAGATTCCCAACGCGATCACGCGCCAATACAACTACGAGAAGATTCTGACCATGTACAACGACACGCTTCAGGGCAAGGCGCAGTACCTGGGCGTGATCATGGGCGGCACGCCAACCTCCATCGAAGACCGCCGCCGTGGCGTATTCTCCTACGAGGCCTTGCGCAGTCGACTCGCTCAGGGCCGCTTTGCGCGCGAAGACCTTAAGGACATGCTCGCGCCCATCATCCGCCTGCAGCCACTCACCTACGAGGAGCTGCTGGTGCTGATCGAAAAACTCATGCAAATTCACGCCGGCTACTTTGGCTGGACGCCCACGCTTACCGAGAACGACTTGGTGGACTTCCTCAAGATCGAGTTCGGTCGCGTGGGAGCCGACACGCATCTGACGCCGCGTGAAGTCATTCGTGACTTTATCGAGCTGCTCGACATCCTATGCCAAAACCCCGACGCCAACGTGGCCGAGCTGCTGCAAAGCGTCGGCGGCGACGCGTTGGCGCCGGCAACCGCAACAGGCGACACCGGCACCGCAGGCGGCGACCGCAACTTCGCCGAGTTCACCATCTAACCCACCAAAAAGGGACAGGTTTATTTTGGCAGGTTTTATCTGGGCAAACGTTGAAGCAGTAATGCAGCAAGCCGTTGCCAGCCGCGTTGAGAGATTCGTTGTTGAAAGGAGGCCCCGTGAACGCCTTTGACCGCTACGCCCCGTTTATCCAAGACTTCATCTACTCCCACGATTGGGAGAGCTTGCGCTCTATCCAGGTTGCGGCGGCAGATGCCATCTTCAACACACAGGACAATGTGCTCCTGACGGCATCCACGGCTTCCGGCAAAACCGAGGCAGCCTTCTTTCCCATCCTGACCGAGTTTTGGGAGAACCCGCCCGCAAGCGTGGGCGCCCTCTACATTGGCCCCCTCAAGGCGCTCATCAACGACCAATTCTTCCGCCTCAACGACCTGTGCGAAGAAGCCGATATCCCCGTCTGGCACTGGCATGGCGATGTCTCGCAATCACACAAGGCCAAACTCATCAAAAAACCGAGCGGCATCCTACAGATTACGCCCGAGTCGCTCGAGGCACTCCTGATCCATAAGCACATGGCGATCCCGCGCATGTTTTGCGACCTGCGCTATGTGGTTATCGACGAAGTCCATTCGCTCATGCGCGGCGACCGCGGCGGGCAGACGCTCTGTCTTATCGAGCGCCTCTCGCGCATGGCAGGCGTGCAGCCCCGCCGCATTGGCCTTTCGGCCACCATCGGCGACCCCGAGCGCACGGGCGCCTTTCTCTCGCAGGGAACGGGGCGCGACTGCGTTATCCCCCGCTTTGAGGAACCGCGCCGCGTGTGGCGCATCTCCATGGAGCACTTCTACAACTCGGGCCCCCAGGCTCAGCAGCGGGGATTCATGGGCACAGGTCCTCAAGAGGCCGAAGTACTCGCGTGCGAGCGCATCGAGGCAGCGGCATCCGCGGCGCTGCCCGCCGGCGCCCAAGACATGCGTCACAGCGGACAGCTCACACAAGAGGAGCGCCATCAACGTCGTGAGCGGGCACGGGGCAAGGCCGCTCCCAAGGACCGCCAAACTTCCTCGGCCCCCGAGGGCGAAGTCGACATCCCACGAGCGACCGAGCAGGCGCTTCTCAACCCCACCGACACGGCGCCCGACAACGCCGACCCCGGCATGGGCTATATCTTCGAACACACCCGCGGCCGCAAATGCCTGGTCTTTGCCAACTCGCGCGAGGAGGCAGAGGCCGTATGCTCCATGCTGCGTAGCTACTGCGAGAGCCGGCACGAGCCCGACCGCTTTCTCATCCACCACGGCAATCTTTCGGCATCGCTGCGCGAGACGGCAGAAGAGCTCATGCGCGACGAGGAACAGACACAGACGACCGTCACCACCTCTACGCTGGAGCTCGGTATCGATATCGGCCGCCTGGAGCGCGCCTTCCAGATTGACGCGCCGTTTACCGTCAGCTCCTTTTTGCAGCGCATGGGGCGCACAGGCCGTCGCGATCTTCCGCCCGAGATGTGGTTTGTCATGCGCGAGGAAGAGCCCGAGCCGCGCACGATGATGCCCGAAACCATTCCCTGGAAGCTCCTGCAGGGTATCGCGCTCGTACAACTCTATCGCGAGGAAAAGTGGGTCGAGCCACCCGAGCTCGATCGTCTCCCCTACAGCCTGCTCTATCACCAGACTATGTCGACCCTCGCCAGCACCGGCGAGCTCACGCCGGCCGAACTTGCCCAGCGCGTGCTCACGCTCAGCTATTTCCACCGTGTCTCGGCAGACGATTACCGTGTGCTGCTACGTCACCTCATTAAGATCGACCATATCCAGGTCACCGAAGGTGGCGGGCTCATCGTGGGTCTCGCGGGCGAGCGCATCATCAACAACTTTAAGTTCTACGCCGTGTTCCAGGAAAACGAGGAGTTTACCGTCCGGAGCGAATCGGCCGAGCTGGGCACGATCGTTAATCCGCCCCCGCCCGGTGAGCGCATCGCCATCGCCGGACACTGCTGGATTGTCGAGGAAGTGGACTGGAAGCGCCACACTGTCTTTGCCACGCAGGTCAAGGGCCGGGTGCCGGCCTACTTTGGCGACTGCCCCGGCGACATTAACACGCATGTGCTCGAGCGTATGCGCCAAGCGCTCACTGAGCACGCAGCATATCCGTACCTTATGGGTAACGCACGGGCTCGCTTGGCGCAGGCTCGTCATACCGCCGAGATTTCGGGCGCGGGAACTAAGCCGCTCATCAATCTGGGTGGCGACACCTGGGTGCTCTTCCCCTGGTTGGGCAGCTACGCCTTCCTAGCACTCGAGCGCATGCTTAAAATCAAATGCGCCGCTGAGCTGGGCCTTCGCGGACTCGACCCGTCACGCCCGTACTTTATGCAGTTTAAGATGAAGGCCGACGAGGAGACGTTCTTTGAGGTGCTCGCCGCCGAGGCCGAAAAGGACTTCGATCCCATCGAGCTCGTCTATCCTGGCGAGGTGCCTTACTTTGACCGCTACGACGAGTTTGTTCCCGAAGAGCTCGTGCGCAAGGGCTTTGCCGAAGGCGTGCTCGACATAGAGGGCATGAAGCAGCGTGTCCGCAGCTGGCGCGACCACGCCTAAGACCAGTCTTTTTTGGGACGGGGAGACTTACTTGTCGTGAAGGACGGTGCCGAGGAAGTCGGTGTCGAAGGGCACGGCTTCGGCAAAGGCGTAGTCGCCGTCGCTGACAATGAGCAGGTGGTTTTCCTCGCCGCCGAACTCCGTATCGCCACATGGGACCACCCAAACGTGGTCGAACACCTCGAGCGCCGTGGCGGCGCAATCGCGCAGGAACGTCACGTCGCTCCCCTCGTTCGCGCTCACAATATTAGCCACGTAGATGCCGCCCGGGTTCAAGCTACCCCGCACTAAACGCAACGCCTCAACGGTTGCCAGCTCGCGCACGGGCTCGGCACCGCCAAAGCAATCGCTCACGACCACGTCGTAGCGACGATGACCCACGCTCGTCACGCCCAGATACGAGCGAGCCTCAGCGGTAATCACCCGCAAGCGGTCACCCACCGCGCGCTCCAGCTCGTCTAGGTAGAACCAGCGGCGCGCCAGGCGCGTAATCTCTCCGTCATACTCAATAACGTCCATGCGCAAGCCCTCGTGCGACATCAGCGCAAACTTGGGATAGGCAAACCCGCCGCCGCCCAGCATGAGCATACGGTCGATACCATGCCCGTAAGCATCACGCATTGCGCCCTCGGCCTCAAACACGTCATCAAACGCGCGATAGTACGTAAAGACGGGCTCTGCCCAACGCTCGCCAACGTAGCTCGCGCTTTGGTAGACGCCGCCCTGCACGAGCACACGGACCTCGTCACCGCTCTCATCGTGCATGCGCTTCACGCGCGCCAACCCATTGCGAGTTCGCGCAACCTGCAGACAGGCAGCACGAACAGCGACAGCGGCCGCACCAAGCGCCGCGGCTCCCAGAGCAACGCCGGCAACGACGCCGGCAGAAACACTCGGCTTGTTCATCTAGAGCTCCTTTTGCAGATAAAGGCCATGGTCATAAAATCCAAGATGGCGATAGTACTCGCGTGTGCCAATCGCGCTAATCACGTTGATGCGCGCATAACCCGCATCCCGGGCAATCTCGCATGCATGCTCTACGAGCAAACGCCCCAAACCGTGATGCTGCGCCGCCTGGCCTTGATCCCCCACGCGCGCCGCCATGCCATACACGTGCACCTCGCGAATCATCGCCTCGTCCGGCATCGTCGGCAGCTCGTCCGCATGTGCGGCAACAAAAGCGCGATCGGGCAGCGACAACCGCAAAAAGCCCGCGATCTTGCCCCGCGGCGTCACCCACTGCAAAAAGCGCTCGTAAGTCACCGGCGTCTCGTACGCTACTTCCTCATCAAGAGATAGCTCATCCAAGTCGGCACCCGCCGTGCTGATCTCGCGATAGCGAATCTCACGCACCGTCGCACCGTCACCCCGAGCAGCCAGGCGGTTCTCGACGAGCTGACGCAGGTTGGGCTTCTTGTTGCCCACCATGATGTCATCGGAACTAAAGTCGCGAATCATGCGGCTGATGCGGCAGAATGCCGGCGTCACCACGATGTCATCGGCCAGCACATCGAGCAGTTCTTCCTCGGTATAGGGGCGCCACTCGCCGCGCTCGTAGCAGCCCACCAGGCGCGAGCCCTCGATGAGCGCGCACGGGTAGACCTTGACCTCGTCGGGCATAAAGGCGCCCTCGGTCACAAAGCGCTCGTAGTCGCGCTTGTCCCCCTCGGGCGTAGCGCCCAGCAAGTTGAGCATAAAATGCGCGTGGATCTTAAAGCCAAACAGGCGCGCGAGCGAAAACGCCCGCTCGATCTGTGCCACCGAAATGCGACGCTCGTTGATATCGAGCAGGTGTTGGTCGAGGCTCTGGATGCCCATCTGGATCTTGGTGCAGCCCAGACGGCGGATGAGCGTGAGCGCCTGCGGCGTTACGGCATCGGGGCGCGTCTCGATAACGAGCCCCACCACGCGATGCTTCGCCGTCTCGTTGATGCGCTGCTGAAGCTCGAGCTCCTCCATCGTTGCCGCCTGCCACTCGGCGACCTCGCCCCACGGCGTACCGGGGCCGTACAGACGACGCACCGCGCGGTTATAGCCGCCCACGGCAGCATCCACGCGCTCCTGTTCGCCGGCAACACCGCTCGCAAGCTCAGCCTCATCGGTCGCAATACCGGCAGCGCGATAGCGTTCGCGTCGCTCCGCCACCACCGGCGGCAGCGTATCGGCGGGAGCGCCATCGAGCAGGCGCCCTGCCTCGGCACGGCTGATGCCCGGACGCGCCAACATGGGGTTAGCAGCCACGCCGGCAACGGCATCGTCATTGAGCGCACGGAAAAGCTCCGACATAAACCACGTCTGATAGCCTTGCGGATAGTCGCTCCAGGTACCGCCGAGCACGATGAGCTCAATCTTATCGGTCGCATGTCCCATCTGCGAAAGCGCGGTCAGGCGAGCGCTCACCTGCAGATACGGGTCGAAGCAGTTTTGCTCCGCACGGGCGCATGCCGGCTCGGCGTGCAGATAGCTCTTGGGCATGCGCAGGTCATTGGGGCAAAACAGGCAATCTCCCGAGCACGGCCACGGCTTGGTGATGACGGTAATGGTCGCCACGCCCGAAGCCGTGCGGCGGGGCTTCATGCGCAGCACCTGCAGCAGTTGGCGCTCTAGCTCGGCGTCGACATTCCATGCCGTCCAACGAGCCGGCTCCTCGCGTTTCACCCGCTGGTAAAACGGCAGCAGGCGACGCTTGGCCAAATCGCGCTTGTCGGCACCCTCACGGCGCGCCTCGGCATGTATCAATTTGACGAGTACCTTGTCGTCCACGGTCTCACCGCGACGCAGGGCATCGAGTATGTTCAAAATAATCTGTTCCATGACCCCATTGTAAAGGCAAAGGCGCCGGAGCCGATCTCGGCTTCGGCGCCTTCATCAAACAGCGCGGCTACGTTTGCGGGTCTCCGAAAACCACCCGTCACTCCGAATCAAACGACACGTCACCCGAACCAACCTCAAAACGATACGTGGCAGACTTATCACCGTTGTCGAATTCAAGATTTAATATGGTCTCGCCATCGTAGCCAAGCGGAAGGAAATCGCTCTCGAAGTCACCGCTGCCCACGGCGAGGCTCGCCTTAAAGCCCGTAGAGTTCGGAACCGTCATCTCCACGTCGCCCGAGCCCACGCTCACGTCCATCGACTTCGCGGGCGCCTGGTAGAGCTCGAACGTTGCATCGCCCGAACCGACCTCGGCATTCAGGGTGTCGGTCACGGTGCCCGTAAACGCGACGTCTCCCGAGTCCAACGTCAGGTTGAGGTCATGACACGCAATGTCCGTGACCGTTAGATCGCCCGATCCTACATTCGCTGTAATGCCCACCATGTTATCGGCAACATCCCGCGGCAGCTCGATGGTGACCGAACGATCGATAGCGCGCTCGTCATCGCAGTCGAACTGGCTAATCGTGAGTGTAGAACCCTTGACCTCGGCCAGATTCTGAGTGGCAGCATCGTAGGTAGCTACCCCCTTTGCAACACGACCGCTCTCGATGACACGCACCTGCCCGCCGGAAACGCACTTGATCTCAACCTCACCCGATGTCACATCCAGGTCAAGGGACTGGAATGAGTCGGCATCAAACGTTTCGCTCGAAAGCTGCCGAGACTGAGCGGAATAGTTACCGCCATCCAAAGAATCGTCCCCGTCAACCACATCGTCCATACCGAACAAACCGGATGCAATATCGCCGAGATCCCACGGGCCATCAAAATGAAACAATATCCGCGAAGTGCCAAAGATAAGCCCGATGATGAGCACGAACGCTCCGATACCGACGCCCAGGCGGACCTTGGACTCATGCGAGAGCTTCATCATTCATCACCTTCTTTGGCGCTCGGCTCAGCGGCGGTCGAGGAAGCCACGTCAGTATCAACCGCAGCGGAAACATCCTGAGCCTTAGCCGCCTCCGGCGCCGGACCAACCTGAATATCCCCGCGTGCCCAATCGCCATCGAGCGCACGCGCCACCCAGTGATAGATGGGGATTGTAAAGAAGATCAGCGCGGCAAAGGAGCCACCAAACAGGAACATCAGCAAAAAGAACTGTTTCAGTAGAAGCATCAGAAACTACGTCTA
>CALHWR010000212.1 GCA_938036665.1 uncultured Collinsella sp. | reverse complement strand
CGCGAGGGCTGGCTGCTCGGCCGCGGCGTTATCGACGACAAGGGTCCGGCGGTGCTGTCGCTCTACGCCGGCGCCTATCTGCTCAAGCACGGCATTGTTCCGCGCTACACCTTCCGCGCACTGCTGGGCTGCGATGAGGAAGTGGGCATGTCCGACGTTCACCATTATCTGGAGAACCACGCGAACCCCGACTTTCTGTTTACGCCCGATGCCGAGTTCCCGGTCTGTAATGCCGAGAAGGGCCAGTTTGGGGCGACATTTGTGAGCTCCAAGATCGACGGCGGGCGCATTGTGTCCTGGAGCGGTGCCGAGGCGAGCAACGCCATTCCGTCGCAGTCTATCTGCGAGCTTGCGATTGCCGCCGATGAGCTGCCGGCGCCGGTCGAGAACGGCGACCGCCTGGAGATCACGGCGCTCGATAACGGGCATGCGCAGATTTTCGCCCACGGCATTGGCGGTCATGCCTCGATGCCAGAGGGAACGATCAACGCCGTCGGGCTGATCGTGGCGTATCTGCGCGAGGCCGAGGACGCGTTTGGTGCACGCGACGAGCGCCTGCTGACGCCTGCCGAGCACGAGTTCGTCAAGTTCCTGGCCTTTGTGCATGCGGACGCCTATGGTCGCGGCCTGGGTATCGATGCGACGAGTCCGGCGTTTGGCCCGCTTACCTGCAACGCTGGCGTCATCCGCGTGGTGGATGGCCATATTGAGCAGGTCATCGACGTGCGCTTCCCCGACAGCACGAGTGCCGATACCATCCGCGAGCAGCTCGATCCGCTCGTGGGCCGTTTTGGCGTGACGTGCCGTGTGGGTCGTGCGAAGGTGCCGTTCTCGGTCTCTGCCGACGATCCGGCCGTGAAGGCGCTTATTGATACCTATAACGAGTTTACGGGCAAGCATGCTGAGCCCTTTGCCATGGGCGGCGGCACGTACGCGCGCAACTTTGCCCGCGCCGTCTCGTTTGGCCCCGAGGAGACCGGTCTGGAGCTGCCCGAGTGGGGCGGCCAGATGCACGGTCCCAACGAGTGCGCCAACGAGGAACAGCTCAAGCAGGCGCTCAAGATTTATATCGTGGCGATCTTACGTTTGAACGAGCTTGAGCTTTAAGGCTGCGGCGTTTTAACAACTTAGCACCCCTTTCGTCCGGGCTTTTTAAGTTGCGGTGGAATAGTTCCTAGAATGGGCCATTTGATGGCCAAGCAGGAACTATTTCACCGCAACTTTGTTTTTATTGGTGTAAAAGGCGGGTCATGCTTGGTGGCGGGTTTGTTATTCGTTTGTAAAGCCGAGCCGCGCTTGCGGTAAGGGTCTATCAGATGCCCGTAATAAAGCGCAGCTGACGCGGGCGCTGCCCGATCGAGACCGTATCTTTCCAAACAGCAAAGCGGGCAGGGTGCCCGCGAGTCGCTTGTATGAAAGGAAGATCATGCTCGATCAGGCTTATTCTCGTCGTCAGTTCCTCGGCCTCGCTGGTGGTCTTGCCAGCATCGTCGGTCTCGGTCTCGTTGGTTGCGGCGGCTCCAACGCCGCCAACACCGCTGCTGAGGGCAGTGCCGCTGCTGCCGAGTCCGTCTCGGGCGAGGTGACCTACGACGGCGCTTCCTCGTTCCAGGCTCTCGTCGAGGCTGCTGCCGAGAAGTTCATGGATGCCAACCCGGACGTCTCCGTCTCCGGTTCGGGTAACGGTTCGGGCAAGGGCCTGACCGCTGTCGCCGCCGGCACCGTCACCATCGGTAACTCCGACGTCTTCGCCGAGACCAAGCTCGAGGCCGATCAGGTCAAAAACCTCGTCGACCACGAGGTCGCCGTCGTGGGCATGGGCCCCGTCGTCTCCAAGAACGTCAAGGTCGACGACCTGTCCCTCGAGCAGCTCAAGGGTATCTTCTCCGGCCAGATCACCAACTGGAAGGAGGTCGGCGGCGACGACGCCAAGATCGTCGTTCTCAATCGCAAGGCCGGCTCCGGCACCCGCGCCACCTTCGAGGCCGCCGTCTTTGGCGACGAGGCCGTCGACTTTAAGGGCGACGCCGAGCTCGACAAGTCCGGCGATGTCCAGACTCAGATGGGCAGCACCGACAACGCCATCTCCTACCTCGACTTCTCGCACTTCGATGACTCCAAGTTCAACGCCATCATGGTCGAGGGCGTCGAGCCCAAGAGCACAAACGTCACCGACGACTCCTTCAAGATCTGGGCGACCGAGCACATGTACTGTGCTAAGGACGCCGACGAGGCCACCAAGGCCTTCCTGGAGTTCATGCTTTCCGACGACGTCCAGGGCAAGCTCGTCGAGGAGCAGGGCTTTATTCCCGTTTCTGCCATGAAGGTCGTCAAGGACGCCAGTGGCAAGGTCTCCGCTAAATAAGTAATCGCCCCCGGAAAGGTTTGCAATGGCAAAACAGCTGCCAAAGCGCGAGCTTGAGAACGTGGGCCTGGGCGTCACGGGTGCGTGCGTAGCGCTCGTGACGCTTGTCGTTGCCGCGCTCATCTTTATGGTCGCCCAAAAGGGCCTCTCGGCTTTTTTCAAGGACGGCGTCTCGATCGTCGAGTTTTTTACCGGTACCAAGTGGGACCTGGCCAACACGGCCGAAAACGGCCTGCCCTACACTGGCGCCCTGCCCCTGATCGTCACCTCGTTTGCGGTCATGGTGCTCTCCACGCTCATCGCACTGCCCATCGCCATCGGCTCTGCCATCTTTGCGGTCGAGATTCAGCCTAAGTTTGGCTCCAAGGTTTTTCAGCCGCTCATTGAGCTTTTGACCGGTATTCCCTCGGTCGTCTTTGGCCTGATCGGTTTTCACGTGGTCGTCGGCCTTATGAAGAGCGTTTTCCACGTGAGCACAGGCCTGGGCATCTTGCCCGGCGCCATCGTGCTGGCCGTCATGATTCTGCCGACGATGACCACGCTTTCGGTCGATGGCCTGCGCGCCGTGCCCGATAGCTACCGCCAGGGTTCGCTCGCGCTGGGCTACACCCGCTGGCAGACCATCTGGCACGTGGTGCTCAAGTCCGCCATGCCGTCGCTCATGACCGCAGTCATCCTTGGCATGACCCGCGCCTTTGGCGAGACGCTCGCCGTGCGCATGGTCATTGGCGGCATCGAGGCCATGCCGACGTCGCTGCTGTCGCCGGCGTCTACCATCACCACCACGCTCACCACGTCCATGGCGGTCTATGCCGAGGGCTCGGCCCAGGACGACGTCCTGTGGGCGCTCGGCCTGCTGCTGATGGGCATGAGCCTCATCTTTATCCTGATCATCCATCTCATTGGCCGCAAGGGGGCGAAGGCTCGTGGCTAGCACGCGCATCCATATCGACGAGGCGAGACTCGGGCGTGTCCAAAGGCAAGACCGTATCGCCACGGGCGTGCTGACGGCGATTGTCGCCATCGTCATGCTTATCGTCGTCTCCATGGTGGCCTACATCCTGTTCGAGGGCATCTCGACGCTGTTCCAGCCGGGCTTTCTCACGCAGCCCGCACGCGCCAACGGAACGCAGGGCGGCGTGCTCTACCAGCTGTTCGACTCGTTCTATCTGCTGCTGATTACCCTGATCATCTCGGTGCCCATCAGCCTGGGCGGCGCGGTCTTCCTAGTTGAATACGCGCCCGACGGTCCCATTCGCGACATCGCCTCGACCGCCATCGAGACGTTGTCTTCGCTGCCCTCCATCGTCGTCGGCATGTTCGGCTTTCTGGTGTTCTCGGTGCAGCTGGGCTGGAAGTACTCCATCATCTCCGGCGCCGTCGCGCTCACCATGTTCAACATCCCCATCCTGGTGCGCGTGATTCAGCAGGCGCTCGAGGACGTGCCGCAGGCCCAGCGCGATGCGTGCCTGGCCATGGGCCTCACTCGCTGGGAGGCCATACTGCACATCCTGATTCCCGAGGCCATGCCCGCCATCGTGACCGGCATCGTGCTTTCGGCCGGCCGCGTGTTTGGCGAGGCCGCGGCGCTGCTCTTTACCTCGGGCATGAGCTCGCCGGTCCGCCTCAACTTCTTGAGCTTTAACCTGTCGAGCCCCACCTGCGCCTGGAACGTGTTCCGTCCCGGCGAGTCGCTGGCCGTGCACATCTACAAGATCTATGGCGAGGGCAGCCCCGAGGCCCAGCAGATCGTCTGGGGCACCGCGGCACTGCTGATGATTTGCGTGCTGCTGTTTAACGTAGTCGCCCGTATCGTGGGCAAGCAACTGGCAAGGAAGATGACGGCCGAATGAGCGATATGAATGCAACGCCCGCAACCGAGGCGGCCACGTCCGACACCCAGGACTTTCTGTCGAGCGTGGGGGAGAGCGAGAGGCGCGTGCGCGTGAGCGGCAAGGCCGTGAGCGACGAGGTCGTGCTCTCCGCCAAGGACGTCAACGTGTACTATGGCGACCACCATGCGCTGCACAATACGTCGCTCGACTTCCACAAGGGTGAGATCACGGCGCTCATCGGGCCTTCGGGCTGCGGCAAGTCGACCTTCTTGCGTAGCCTCAACCTGATGAATCGCGAGATTCGCCGCTGTCGCGTGGAGGGCGAGATCAACTACCGCGGGCGCAACGTGAACACCAAGACCGAGAACACGTACGAGCTGCGTCGCTCCATCGGCATGGTGTTCCAGCAGCCCAACCCCTTCCGCAAGTCCATTCGCGACAACATCACCTTTGCGCCCAAGCGCCACGGCATCACCGACCGTGACGAGCTCGACCGCATGGTCGAGGAAAGTCTGCGCGGTGCCGCGCTGTGGGACGAGGTCAAAGACAAGCTCGACAAGAGCGCCTACGCGCTTTCGGGCGGTCAGCAGCAGCGTCTGTGCATTGCGCGCACGCTGGCGCTCAACCCCGACGTGATCCTGTTCGACGAGCCCTGCTCGGCGCTCGACCCCATCTCGACGTTGGCGATCGAGGACCTGATGTCGTCGATCGTTGCCGACCGTGCCATCGTCATCGTGACGCACAACATGGAGCAGGCGTCGCGCGTGTCCAACCGCACGGCGTTCTTCTACATGAGCGATATGGTCGAGTACGACGAGACCGACGAGATTTTCCAACGGCCCAAGGATAAGCGGCTGAATGATTACCTCACCGGTATGTTCTCCTAGTCCGGGACATGCTTGAGGCCCGCGGCGGCCACGGTTGTCGCGGGACTGATTGGAGAGGCGGGTCATCTCTTTTGCGAGATGGCCCGCCTTTTTGCTCTGCGACCGAAACGACCACCACAAAGGGGACAGGCACCTTCGTGGTGGTTTGGGGTGGGGCTCGCTGCTATCATGGACAACGTTGAATTTCTACGAAGGAGCAGGGCATATGGCGATTCTTTTGGGATGCGATTCCATCAGCCTAGAGTTTCCCACCAAGCATATTTTCGATAGCGTGACGCTCGGCGTGGGCGAGGGCGACCGCATTGGTATCGTCGGTAAAAACGGCGACGGCAAGTCGACGCTGCTGAGTGTACTCGCCGGCACGCTGGAACCCGACGACGGCCGCGTGACGCACCGCCGCGGCACGACGATCGGTCTGCTCGGCCAAAAGGACAACCTGGTCGATACCGACACCGTGCATCATGCCGTCGTGGGCGACGCGCCCGAGTATGAGTGGGCGTCGAGTCCGCGTACGCGCCAGATTCTGGCCGGCCTCATCAGCGATGTGCCCTGGGAAGGCACAGTGGGCGAGCTTTCGGGCGGCCAGCGCCGTCGCGTGGACCTCGCGCGCCTGCTGATCGGCGACTACGACGTGCTCATGCTCGACGAGCCCACCAACCACCTGGACATGCGTACCATCAACTGGCTTGCGCGTCACTTAAAGGCCCGCTGGCAGCGCGGTCAGGGCGCCATGCTCGTGGTCACGCACGATCGCTGGTTCTTGGACGAGGTCTGCACCAGCATGTGGGAGGTCCACGACGGCCAGGTCGATCCCTTCGAGGGCGGCTACTCGGCATACATCCTGCAGCGCGTGGAGCGCGACCGCATGGCCGCCGTCACCGAGGAGCGCCGCCGCAACA
>CALHWR010000211.1 GCA_938036665.1 uncultured Collinsella sp. | reverse complement strand
ATAGCGATCAATCCGGCCTGGAGCAGCCGGCAGGAGATGTTGTCTTTGAGGTTGTCAGTAACAGCTCTCAGCAGGTTGTTGGCACACTGACTACAAACATCTATGGCTTTGCCTCCACCAAAGACCAGCCCGAAGCATGGTTCGGCACAGGCAAGCGACCAGCCGGTGTCCACGGAGCCGTCCCATACGACCGCGCCGGCTACACGGTTCGTGAGGTTCCGGAAACCGTCCCCGAGGGTTTTAAACGTGCGGGGGAATGGACCGTCGAGGCCAATCAGATTTCCGACGGCGCCGAGCTTCAATATATCGTGGACAACCACGCTCTGTCGACGCATCTCCAGATTGTAAAACGCGATGCCCAAACAGGCGCTTCTGTTCCCCTAGCCGGATTCACCTTCCAACTCCTCGACAGCAATCACAAACCTGTCTCACAAACATGCTGGTATCCAGCACATAACGTAATGGACACCTTTACGACTGACGCGACCGGCACCGTCACACTGCCCGAATCGCTCGTGCCGGGCACCTATTATGTACGCGAAACCTCGGCCAAAGAGCCCTATCTTGTCGGCGGAGAGATCGAGGTAAACATACCCGCCGATATAAACCTAACGCCCGTTGCAATCGTCTCGTATTATGACCGCGCCGCGACCGGAAACATCAGGATCGTTAAAACCGATGCCGTAGACGGCAGCAGCCTCGCGGGCGCCATCTTTGAGATCCGTGCCTCAGGTGATATCGTGCGCCCCGACGGTAGCATTGCCGCGCTCGACGGTGAGACTGTCGCTACCGTCACGACGGATGAAACTGGAGAAGCACGCGCGGACGACCTCCCGCTGGGATCTGGCACCGCACGCTACGAGGTTGTCGAGACTCAAGCGCCGGCAGGCTTCTTACTCGACCGGACGCACCATATCGTCGACCTTACCTATGCCGACCAGAAAACACCCGTTGTGGAAGCACGGCTTAACGTATCCGACGATTACACCAAGGTTGATATCTCCAAGGTCGATGCAAGCGGAGAGCAGGAAGTGAAAGGTGCACAGCTCACCTTATATGGTCCCGATAAAACCGAAATAGACTCCTGGACCTCATCCGACAAGCCGCACCGCATCGAACATCTTGCACCCGGCACCTACTCGTTGCGCGAAACGATGTCGCCGCGGACCTATGACCTTGCCGAGGAGATAACGTTTGAAATAAAGGATACGGGAGAAGTCCAATCCGTCACGATGAAGGATGCGCCCATCGAGATCAAAGGACAGGTCGACAAGCGTCAGGAACTTGTCCAACCTATCGGGAAGGGTCTGTTGGCTAACGGCGATGGAAAAAACCGCGCCGCGATGCAAACCAATACGGATGGGCTTTTCTCCTATACCATCGATGCTCGAAACGATTCCGCTACTTGGGTTGATGAGTTTACGATTACCGATGATCTTGAGTGCGCCAAAGACGGCACGGCGAGATTCGTCTCAATCGAAACCCCCGTCGCCATCGGCGACCTCAACGGTCTGTGCAACGTGTGGTATCGCACGACGCCGTTGGACTCGACAGACGTCGATGAGCCGGCAAACGCGACGCTTGACGATGGGCACGAAAATCCTTGGCTTGAGTCCGACGAAGTAAAAGAGAGCCTGGGTGAAGATTGCCGCCTCGTCGATTACGACGGCTGGCACCTCTGGAAGGCGGATGTCTCGACCACGGAATCCGCCACACTCGAGGCGAAAGAACTCGACCTTGCATCCAATACCGTCGTGACGGGCATTCGCATTGAATACGGTGCGGTAGCCGCCGACTTTACGACTCGAAGCGATACGGATTCTTGGACCCGCGATGATCTCAAAGATGAGCACGACGACCTTGACGATGCCAAAGCAATCCTTGGCACAGATGCTCGGGGCGCAGTCGTGCACATGCAGGCAACGTCGGCTTACACACCCCAAACTGCACTCACCAACAGCGCACGCGTCGATCTTTGCCGCAACGGCGGCGGCGATAAACTTGAGTCACATGACGAGGACAGTGTCATTCAACGCTGTACCCTACCGCGGGACCTACCGGCAACAGGATCAGCTCCCATCGCCGCCTGCATCACCGCGCTCCTGACCTCGGGTGCCGCAGCCCTATGGTTCGCTCGCCTTAGGTCAATCCCAAAGAAGCGCTAGCGCGATGAAAAAGCGGTCGAGCCAGTCCCCCGGCTCGCCCGCTTTCAATCATTTAAATCGCCGCATCTACTCTGCAGACGAAGATCCACCATCAACGATTGCTTGCTCGGACTCAGGAATCCCATCGGCGCCCGTGCTCTGTTCTTGCTCCACCTCTTCGCTGATTGCGGAGGCGGGGGTCGAGCCCTTCGCACCCACGATGTAGGCAGCCCCAAATCCTAACGCAATGGCAATCAAGGTCAAAATCACGTAGACAGGCCAATGGCGCTTAATATACGAAAACACGTTGACTCCTTAGAGCTCCGTCTACGAACGGCGGATAACCTCGGTCACGACCTCGGATACCGTGGCAATGTTCGTCGGGTTGACATTGTGGGGCAAGTCGTCCTCGGTACGAGCACAAGCCAGGCGCGTGCCGTCCACGCCGGCGATGGTGAGGGCTCGGCGGCTCGCCTCGAGCGCGGCATAGGCATCGGTCTTGGCATAGGGCATCTCGAGCGCGCCACAATCGACATGGAACGACTTGCACACCTTGCTGACCAGGTTCATGATGCGGCGATCGCCCTTGAGCAGCTGCTGTTCGCCCTCAACCGTCACCACCGAAAGCCTACCGGCGCCGACGGATTCAAGATTGATGAAGAATACGCCGCGGAGCTTATCGCGATGCGAAGCCA
This sequence comes from uncultured Collinsella sp., assembly GCA_938036665.1. GTDB lineage: Bacteria > Actinomycetota > Coriobacteriia > Coriobacteriales > Coriobacteriaceae > Collinsella. Next base: position 17,105 of record CALHWR010000211.1, on the reverse strand, counting down.
AGAAGGCCTTCATGCCGGCGCCATCACAATCCGAGGCGCCCGTTGCCACAAACCAGATATCGTGACCGAGCAGCTCATCGTCACCCATAGAGGCGACAGCCGAGAGCATATCTTCGGAAGAAGCGCCGTCGGAAGACGTAGCGCCGCCCTTCCAGCCATCGTTATCGTCCTCGAAATTATCCCACGAACCGATGCCGCGACCGGACTTCTTGGCATCGTAATCGTCTTCGACGCCCAGCCAGTCACTCATGCTGTCCTGTTCGTTTTTCTTTTTACGACCGAACAGGCCGCCCAGGCCGCGCTTGCGAGACTTGGGTGCCGCAGGGGCGGGAGCCGAAATGGTCTCGATCGGCTGTGCGCCCGACGCAACGGGCATAGGAGGCGCAACGGGTGCCGATGTGGGTTCGGGACCCTGGGCGGTAGCAAAGGGGTCGTTGACCTGTGCGGAGGGGTCGGGAAGGTCGAACAGCGACGTGCGAGACGCAACGTTTGCCTGCTTCATAGACGGCAGCGACGGATCGGGGACCGAAGCCAGCGGAGACGAGGAAGGTGCAGGCGACGGAGCCGACGCCGGATCGGGAACATTCACCTGCGGACGCGGTGATGCCTGGGAGGAAATCTGGGCCATAAGGGAATCGACCGTTTCGTCCTGGGTGGGAGCAACATCGGCAACCGTGGCACCGGAACCACTCGGGGTCGGCATGGTGAAAATCTGCGTGGAGTAAGGCCTCGACTCATCTGTCTCGGGAGCCTCGGAAACCGCAGGCACTTCCTCCTGCTCGACCTCGGTCAAATCACCTTGATCGGCTGCCGCGTATTGCTCTTCGTCACAGTTGACCTCGACGGGCTCGTGCCCGGCGGCATCTTGGATTTCGGCAGCATCAATGGGTTCGTCATCGTCTGCCGCGTCGCCCTGCTCATCGGAAACAGGAAGGGGCTCGGCAATCGCGGTGCCTTGCTTTTCAAACGTTATCGTGGAATCGAACTGCGCGGCATCAAACGACATGGTGCTATCGACGTGCTGCTGAGCCTCAAAGGACGTTGTAGCTTCGGCGGCGTCGACAGGCACGGACTGCATAGCCTCGTTCTGCTCGAACTCTTGCGCCGCGCGCTCACGTGCCGCCTCGGCTGCCTGCTGCTGAGCGATAGCCTCCTGCTCGGCAGCCTCGCGTGCGGCAACGCGCTTCCCCTCGAAATCGTCGACAAATTTCCTGCCCTTTGCAAGCGCACCCTTAAAGAAGTTGGAAGCGCTGGCGCCAATCGAAGAGAACGCGGATGCAATATCGGCATGGGGCGTTGCCGCGGGAATCTCGGACGAGAAATCAGTATCGCTCTCGTAAGACACGCGCCTCGGCTGTTCAGCGTAATCGTCGTCAGGCTCGTCCCTAACGTCTTGCGCCGGCGCGGCGGGAGCCAAAATGTCCAGTCCTGCCGCGGGATCGATCGCGGACACCGCCTCGGGCTCGGCAACGGCAGCGGCAACCGCGGCAGACTCATCATCCACGGCGACAACGGGCGCAGATGCAGTCACGACGGGGGCAGGCTCGGGCTCAAACGTCGGCTCCTCGCCTTCCTCGTAATCGAGCGTGCAGGACTCGGGAAGCATTCCGAGCGCACGGATGGCATCCGAACCAAAGCGGATGTTGCCGGCGGCATTGCGATAGAGCCTGGGCTCGGGCTCGGCCGCGACAGGCTCCTCCGCCGGCTCGGCAGTGGGAACCTCGTCATTGAACTCTTCGGCCTGGACAGCCTGATTCTGATCCTCGGGCACGATGGCGCCAATCAGCGTCTCGTCGGCAGACGCACCCCCAAAGCCCTCGATCTGCTCGTCGAAAGCCTCGCCCTGTTCGGGCTCGGTCTGAGCGTCGGGAGCAATCGGCTGACCGAACTCGTCCTCGGCGTAGGTAGGCTCTTCATACTCGATGGTGTTGCCGTAGTCGTTTTGCTGTTGGGCCGCGGCATACTCCGCTGCTGCGCGCGCCATCTCCTCGGCACGACGCTTCTGCTCCCCAAAATAGGTATCGAACGGAACATCGTCGGGAAACTCGTTTTCGCCCTGGAAGGGAGCAACGTTGTCCATAACGCCGAGCATAGCGGCGACAGAAGACTTGTTGCACACTGCGCCGGACGTATAGGGAAGCACAAAACGGTTAGAAATGATGTTTGCCGCGTTGGCGAGCGCAACGAGGGAAGCGAGGATCGCGACAATCCACAGCAGAACCTTGAGCGCGCCGGGGAGCGGCAGGATACGCAAGATGGCAACGGCAGCAGGGGCAACCGTGGCAACGGGCAACAGCTTGGCGATGAGCGCACGATAAGAAGCATAGGGCTCGCGGGCGAGCAGCTCGGCACGGGGAGAGTCGTAGTGTGCGACAACGACCACCGGGCGGTTGCGCGGAGACGCGAGCGGGCCCGAGGCCTTGTGGTAGGCGATGACATTTTGGCTCACGCCCGTCTTGCCCAGGCGCGAAACCACGGGGTGGCCCGTGCGTTCGAGCACGTAAAGAACGGCGCCGGCAATGGCCAGCAAGGTGCCGACCAAGCCGATGCCGCCGCCGATGCCCATCAGTAGGGCGCCGGCAAACGCAAGAATACCGGTAACGGCAAATGCCAACCTACTGGGCGCCGGGGCATTGAACTCCTGAACCTCTGGATCAAAGCCGTGGTTGCGGAAGATCTGAGCGATATCCTCGGCAGCCAAGCGCTCTTCTTCGCTGCATGCCGGCGTAATGCCGGTGTTCTGCAGCAGGTGGTTAATATAGTTCTGGGTGTTCGCCATGTGCGCTCCACATCCATAATCCGACAAATAGGCCCAATGTATGCACATTAGAACCGTATATAGTCGAAAGTATACCCCGAGCGAGCGCAAACGACCGAATTCGGGCCATCTTAACGCCCCGAGCGGACAAGGATATAGCCTAATCTCCATATCGGACTAAAATCATGGCAGCAAACCACCTTCTCATGCGAGGACTCTATGACGGCAAGCGACGCGACCGCGACAATTAAAAAGGAAAATTCGGAGCCCAGTTTCGATAAAACGGCTCAGCGCATCCTCAATCTTTTCTTTGTGCTCAACAGCTCCCCCGAACCGCTGACGACCGAGCAGATCGTCTTGGATTCTGACCTGGGATATGGCTCGGGCAACATCGACTCTGATAAGCGCAAGTTTCGGCGCGATCGTGACAAACTGCTCGAACGCGGCATCCTAATCAAGGAGGTTCGCCCTGCCGGCGCGCAGGAGACCGAGGAAAGCTCGTGGACAATCGACCGCGAGCACACGTTTGCAGCAGGTGGCCTCATCACCGCAGACGACGCCGACATCCTACTCAACGCCATCGACCAAACGCTTGCAAGCGGCTCTTCCACCTTTGCCGCACCACTTGCCGATATTCGCTCCAAGATTGCCTACCTCACCGGCAGGACGACGGCGGACGAGGCGACGATCAGCCGCTCTCCCACCGTCGATGCGGTTTGGAGCGCCTTTGCCGAGCGATGCGCGCTGCGATTTTTATATCAGAACGGACGCGGTGAGCAAAAAGAGCGTACCGTCTGCGTCTACGGCATGTTCGAGCGCGAGGGCGTGGCGTACTTCTGCGGCCTCGACAATGCCACCGACGACATCAGGACATTCCGCTGCGACCGTATCGTTCGCGCTTGGCGTCCTTCGAAGGCCTACACCATCCCTGCGGACTTCAACCTCAACGACTACCTGTTCTTTGAATTCGATTTTGCCGACCGACCGCCCGTTGCAGCTACGTTCTCATTCGCCCCTCAGACGCAGATCGATATGATCAACGGTCTCACGCGCGGGCGAGGTAAGCTCGCACACACCGATGCGGGATGGATCTGGACCGTTGACGTGCGCGACCTTGAAGCCGCCGCCTCATTTTGCATGGCCCACGCCATGGACGGCATGAGGCCCATGGCCCCCAAATCGCTCAAACAGGCGTGGAACCACCTCATCGAAAGGACGGTGCACGAGCATGCCCGTGCGTAAACTCACCAGCGAGCAGAGGCTCTCGCGCGCCATCGACATCATGGAGGCCCTCTACGCCGCCGGCGAGAACGGCATGACTCGAAACGAGATTTGCAGTCGCTTTGACATCACGGGGGCGTCGCTCGACGAGATTCTCGAGATCGTCTCGACGCTCGCGGACCGAGAATCGGGCGCGCGCATCATCTGCGAATGCCACGGCGAGCGTGTGGTCCTCACCGGTGACGCCGGTCGTGTGCTACCGCTGCGCCTGAGTGCCGCCGAGGGCGCCGTGCTCAACCACGAGCTTGAATCGTTGGGGATCGAGCCGCAGACGGCGGCTCGGATTCGATTTGCTCTTCTACCCGAAGAGCTCGGCTATAACCAGCGCGTCTTTGACACCGTCAACCACGGGTCGCACTGGCAGCAGCTGAGCTGCGCCATTCAGGACGGCGTTCGCTGCCGTATCTCGTATCGCTCGATGGACGATGCACGGCCACGCGAGCGTCTGGTCGACCCCTTGCGCATTACGGCAAACGGCGACCAAACATACCTGATTGCCTGGGACATCGCAGTCGATGAGCAGCGCACCTATCGCATGGATAAAATCGAGGGACTCGCCTTAACGGAAGACTCCGTCGTGCCTCACGCACCGGACGTCGCATCCCTCCACGATTCCCTTGCCCGAACGCAGCGCAGCGCAAAGCTCTTGATGCCATTCGATATGGCGGAGCATCTGGACTGGGCCGGCATCACCCTAATCAAGCGCAGCGGGACAGACATGGCAACGGTAACCGTACATTACGGCTCCGAGCGTTGGCTGCTGAGCCAGATAATCGCAGCGGGCGGAGCCATCCGCATCTTGGATGACCCCGCCCTGTCAAAGTGTCTGTGCGATATGGCAAAAACCCTCGTCTGTCCGCTTTAGCGCCGCCGCTCGTGGCGTGCACGCCACAGCTGTAGATAGTGCCCAATCTGCGCCGATTCGATGCGCTGGTAGGAGCTCGTGGGCAGCGACGTTAAGAACTTCTTGCCATAGCCCTTCGTCACCAGGCGAGGATCCGCCAAGATCAGCACACCGCTATCGGTCGACGAGCGAATCAAACGCCCCGCGGCCTGCTTAACCTCGAGCACCGCCTCGGGCAGCGAATAGCGCGCCCATGCGCGGTCTTCGCGCAGGTTGCGCTCGCACGAGAGCGGGTCCGTGGGGCTTGAGAACGGCAACTTGGGAATGATGACGCAGCGCAGCGTCTCGCCGCTGGCATCAAACCCCTCCCAGAAGGCCTTGAGCGCAAAAAGCGACGAGGTCGGTTCGTTGATAAACCGGTCGCGCAGGCGACGAGGAGATGAGTTGCGCTGCTGGCAGTTGAGCTCCAGACCCGCACGGGCCATCTTGGGCTCAACGCGGGCGTATAGGTCCTCCATGTCGCGCCGATTGGTGAACAACGTGAGCACCGATCCGCCCATGGCAAGATGGGCGTCGACCAGTACGCGCTCGAGCGCCGTAAGATAGCTCTCACGATCGCGCGGATCGGGGATATCGCCCGCAACGACTACAGCCATGTTCGAATCGAAGTCGTAGCTCGAATCCAAGTGCAGCGATGACGACGTTGAAGCACCGATGCGATCAAGGCCGACCGCATGGTTAAAGTGCTCAAAGCTTTTGGACACCGTCATGGTCGCCGAGGCAAAGATAGCCGTGTGAACCTCGGGTAGCCACTCGGTTGCCAAAGCCTCGCCAATGTCGATGCGCTCTGCGGTCATCGACTCTCCGCCGGCACGAAGTCTGCGATTGACCTGCAGCGAATACACGTAGTGCTCATCGGTGCCATCAATGATGAGTTTGAGGTTCTCGGCCAGCTCGTGCAGGCGGCGCGAGATATCACCCAGGTCGACAACAACCTCGGGCTTGTCGGCGGCGACGGCTTGCACCAGCGCGTCGACGCTCTTGTCAGCTTGTTCCAATGCGTCGATGCCAGTGTAGGCCGACTGTAAGAAATCATGCCAGTCGTCTGATTCGCGCAGCTCGGGGCCAATCCATAGATTGGCATTGTCATAACCCCCACGCGCACGGCGGCCGAGCTCGCGAACGCCATCGAACACGTCGGCGATTGCCATGCTCGCGCGGGCAACCGTCGACGTCGCCTTGGCAGTAAGGCCCAGATAGAGCGTAGAGCCCTCGGAGGTTGCCAAATCACGGGAAACCTGGCTTAGCGCGCCGGTGCTCGAACCACCCAGGCGCTCGAACAGGACGCGTGATTCGTCCGCCGACACCACGCGCGCCCACTGACGGCGCGCCTCGCGCTCGATGGAATGGGCCTCGTCGATTACCCAATGACGAATCGGCGGCAAAATCCTGCCCTCGGCCGCGACGTTGCGGAACAGCAGGGAATGGTTGGTGACCACCACATCGGCATGCGCCGCACGACGGCGAGCGCCGTGGACCAAACATTTATCAGGGAAAAACGGGCAGAGGCGACGAGCACACTCGCGCGAGGCCGTCGTAAAGTCGGGACGGTTGACGCTGCGCCACCGAATGCCGAGCGAGTCGAGGTCGCCATCGGCTGATTGGCAGACGTACGCCATAATGACCGCGACCGCCGTGAGCGTGTCCGCCGGATCGCGCTTGGTGGTAATCTCGACCTGGCCGCGGCTCATGCGCTCAAGCTTGCGCAGGCACGGATAGTGGTCATACCCCTTGAGAGCGCAAAATGACAGACCACCGTCCAGTTGCTCGGCAAGTTTTGGCAGCTCATGGTACATGAGCTGGTCGGCAAGATTGTTCGATTTGGTCGCAATACCAACCGTGATGTTGTTACGGCGTGCTGCCTCGGCAAAAGGCACCAGATAGGCCATCGATTTGCCGACGCCGGTGCCTGCCTCAATTACTCGATGAGTGCCCGTGACCAGCGCATCGCGGACCTCGAGCGCCATCGCGATCTGCTCATCACGCGGCTCGTAGGTGGGATACATGCGATTGACCAGGCCACCTGGCGCATAGTCTGCCTCGATCTCCTCACGACTCGGCATCTTGAGAACCGGCAGTTCATCGGCGTCCACCCGATCGTCGGCGCGATCGGCCTTGAGAACGTCAGCACGAGCGGCGCTGAGAGAGAAGATGGAACCAGGGTTCTGCCCTGCCAAGAATGAGAAGATAGGACGATAGGACCAAGGCACGTCCGGATGCATGTCGGCTAGGCGCGCCATGAGGCCCTGGGGCAAGTCGGTGAGCGCCACGAGCAACACGCGCCATACGCCACACAGGGCGTCGACGTCGGCATTGGCACGGTGTGATACCGAGTCGCAGCCAAACAGATCGGCCATAAAAGACAGCTTGTGCGAGGCCAGGCGCGGAAGCGCGATGCGCGACAGCGCCAGCGAATCGATCCAAATATCGCTCACGTTGACGCCGCCTTTGACCGACTCGATAAACGAGCGGTCGAACGTGGCGTTGTGTGCGATCACCGGGCAGCCACCGACAAAATCGGCGAGAGCGGCGACGGCCTCAACCGCCGACGGGGCATCTGCAACATCGGCATTTGTAATGCTCGTGAGCTCGGTAATCTCGGCGGGAATCAGCTGCCTGGGATGCACGAAGGTATCGAAGCGGTCGATGACCTCGCGGCCCGAAAGACGGGCCGCTGATATCTCGATAAGCTCGTTGTCCTGCACCGAAAGACCCGTGGTCTCGGTATCGAGGACGATAACATCTTCCTCGATGAGGCCAAACGATTGGGTTTTGGCGCGTTCGGCAAGCGTGGCATAGGAGTCGATGACAAACTGCGGCGTTCCTGACGAAACCGCGTCCTCGATTAGCATGCAATGCCCGCTCGACGAAGTCCCATACGGATTAGGCTGTCGCAGACCTGCGGGAACGTCATGTCGTCGGTGTGGCGGATTTCATCCGGATACAGCGACGTATCGGTCATGCCGGGAATGGTATTGGTCTCGAGGATGACGGGGCCATTCTCGCTCACGATAAAGTCGCTGCGCGAGATACCCAGGCAGCCGAGGGCCTTGTGAGCGGCACAGGCAAGTTCCTGAGCGCGAGCGTAGTTCTCGGGCGAAATCTGTGCCGGAATGCGATGGATATCCGTGGGGTCGACATACTTCACGTCCAGATCGTAGAACTCGCAGTCCTCGGGCTTACGGATCTCAACAATCGGCAGGGCGCGCACGTCATCCTCGCCGTATACGCCGACGGTGATCTCGGTGCCCTCGATGCACTTCTCGACCAGCACTTTGTCGCCAAACTCAAACGCCTTGGCGATTGCCGCGGGCAGCTCGGAGGGCTCGTGGACCAGGGAAATGCCATAGCTGGAACCGTTGACGGCCGGCTTCACAAAGCAGCGCTCGCCACAAACCTCGACGATATGATCGATATCGACTTCGTCGCCCATCTCGAGCGCAAGGCCGGGGGCAATGGGAATGCCCGCCTTGGCGTATAGGAGCTTAGAGACCTCCTTGTCGGCACCGCAGGCGCTGGCAAGTACGCCCGAGGCCGTGTAGGGGATACCCAGGGTCTCCATGGCACCCTGCATGGCGCCATCCTCACCGCCGGCGCCGTGCATGGCGATAAATGCCACATCGAATCCGCCGGTCGCCATGGTTACCATAAAGTCATCAGCGGCCGTGTCAAGCAGCTCCACCGAGGTGTAGCCGGCTTCCTTCAGTGCCACCACAACGTTCTTTCCCGAATTGAGCGAGATCTCGCGCTCAGCGGAATGACCGCCCGCCAAGACCGCTACGTGCATGTTCTCTAGGCTTTTACCCGGCATGGGCAGACTCCTCCTCTATAATTTCTGCAGCTGATACCATATTGTAGCGATACCCTCTACGTTTCCCCAAAATCGAAAGGCTTCCATGAATCCCAGGACTAAATCTCAGGACATTCGCGACTTGAGCCAAAACGATATTCGCGAGCTCGTGGCCGAACTTGGCCAGCCCGCCTTCCGCGCGAAGCAGCTCATCGAATGGGTCTTTGAGAAGAACGTTTGTTCGTTTGACGATATGACCAACCTCCCCAAGGCTTTCCGTGAGCAGCTTAAAGAGGCTTTTGCCTTTGATACGCCGACTGAACTCACCAAGCAGGTTTCCAAAGATGGCTCGCGCAAGTATCTGCTCGAGTACCACGATGGCATTTCCGTCGAGACTGTCGGCATGCCCCGTCGTAACAAGCTTTCCGTCTGCGTTTCCACCCAGGCAGGCTGCGGCATGGGCTGTGCCTTTTGCGCTACCGGTCTCAACGGCCTCAAGCGCTCTCTGACCGCTCAAGAGATCGTCGACCAGGTGCTTCATGTATCCAACGACTTTGGCGAGCGTGCCACAAGCGTTGTCTTCATGGGCCAGGGCGAGCCGTTTGCCAACTACGACGAGGTTCTCAAGGCGCTGCGTATCCTCAACGACCCCGATGGCATCGGTATCGGCGCTCGTCACCTCACCGTCTCTACCAGCGGCGTTATTCCCGGTATTCGCAAATTTGCCGATATCCCCGAGCAGTTCACTCTTGCCGTTTCCCTGCATTCCGCCATCCAGTCGACGCGCAATAAGCTCATGCCCGGTGTTAAGAAGTACACGCTGCTTCGCCTTCACGAGGCACTTCAGCTCTACACCGAGAAGACTGGCCGCCGCCCGACCTATGAGTATGCCATGATCGAAGGCGTCAACGATACGAATCCCGAGATGCAGGCGCTCTGCGACTTCTGCGAGGGAACGCTGTGCCACGTTAATCTAATTCAGCTTAACGACATCGAGGGCAGCCCGCTCAAGCCGTCGCCGATTCATAAGGTTGAGGATCTTCAGCGTCGTCTTGAGTCCCGTGGCATCGAGACCACGATTCGTAACTCCCGTGGTAACGATATTGACGCCGCTTGCGGACAGCTGAAGCAGCGCTTTAAAGTTCAGAAAAACGCATAGGGGAGTCGCACCCCAAAACGTTTCATGTGAAACATCGAACGACCCCGGTTGCAGGATATGCAACCGGGGTCGTTTCATTTATTGACCTTAATTTTGAATCAGCTGCTACTGGTCCCATTTTTACGGCCAAAATAAGGGGTCCTTGTCTCGTGAATCAGACAAGGACCCATCAAAATATGCTAAGTAATTGTTAGGTACCTAATAGCCTACATTTTCCCATTGGTTACTAACCCAACCTTGATTAATCTTAGGATTTTTCGTTACCTGAGCAGTTCGCATGGCAACATCTTCTGTCATAACATCCATTTTCTTCTTGGATGTATCAACGATATCTTGCGCGCCACGAAGCAAACGGCCTCGAAGTTCATCGTCTGTCGCGATCTTATAACCAGCAAAGGCACCAGCCGCGACAGTCGTCGCCAATGCAATCGCAGTAAAAATCTTATTCCTCATCTTGGCCTCCTTGATCAAACTGAATCATTTCACCAAGAATACGAGAGAGCTCTTCCTCGTCTTTAAACTCAATCTCAATCTTATTCTTTCCACGCGAGCTCTTCACACGCACGTTGGTATTAAATACCTGACGAAGTACACGCGCAGCCTTTTTAAAAGACTGAGGCGTTGCAGGCCGCGGCGTCTTAGGTGTCTCTCCGGCAGAAAACAATGGAGCAAGATTTTCTGTCGCTCTCACGGAAAGGCCCTCCGCAACAACCTTCTCTGCAAGTCGAATTCGAGCATCCTCATAGGGAACTGCAAGAATCGCACGTGCGTGACCAGCAGTAAGTTTACCCTCAAAAATCATCTGCTGAACTACTTCGGGGAGATCGAGAAGGCGCAGCGAGTTTGTAATTGCAGAGCGTGACTTGCTTACGGCCTTCGACAATGCCTCCTGGGTCATACCGCTAGCATCGATGAGCTGGCGATAGCCCTTAGCCTCTTCGACGGGATTCAGGTCAGAACGCTGAAGGTTTTCGATAAGAGCAAGAGCCAGCATCTCTTCATCATTAACATCTTTAATGATGACAGGCAGTTCCTCAAGACCAGCAAGCTTTGACGCCTGGTAACGACGCTCACCAGCGATGATCTCATAACCGTTTCCATGCTTGCGAACCAAGAGCGGCTGCAAAACGCCATGTTCTTGGATTGACTCGCTCAACTCGCGAAGTTCAGTTTCATTAAAGTGAATTCGCGGTTGATTAGGGTTGGGAACGATATCCTCAATAGGTAGCTTTGTTTCAGATGCGGCATTTGAAGCAGATGCAGCAGAACCACCGGTCTCATACTCAGCCTCTGAGACCAAAGCATTGAGTCCGCGTCCCAATCCACCACGTTTCTTTGCACTAGGCACGCTTGATCACCTCTTTTGCAAGGTTCATATACGCTTTTGCACCCTTGTTTTGAGGTGCATAGGTAATTATCGGTTCTCCAAAAGACGGAGCTTCAGAGATTTTAACCGTACGGGGAATCAGCGTCTTAAACGCCTTATCACCAAAGTACGATTGAACTTCCTCAACAACCTGATTCGACAAAGAAGTACGTGAGTCATACATGGTCATAAGCACGCCATAGGTGTCTAAGCCCTTGTTCAGACGTGATTTGACCATCTTCATTGACTCAAGCAGCTTCGTAACGCCCTCGAGTGCGTAATACTCACACTGGATTGGAATCAAAACGCTATCTGCTGCGGTCAGGGCATTGATAGTAAGCAGGCCGAGCGAAGGAGGACAGTCAATGAAAATAAAATCGAACTCGTCCTGAATCGGCTCAAGCAAATCTTTGAGGCGGGTTTCACGAGCAATTGCGCTTACGAGCTCAATTTCGGCACCTGCAAGCTGAATCGTAGCTGGAATTACGAATACCTTTTTGCAATTTGTATCAAGAACAAGCGATTCTGCCGGCACATCATTCAACAATGCATCATAGATGCAGTGATCAAGGTCTTCTTTTTCAATTCCAAATCCACTGGTACTGTTTCCCTGCGGATCAAAATCGACAATCAGTGTCTTACGACCCTGCTCACCCAGTGCTGCTGCAAGGTTTACAGCCGTCGTCGACTTACCGACGCCGCCTTTTTGATTGATGATTGCAATGATACGCGTGTCTTTTGCGCTCTTAGAACGCTTAACGTCGCGAAATCCCACGGTCCCTCCTGGTGTGTATTAAAGCTGTCAAACGGAGGATGTTTCACGTGAAACATTCCGATTCGATATCAACCGCCATGTTTCACGTGAAACACTGCAAGTTGTTAGTATCCATTATGTTTCACGTGAAACATCTAGGCAAGCGGATTCTTCTTTGCCATGCCATTTGCACGAGGCAATGAAACGGATGCCGGATGACTCTTTTTAAGAACAATGAACTCCCTGTGGCCCAAACCCTCAGGCAAATCGATTGCGTCATTCAGAAGCAAAGTGAAGCCGCAAATCTTAGCTGCTGACATGCCGGAAGCAAGCTCCTCGTCCGAAGGATTACCCTTGGTGATAACAAATAGCCCTCCATCTTTGAGAAACGGAGCCGCATACTCAACAAGAATCGGTAGAGGAGCCAGTGCGCGGGCAGTTACGACAGAGAACTGCTTCTTATGGCTTCGAGCATATTCTTCAAGGCGATCATGAACCGCATGAGCATGTTTCAATCCAAGAGCATGAACAAACGAATTGACAGCATCAACCTTCTTGCCAACAGAGTCAATATAAGTAGCTCTACGATGCGTGGTTATGGTTAATGGAATACCAGGGAAGCCCGCACCTGTTCCCATATCAAGCAAAGCTCCCTCAGGAGCCTTATTGATATAGGGAAGCAAAACAAGTGAGTCGAGGATATGAAGTACTGCAGCATCTTCTACGTTAAGAATACGGGTAAGATTGGTTGTCTTATTTGTTTCCAGAACCAAATCCAAATGTTGAATACATTTCCTCAGCTCAGTATCAGTTACACTCAAGGAATACTCTTTGCAATAGGAAGTTAGACGACTCAACATCTCGTCAGCCTGCTGATCAGTAAGTACTAACAACGAAAGCTCCTTTCTGACAAAAATCAGTGTATCGAGAACTTTTGACAAAAAAAGGGGACGTGGAAACCACGTCCCCTTAGCATAAGCTCGAGTAGATTATCGAGCAACAATCACCACATGGCGATCGGGGTCAGAACCCTCAGAATGAGTATCGACGGCGTCATTGCCACGAAGTGCAATGTGAACCAGTCGGCGCTCGTAGGCATTCATGGGCGGAAGCGAAACACTCTTATGAGTGCGGATGGCACGCTCGGCAGCAGACTGAGCCATGGAGGCAACCTTGTCCTGACGGCGGCTCTTGTATCCCTCGACGTCCACTACAACCGGATACCTAAAGCCGAGCTTGCGGCTCACCAGCAATGAGAACATAACCTGAAGGGCATCAAGGGTGCGACCATGACGGCCAATGAGAACAGCAAGGTCGGGAGCCGTTACATCCAGAATCAGCTCACCCTCGTCGCCCTCATACTCATCGATAGGAGAGTTGGCGGCATCGAAGTGCGAAAGGATGGAACGCAGGATGGAAATCGCGACATCGGCAATGGTGTCGAGCTCCTCGTCGGTCAGCTCTTCACCAGCCTTGTAGCGCTGTGCAATCTCGGGATAATCGCCCGCGACCTGCGGGGCAACCTCCTCAAGCATATCCTCGATGATCTCTTCAGACATAACGTACTCCAAAAGTTAGGTACCTAAATAAGATTGATATCCCACTACTTCTTCTTGTGCGGGCGCGGCTTCTTCTCGCGACGAGTGACCTCAACCTGCAGCGGCGCGTTCTTAAGGCGCTCCTCCTCATCGGCCTTCGCCTTGTCGATGACCTTCTGCGTCACAAAAATCTGCTGGATAACCTGCCAAGCAGACGAGACGTCGTAGTACAGCAGAACACCAACGGGAAGGCTCCAGCCCATCCAAAGCATCATGACCGTCATGACAACGGCCATCATACGCATGCTCTGAGCCTGCTGGCCGGTCTGGTTGCGCGACATATAGAGCTGCGGAATCAGGGTCAGGACAGCGAACAGGATCAGGCAGACCAGCGCAGGCAGCGCGACCATAAAGCCATCGGCAAAGGAGGCACTCGGCGTGGTGGTCAGGTCGGGCAGAATATTAAAGAACGAGAACGTGCCGTCGTTAAAGTAGTCCGGCAGGTTACGCAGCAGCGTAAATAGGGCGAACAGGACAGGCATCTGAATCAACAGCGGCAGACAACCAGCCATCGGGTTGAACTTGTTCTCGCTGTAGAACTTCTGCATTTCCTCGGCCTGACGCTGGGGATCGTCGGCATAGCGCTCCTGGATCTCGAGCATCTTGGGCTGCAGCACCTGCATGCGTGCCGTCGACTTAGTCGACTTGAGCATAAGCGGCGTCAGCAGCAGACGGATGATGACCACCAGGATGATAATGGACAGGCCCCAGTCGACCGCAAAGGTCTGGATGAGCTTGAGCAGCTCGAAAAGGATGTTAACGATCCAATCCCACATGTAAGTTTTCCTCCGATAGCGAGTGCCCGCTAGGGCACAGGGTCATAACCGCCGACGTGCAGGGGATTGCAGCGAGCGATGCGCCTCACGGCAAGCCAGCAGCCTCTCAAAACACCGTACTTCTCAATCGCCTGGACGGCGTATTGCGAGCACGTTGGGTAATAAATGCAGGCGTCAGGCAATAAGGGCGAAATAACCTGTTGATATATGCGAATAGGAGCGATGGCAACACGTCGCAAAACGTGATTGCTCATCGCTCCTCCCCGGCAACGCCGGCGCGTTTCATAAGCGAACGCAATGCATTGTCCATCTCCTGCGGCGAGGAAACCCTCGTCTTGGGAGTTGCGAACAAGATGATGTCATAACCCGCAACGGGAAATCCACAGCTGCGGGCGGCCTCGCGCATCACACGCTTAGAACGGTTGCGCACGACAGCACAACCGAGCCGTTTAGCACCAACGAAGGCGACCCTTCCGGAGTCGCCTTCGCCAACCGATTCACATATGGTCATTCGAATCAGAGGGTGATTGAAACGACGCCCCTGACTGAACACATGCTCGAAATCTTGCCGAGACTTAATAGTCTTCATGCGAGATGTGTGTATCGCTGCTAGACAGTGAGACGCTTGCGGCCCTTGGCGCGACGACGGGCGAGCACGGCACGACCACCCTTGGTGGCCATACGGGCACGGAAGCCATGGGTCTTGGCACGCTTACGCTTATTAGGCTGATACGTACGCTTCATCTTAAGTTCCTCCTGCTGCATTTCGAGTGTCCGCGGGGGCGCGGACGCAGATATAGACACGTGAGCTTGAAGATTGTAGGGAAATCAATGTTCAAATGTCAAGAAATCAAAGGTAAAAGGTTGCGCAGTTCACACGGTTCCCCCATAAGCCGAGCTCGATTTAGCGGTGCATGGCAACTTTTCACGATATTTCATCGAGTTTTCAACAGGTCATGTTGGCAATGTTGAGAACTTTTCGTCCGTTTTCCAAAGTTTTCAACAGGTTTTGAAAAGTTGTCGAAAGATGAGAAACATTGCACGGTGAGCTACTATTTGTTCGAAACCTTTTGAAAGATTGCGAGCGGCATGTCTGACGACTTTTACACCATGGTCGATTCCGGAGACCCGGCACCCGACAACGAGCACATCACCGGCGTGCGCGAAGAGCGTAAGGAAGGCGAGCAGACGACCACGCAGGCGCCAAAAGCCATGTACGCCGCGCGCATCGCCGTCTATGACGACATGCTGTCGACACCGCGTGTGATCGTCATTGATCCGCAAGATGTCCGCACGTATTTGGAAGAGACGACCAACACCGTCTACCAGTGTATGAAAGAGCAAGGTGGCCACATCTCGCTCATGGTCATCCGCGAGATTGTCGAAAACTTTATCCACGCGCACTTTGCCGAGCCCATCATCTCGATTCTGGACGGCGGAGACACCATCCGCTTTGCCGATCAAGGACCCGGCATCGACGACAAGGAACGCGCTTTCGACTTTGGCGTTACCAGCGCAAACAGCAAGATGAAGCGCTATATCCGTGGAACCGGAGCAGGGTTTCCCATGGTGCAAGAGTATTTGGAAAACGCCGGCGGTGCCGTATCCATCGAGGACAACATGGGCAACGGCACCGTGGTTACGGTAAGCCTGGACCCTAAACGCGTGCAGGAAATCGAGCGCGCCGGCGGACGCGGTGCTGCCGTGCGGCCCGAGACGGAGCAGCCCACATATCCCCTGCCGGGAGCTTTTGCGCAGCAGCCCATGGCAACGCAGCAGATGCAGCCCCCCGTGGGGCAGATGCAGCATCCCGGAATGCTTCCTACACAAGAGCCCCAGGCGACATCGATGTCGATGCCGCCAAACATGCCAGAGACCGTGCCGCTGGCGGATCAGGATGCAGCAGCAATGCAGCAGGCGACGGGGGCACCGGGTGGCCAGCAAATGGGCTATCAGCCGTACCAACAGGGATATCCATATCAGCAGATGCCGCCACTGGGGTATGGCCAGCAGTTCCCGCAGCAGTACCAGCAGGGATATCAGCAGCCGTACCAGCAGATGCCGCAGCAGCAGTACAGCCCTTGGGCCCAGCAGATGCCTCCGCAGCCTTACCAACAGTGGCCTCAAAGTTTTCAACAGCAAATGCCACCGATGCAGAGTTCTCAACAACCAGCAGCTCAAATGATGTATCCTAATGCAGCAAATCAGTATGCGCAGCCACAACCGGACGTGTTCGTAAGCGACCGCGGCAACGCCGCGCTGGGCTATCTGGCGCAAAATCAAGCGTGCGGTGCAACCGATCTGGCGAGGGCGTTTGGAAACTCGGCCCCCACTTGGTCACGCACGCTCAATGACTTGGCGCAGGCCGGCTTGGTCATCAAGCATGGCCAGAAATACCATCTGACCGAACTCGGCGCCGCTCGCGTGCGAGCTCAGAGCTAAAGAACGGGAGAGACAGTGGACGAGGAAGCAAGCATCATCCTGGGGGATGCCATCGCCTTTTGCCAGCGCGACGGCCAAGATGCACGCCTCATCAACATGCTGGGGCAATCGCGCGCCATAAGCCTGACCGAAGATACGCTCACGATCGAGGCCCCCTCGCGCTTTGCCATCGCGCAGCTCAAAAAGCATCAGCCGACTATTGAGGCCTATCTGGAAGAAATCGCCTTTGCACCGATTGCGCTCGACGTCGTGGCACCGCAAGGCGCCGCGACGGAAT
>CALHWR010000210.1 GCA_938036665.1 uncultured Collinsella sp. | reverse complement strand
CGCCGAGCCGTTTTCATGCAGACGAATTCGTTTAAGGCCTGATGTTTGAACCCAACGACACCATTTTTGAAGATATGGGTAGTGGGGGATGACCCTAGACATTCGCACCATTGGCCATCATGCCAAGCTAGTGCAAATTTGCCTTGGTTGCCGCCCAGGGACCAGCTTTCGTTGGAGCCCATCCATGTCTCTCTTTCGTCATCGCGAATTGCTTTGAGCTTGTGAGCGATTTGAGAATTGGTAAGCGGGCGGTATGCCGAGACCCTGCCGCGGGCGGCGCCTAATTGATCGGTTCGACAAAACTGAACGGCCCCTGCGCAGTCAAGACCGATATGGCACAAGAGGGCGACGGGGTTGTTGGATGCAACGTCATACTCGGCGGCAATAGCGCGACGCTGCTCTTGGCTGTCGGGCAAAAGGCCAAATAGGAACGGGCGGACGATGTTATGGCCATACGTGCGATTGGAAAGCGGCATTGTAAGCGATAGTGGTGCTCCGCGATAGGTTGGGGCGTATACAAAGCTGCAGAGTCCATGCTCGTCTTGCCGGAGAGTGCCTGCGATTTCGCCACAAATGAGGGTCGCAAGCTCCATCTCTGCCATTTATTTCACAACCTTACAGCCAAAGGAGAGGTCTGAAGTGTCGGAAAGGCCTTGCTCGGCTGCGATTTGGGCCAGCAAGGCACCATAGGAAGATGGCGTTCCCTGTCGAGCGGGTCGTCTGCCTACGCTTGGCTTTGGCAGGGCATTCGAGTTCGCGATAGGGAGGTCCGCTTTCGTCGTCGGATGTTCGGAGGGCGATGCGATGGAGTCGTTATCGCTTTGCGCAAAGAGACCTATGCCGAGTGCGTTAAAGACAGTCAGCAACTTGTCGAGCCGAATACCCGTGGCGTCTCCTAGCTCGAGCGATGCGAGCAGGCGCTCCGAAACACCGGCTTTTTTGGCGAGGGCGGCACGGGTGAGACCCTGAGCCTCGCGTGCCTGGCGCACGTAGATGCCAGCTTGGCGCGGTGTGGTGATGGGAAGGGTATTCACGGCGATCTCCTAACGTGCAGACTTTTGCATATCAGTATGACATGCAAAAGTCTGCACGAAAAGGCCTCATGCAAAACTTTGCATGAGGCCTTATACTGGCGTTGAGTTTTGAGCGATTGTGTTTGGCGTTACAGCGCCAAAATCCCCAGATGCTCAAGCAAGATCTTAAGTCCGATGAGGATGAGCACGATGCCGCCCACGATGGTGGCAGGTTTTTCGTAGCGCGCGCCAAAGGTGTGGCCGATCGCTACGCCGGCGACGGAGAAGATAAACGTTGTGACGCCGATAAGCGATACGGCGGGAACGATGTCGACCGAAAGCGCGGCGAACGAGATGCCCACGGCCAGGGCGTCGATTGAGGTGGCGATGGCGAGGATCAGGTACTCGCTCAGTTCAATCTTTTCGGCATTCTTGCCGTCGCCTTCATCCTCGTCCTCGGTAAAAGCCTCCCACAGCATTTTGCCGCCGATGAAGGCCAAAAGGATAAAGGCAATCCAATGGTCGATGGGGCCGATGATGCCTATAAACTGGCTGCCAAGCGCCCATCCGATCACGGGCATGCCGGCCTGGAAGCCGCCAAAGAACAGGCCGAGCACTACGGCGACCTTAAGGTTGATCTTCTTCATGCCAAGGCCCTTGCAGATGGATACGGCAAAGGCGTCCATCGAAAGGCCAACGGCGAGCAGCACGAGCTCTGCGAGTCCCATAGTCTGGCTCCCTCTCTGCGGGCGAACCCGATTACACGACTACTCCCTCATTTATATGAGACCCGATGCTACCACATGAGCAGTCAAAGAGCCCCGTCCCAAATGGGCTACCTAAGCGGTGTTCGCTCATTCTGTAAGCATCGGATTTTGCGGGCGTCACAGGGGCAAACCGTGAGAAACTTATTGACGTTTATGGAGCGTATACGATGGGAGCGATGCCTTGGATAAGAACGAGCTGCAAAAGCGTATGGAACAGGCTATCCGCCTGACTGCCCCCGGCCAGCCGATCCGCACCGCCCTCGACATGATCATCGCCGGTCACCTGGGCGCCCTTATCTGCGTCGGCGACACCGAAAACGTGCTCGCTGCCGGTAACGACGGCTTCCCACTCAACATTTCGTTCACCTCGAACCGCCTGTTCGAGCTCTCCAAGATGGACGGTGCCATCGTTATCGACGGCGACCTCACCCAGATCCTGCGCGCCAACTTCCACCTCAATCCCGATCCCTCGCTTGCCACGAGCGAGACGGGCATGCGTCACCGCACTGCCGCTCGCATGTCGGTGCTCACCGATGCCATCGTGATCTCGGTCTCGGCCCGTCGTGCCGTCGTCAACGTGTACGTTCACGGCAAGAGCTATGAGATCCAGCCCGTCACCACCATCATGAGCTCGGTCAACCAGCTCGTCGCCACGCTTCAGACCACCCGTCAGTCGCTCGACCGCTCCCTGCTGCGTCTGACGGCCCTCGAGCTCGATGACTACGTTACGCTCGCCGATATCACCGGGATTTTCTCGAGCTTCGAGATCATGCAGCAGGCAAAGACTGAGCTTAAGGATTGCATTGTCAAGCTGGGCAACCAGGGCAAGCTCGTGCAGATGCAGCTCGAGCAGCTCGCCGGCTCCAGCATGGATACCGAGTACGACCTGATGATTCGCGACTATGCGAGTGATTCCTCCGAGGCCAATGCCGAAAAGATCCGCGCCAACCTGAGCCGTATGACGCCTAAGGACCTGTCCGACCCACAGCATGTGGCGGCGGTTCTGGGTTACGACGACCTGGACGAGGACTCCGTCATGACGCCGCTGGGCCTGCGCACGCTTTCGCGCGTGTCTGTTGTGCGCGACGGCGTGGCCGAGAAGATCGTCGACGAGTACGGCTCGCTGCAGGAGCTCATGGATGACATCAGCGAGGATCCGGAGCGCCTGGGCGACTTTGGCGTCAACAACCCTGCCATTCTTGCGGACTCCCTGTACCGCATGAAGGGCACCAAACAGGGGAACGCATAATGGCGCCCGTATGCGCCGTGGTCGTTGCCGGCGGCAGCGGCCAGCGCTTTGGAAATCCCGGCGGCAAGCAGCTCGTTAACGTGGCGGGCCGTCCGCTCATGAGCTGGTCCATCCGCGCGTTCGATCGTAGCAACAAGGTCGGCCACATCGTGGTGGTGTGCCCTGCCGAGCGCCGTGCCGAGATGCGCCGCCTGGCCATCGACCCGTTTGACTATGACACGCCCATCAGTTTTGCCGATGCCGGCGATACTCGTCAGGATTCCACCCGCGCCGGCGTGCACGCGGTGCCGGCGGGCTTTGAGTACGTCGCCATCCACGACGGCGCCCGTCCGCTCATCACGACCGAGGCCATCGATCATGCGATCGACGTGCTTGTGGGCGACCGCGCCCTCGACGGTGTCGTGTGCGGTCAGCCCGCGATCGACACGCTCAAGATCGTCGACGGCGATAATATCGTCGAGACGCCGCCGCGTGAGCTCTATTGGGCCGCGCAGACGCCGCAGATCTTTAGCGTCGACGCCATGAAGCGCGCTCACGCCGCAGCCATCGCCGAGGGCTTTATCGGTACCGACGATTCATCGCTGGTTGAGCGCATGGGTGGACGCGTCCGCTGCGTCCAGAGTCCGCGCGACAACCTTAAGGTTACGGTGCCCGAGGACCTGCGTCCCGTAACCGCGATTCTGCTTGGCCGTATGGCCGAGGGAGAGGACCTTCCCCATGTTCAGTAACCTGCGCATTGGCCACGGCTACGACGTCCACCGTTTGGTGGAGGGGCGTCGATGTATCATCGGCGGGGGCGACATCCCCTACGAGCGCGGCCTGCTGGGCCACTCGGATGCCGATGTGCTTGCACACGCGCTGGCAGACGCCATTCTGGGAGCCTGCCGCGGGGGAGACATCGGCAAGCTATTCCCCGACACCGATCCCGCCTACGAGGGTGCCGATTCGATGGTGCTGCTCGCTCGCGTGATGGACTATGCGCGCGAGCTTGGCTTTGAGTTTGTCGATGCCGACTGCACCATTGCCTGCCAGCAGCCTAAGATCACCCCGCACCGCGATGCCATGCGCGCCAACCTTGCCCATGCCCTGGGCGTTGACGTCGAAAACGTGGGCGTTGCCGCCACTACGACCGAAAAGCTCGGCTGGGAAGGCCAAGGCGAGGGAATTGGCGCCTGGGCCGTCTGCCTGCTACAGAAAACCGTTAAGGAGTAACGAATGCGTATCTACAACAGCGCTACCCATAAAAAGGAAGAGTTCCAGCCCATCGAGTCCGGCAAGGTCCGCATGTACGTGTGCGGCCCCACGGTCTACGACAACATCCACATCGGCAACGCCCGCACGTTCATCAGCTTCGATGTGATTCGCCGCTGGCTCATCGCGAGCGGCTACGAGGTCACGTTCGCCCAGAACCTCACCGATGTCGATGACAAGATCATCAAGCGCGCCAACGAGCAGGGCCGAACGGCCGCCGAGGTCGCGACGGAGTTCTCCGACAAGTTCATCGGCGTCATGCGCGCCGCCAACGTGCTCGATCCCGATGTGCGCCCCCGCGCCACCAAGGAGATCGGCCCCATGATCGCTATGATCAAGACGCTTATCGAGCAGGGTCACGCTTACGCCGCCGATAACGGCGACGTGTACTTTGCCGTGCGCAGCGATCCCAACTATGGTCAGGTCTCGGGCCGCAACATCGACGACCTTATGGTTGGCGCGCGCATCGAGGAGAACGAGGACAAGAACGACCCGCTCGACTTTGCCCTGTGGAAGGCCGCCAAGCCCGGCGAGCCCAGCTGGCCGAGCCCCTGGGGCGAGGGCCGTCCCGGTTGGCACACCGAGTGCGCCGCCATGGTGCATCGCTACCTGGGCACCCCGATCGACATCCACGGCGGCGGCTCCGACCTTGCCTTCCCGCATCACGAGAACGAGTGCGCCCAGGCCACCTGCGCCTGGCACCAGGGTTTCTCCAACACCTGGATGCACACGGGCATGCTGCTGGTAGACGGCGAGAAAATGTCCAAGTCGCTCGGCAACTTCTTTACGCTGGCCGAGGTCCTCGAGCAGCATTCCGCTGCCGCCCTGCGCCTGCTGATGCTGCAGACGAGCTATCGCTCGCCGCTCGACTTTTCTTGGGAGCGCTTGGAGGGTGCCGAGAACTCGCTCACGCGTATCGCCGGTACGGTCGAGAACCTGCGCTGGGCCGCGAACCATGCGACGGCCGATGCCGATGAGGCAGCATCCGAGGCGTTTGCCGCCAAGGCCGCCGAGACCCGTGCCACTTTTAAGGAGTGCATGGACGACGACTTTAACACCGCCGGTGCCATGGGCGCCGTCTTTGGCTTTGTCACCGAGTGCAACCAGTACCTGGAGCAGGCGGGCGATGCTGCCGACAAGGCCGCCGCGCTTGCTGCCGCCGATACGCTGGTTGAGTTGCTCGACACATTTGGCGTTGAGCTTCCCGAGCCCAAGGTCGAGCTGCCGCTGGGCCTGCTGGGCGTTGCCGCCGGCCTAGTCGCCTACACGGGTGACGACGTGGACGAGGCCGCTGCCAAGATTCTCGAAGCTCGTGCCGAGGCCCGTGCCGCCAAGAACTGGGATCTGGCCGACGCCATCCGCGACCAGCTCAAGGACCTCGGGCTGACGATTGAAGATACTGCCGCCGGCACCCGTATTAAGACTCTCTAATCCCTGCGGGTTTTCCAAGCACCCGACCGCCCGAGCCACGGCACCTTGCCTTTCAATCGTCGGGCATGACCTCAAGGTCTATGCCCTCCTCTTTCAAGGCAATCTGCCGCACCTCGGGCGGTCGGTCTATTTGTTTCGTTTGATAGTTGTATTTAGGAGGTCGCTTTATGGCCGACAATCGCAAGCGTGCGCCTCGTGGCGGCAAGCAGGCTGCTTCTGGCTCGCGTCCGATTCGCCGCAACGACCGCGCTGCCGCTCCCAAGGGCCAGCGCGAACGCTCACAGGCTGCTCGCCCGCAGCGCGAGCGTAGCCGCGATAACGTCCAGGTTCCCAAGGGCGAGTTTATCGAAGGTCGTCGTGCTGCCGCCGAGGCGCTACGTACCGGCTTTCCCGTCAAGTGCGCGCTCATTGCCGAGGGCGGGGAGCGCGATGCCGCCTTGTCGCGCCTGGTCGACGACCTCAACGCTGCAGGCGTCCGCATTAAGTATGTGCCGCGCACGCAGCTCGATGCACTGTCGAGCCATGGCGCTCACCAGGGCATTGCGCTCGAGGTGGGTAATTTCCCCTATGTCGATGTCGCCGATATTCTCGACCGCGCGGGTGATGGTCCGGCGCTCGTCATCGTGCTCGACCATGTGACCGACGACGGCAACTTTGGCGCCATCGTGCGCTCCGCCGAGGTTGTGGGCGCCGCGGGCGTCATCATTGCCAACAAGCGCGCCGCCGGTGTGACCGTGGGCAGCTACAAGACCTCTGCCGGTGCCGTCATGCACCTGCCCATCGCGCAGGTTCCCAACATTGCCCGAGCGCTCGATGACCTCAAGGCCGCCGGCTTTTGGGTGGGCGGCGCTTCCGAGCATGCCGAAGGCAGTTGCTGGGACGCCCCTTTCGAGGGCCGCGTTGCGCTCGTCATGGGTTCCGAGGGCGACGGCATCTCGCGTCTGGTGCTCGAGAAATGCGACTTTTTGACCAAGCTTCCCCAGCGCGGCATGACCGAGAGCCTCAACGTTGCCCAGGCGACCACGGCGCTGTGCTTTGAGTGGCTGCGTCGCAACGCCGGCGAGCTCATGGGGGAGGAGTAGCGCATGTCCAAGAAGAACCGCGCCAAGTCCAAGGCCAAGCGCTTTGGCGAAGGCTCGGCCAAGCCGATTGTTTCGGCCGCGACCTATGGCGTGGGCGGCAATGCGTTTGCACAGGCTATCGCCGATCCAGTCTCGACGGTGCACTCCAACAAGCCCGAGCTGCTGGTGGTTGACGGTTACAACGTGATCCACTGCACGCCGCGCTACGAAAAGCTCGTGTACGACCATTCCGACGATCCATATTCCAGCGACGTTCACGATATGGCGCGCACCGCCCTCATCAACGACGTCGCCGCCTTTGCCCAGGGCCGCTACGAGGCCGTGATCGTGTTCGACGGCGCGGGCAATATCTCCAACGAGCGTCCCAACCTGCCGGCCCGCGGCGTGCGCATCGAGTTTTCGCCGACGGGCGTCTCTGCCGATACCGTGGTGCAAAAGCTCTGCATCGAGGCACGCGAGGAAGGCCGCGCGTGCTCCGTGGTATCGAGCGACGGCACGATCCAGGCCGTCGTCATGGGCAAGGGCGTTACGCGTATCTCGAGCCGCATGCTGGTGGACGAGATCAAACAGATCGATAACGACGTTCACGAGGCAGAGGAAGCTCCGCAGATCAAGATGACTCTGGGCAGTCGCCTGAGCCCCGATGCCCTGGCCAAGCTCAAGGCCCTGCGCGGACGGTAGGGGAGTTGCGGCAGAGGACCGTTTCCTAGATTGGCCTACCCGCTGATTTGTAATCAGTGGGTTGCGGATTTGACGCTGCCAAAACGAATGAGTTTATGTTTTGGCGAACAGATAAAACTGTTCGTTCTGACGAATAGTTTTTGAGATGTGGTCGGTCGAAGGGCCTGTTGCGCCCCGTCCTCAATTCCTTTATCCTAAACAGGCTTCGCGCGAAAGCGCCAAGTGTGCCAGTGTGGCGCAACGGTAGCGCAACTGATTTGTAATCAGTGGGTTGCAGGTTCGATTCCTGTCACTGGCTCCATGAGAGTTTCGGGCTCCAAGAGGGACAGAGCCCGTTTCTATTTAGGTGGTGCGCCATCGGGTTAGCGCCCATCCCGTTTTTGGTTTGTCTCGTCCTCCAGTTTGTCTAAATCTGTAACACCAAGACCGATATTCGGCATCTAACTGTTACAGATTGAGATGAAACTTAGGGTGTTTTAGGAATATCTTGATCTGTAACATGTAGAAGCGGAATAGGCCTCTTGCTGTTACAGATCGAGACAAGGGCGGGCGCGGATCTGGATGTCCTGCTCGAGCGTGGATAATTAACTTGGATAGGGAGCTAAGGTAAACACCGATTGTCTATCGACGGCTTTAGAAACAACGACCCCGATTTCATTGTGGAATCGGGGTCGTTTGTGCCTCAGGAATCCGAATGGATTAATCGAGCTCCTAAGGAACTTCTTGGGTTCTTGCTAATGGTCTGCCGAGGATGTCCCCAATGCAAACAGCGGGCATCTACTCAATATAGCTGGGGTTCTTCTTGATGATCACGCGTGCAGCGATGAAGGAGACGACGATGGCGATGATGGCGACAACGCATGCCAGCACGAAGTTACCCATGGACCCATCGGGAGCGATAAAGATGAGTGCCGAAAGAAGGCCGGGGCATGCTCCCGCAACATACTCTTTCAGAACAAAGATGCCTGCAGGGAGTCCAGCGCAGAGCGCGCCGATTGCCGTGCCGACAAGCAGGCGGGGACGCTCGATGAGGCAACCGTAGAACGCGGGCTCGGTTACGCCACAGAGTGCGGTGACGGCAACCGTGGTGACCATACCCCTCTTCTCTTTGTTTCCCTTCATGGCAGTTGCCAGGGCGAGGCTCGTGCCGCCAATGCAGAGGTTCGAGATGAATCCAAAGATAATGGGTGCCCAACCGAGCTGCGCCAGGCTCGTAACTTCGATTGCGATGTAAGCCTTATCGAGACCGAGCATGACGAAATAGGGGTTAAGGGCTGCCAGGATCGGAGTAGCGATAAATGCCACGTTGTCCATAAGCCACGTGACGGCATCGCTCAGCGCGTAGCCCATCATGCTGCCGGCGGGGCCAAGGATAATAAGTTCGACGGGCACGACGATGATCATGGTGAGCAGCGGCTTCAAGAACAGTTTGGTAACGTCGGGAATGATCTTCTGAAGGCCGCGGTCGACAAAGTACATGAATACAACGCCCAGTACGATGGGCACTACCGTACTCGAATAGTCGTTCGTCGGGATGGGAATACCAAGAAAGTCGAGACCCTCGGCACCGCTAATGGACGAGCTGATCATGATCGCGCCCAGCAATGCGCCCATGATGGGCTGCATCTTCATGACGGCCGCGAGCTGATAACCAAGATAAACGGGCAAGAAGCTAAACGAAGCGCTAAAGATCGCCAACAGGACCTGGGCGGTTCCGCTATCGGTGCTCAATCCGCAATAATTGACCAGGAGATTCTTGATCGAAAGAATGAGTCCGCCAACGATGAGCGCCGGGACGATGGGCATGAATACCTGTGCAGAGACGTTCCCGAATTTCTCAATCAAGCCCATGGCGGTGTTACCGCTTTTAATGCCTTCTGCAAGGTCTTTGGCGGTTTGGGCATCGTCGGCAACCGTGCCACCGCCGACTTCGATTCCCGCGAAGTCGAGGAAGTCGTTGTAAGCCTCGGTGACGTTGGGGCCGATGATCACCTGAAGCTGGCCACCGCTGACTACTGCCCCGAGCGCCTGATCGGCCGATTTGGCGAGCTGGAGATCGATGATCGAGGTGTCTCGTGCGTCGATGCGAAGGCGCGTCGCACAATGAGTTACCGATGTAATGTTCTCTTTGCCGCCAACAGCCTTTAGGACTGTTTCGGACATTGCCTGATATTTCATCTCTTTCTCCTAACCTTCCTGCTCCTGATACTTCGAGATAAGGTCTCGGTACCAATACCAGCTCTTTTTGGGGGTGCGCTCCAGATTGTTCTCGAAGTCGATATGGACAAGTCCGTATCGTTTTTCGTAGCCGTTGATCCAGCTATACAGATCCATCGTCGACCAGAGGTAGTAGCCCTCAACGCGCGCGCCGTCGCGCTTAGCCCTCATCATGTGCTCGATGAACTGGCCCAGAAGCTCGATGCGGTCATCATCGTGGATCATTCCGTCTGCGTCTGGTTGCTCATAGGCGCCATGTCCGTTTTCCGTAATAAAGATGCGGGGCGCGTCATAGCGCTCGTGGACATCCATGATGGTTGAATACATGCAACCTGGGAGTATTTCGCGGCCCCATTTATTGCGGGGAACATTGCTGTCGCGGGCGCTTTCAAACAAGGGCGCAATGCATTTTCCTTCGACCTTTTTGCTCGAACCGCCCTTATTGTTCGCCGAAACGGCAAGCTCTCCACCGTGCCAGTCGGTTACATACTCTCGGCAATACACGTTGAGTCCAATAAAATCGACTTTACCGTCTCTGAATTCTTCTACGTCATTTGGGGATCGATAGAGCGAGACGCCAAGTTTTTCAAGGATTTCGTCCATTTCTGGCGGCAGTTGACCCTGAAGCGCTGGTGCCAGAATCATGCGATTGGCGAAAAAGTCTGCGTATCGAAATACGTCATCAGGGTGCTCGGTTGCCGGGTCGAGTTCGACAACGCCGCCATCGTGGACGGCGCCGATGATGCCGTCGTAGCCCATTTGACGATATGTTCGGACTGCGAGTGCGCTCGCGCGCATCAGGTTGTACTGAAACTGCATGTACGACTGAACGTCGAGCGATCGATTGGGGGGATAGTTGCCCAACATGTTTACGCAGTAGCTGTAGAAATGCGGCTCGTTAACGGTAGCCCAGATTTTGACGCGGTCTCCAAAGCGCTCAAAGCAAATCTTGGCGTATTTGCAGAACCACTCTGCCATGTCGTTGTTCAGCCATCCGCCTTTGCAAGCAAGCGTGAATGGTAGATCGTAATGGAACAGCGTAACGTTGGGCTCTATGCCATTTTCGAGGCAACAATCAATGACCCGATTATAAAAATCGATACCCTCTTCATTCACTTCGCCGATACCCGTGGGGATGATTCGACTCCATGAAAGAGAGAAGCGATAAGTGTTTTGTCCGCCTTCTTTCATCATGCGGATATCTTCTTCATAGCGATGGTAGAAGTCGCAAGATACATCACCGTCAACATGGTTGATGTTCTTATTGCTTGTGTGGCTAAAGAAATCCCACTCGCCAAGGCCTTTGCCGTCTTCGTTCCAGGCACCCTCGCACTGATAAGACGCCGTGGCGGAACCCCAGAGAAACGGCATGTTGTTCACGTTGTCCATGAATCCCCTTTCCATCATTCAACACGGTGGATACGTGTGGCGGAATTACGATTAAGATGACGTCAACTGATTTGAATCATAGGAGAACGACCAAAGCTGTTTGATTCAATAAATGAACCATGATTTCGAGGAGAGCGGAAAGAGGGATCACGTGAATATCAATGACTTCGATGTGCTCAATCGCATTAGCTCAATCATCAACAGCGAGTTTGGGTCAAACGATGCCGCCATCGCTCGATATCTCATCGCTCACATTAGGCGTTCGAGCGAAATCAATGTTGCCGCAATAACCCGCGATGCATTCGTGACCCGTTCCGCTGTTCGTCGTTTCTGCAATCGATTGGGCTACCAGTCTCTTAGCGATTTGAAAGAATCATTTACTCAATCAGTCTTTCCAAGCGACTTAAGCCATCGAGAGGAGGAATTTGGCTACGAGGAGTACAGGGCAGAGCTCGACGTTCGCATGATCGAGATGTTCGCTGAGGTTGAAAGCGGCGTGTCCGATATCGCTATTAAGCACCTTGCCGACGAAATTGATGGCCATAAAAACGTTGAAATCTGGTGCACCAATAATGTGAGCGCCAATCTCGTACGATTTCAGCAGGAAATGTTTTATGCGGGCAAGATAGTTCGCATAGTTGCTGGGGCTAACGTCGCGGAATTGAAAAACATGGGAGACGTTTCGCAGTCATTGATAATTCTCGTATCGGTCTCCGGGCTATTTGCGTCACAGGCACGTGAGTATCTTGATTGCCGTTCGGGCAGGAAGATTCTAATTACTGCGTTTAGCAACGATGACAAATCGAGGTCTTTTGACCGTGTATATCGTCTTGGTAATGCGGGAAACGGAATTGACCGACTCGGCGTTTATTCGAAATATGCCATGACTTATTTCTTCGACTTGCTATCGTCGTGTTACTTGAGTCGCTACCCCTGCACCAAGGGGGAGCCGCTCTATGGGTCTACTTTGGCCTGGCCCGAGTAGTTCGGCTCTATAGTTCTCCCGCCTGGAGAATGAGCGTGGATAATCTTCCACTTTGGGCCCAGTGGCACGCCAAAAGTGGGAGATTGTCCACGCTCGATTTCAAACGGGAGAATATCCACGCTCGAATTTGCCAAGGAAGCCCGATCTCAACCTATATATAGGTACAAATGAGTTGTTATCGAAGGGATGTTCTGCAGGATCACTCCACCGTGCCAAAGTGTTCCCTCGGGAAATGTCACCAGCGCGGCCAAATCCACTGTCCATCATATCTAAACTCAACAAAACCGCAGGTCAAAGGTATATAGATACGCCCGGAACCGTGTATTTAGAGGTTTTCGTTGACAGCCCCCAAGGTTGCATCGTATTATCTTCTTCGTTCGCGGGGGCGGCGGTCCAAAAGACCAAAGAACCTGCGGATACTTGAACGATTGGGAGTTTGCCCGAGTGGTTAATGGGGACGGGCTGTAAACCCGTTGGCTCTGCCTACATAGGTTCGAATCCTATAGCTCCCACCCGTCAAGTGCCTGTATAGCTCAGTCGGTAGAGCACTTCGTTGGTAACGAAGAGGTCACCAGTTCAAGTCTGGTTGCAGGCTCCATCCGGCGGTGTAGCTCAGTTGGTTAGAGCACACGGTTCATACCCGTGGCGTCACTGGTTCGAATCCAGTCACCGCTACCATAGGTAACACGGTGGCTTCTCAATAGTATGTTGAGAGGCCACTATGGTATAAAGGCAAAGTCCCGTCCGGGGACGACCTGTTAAGAGGAGGGCTTTATGGCCAAAGAGAAGTTTGAGCGCACTAAGCCGCATGTTAACATCGGCACCATTGGTCACGTCGACCACGGCAAGACCACGCTGACCGCCGCCATCACCAAGGTTCTCTCTGAGACCGAGGGCTGCAAGGCTGACTTCACTGCGTTCGAGAACATCGACAAGGCTCCCGAGGAGCGCGAGCGCGGCATTACGATCTCCGTCTCCCACGTCGAGTACGAGACCGCTGCCCGTCACTACGCTCACGTTGACTGCCCGGGCCACGCTGACTACGTCAAGAACATGATCACCGGTGCTGCTCAGATGGACGGCGCTATCCTGGTCATCGCCGCTACCGACGGCCCCATGGCTCAGACTCGCGAGCACATCCTGCTCGCCCGTCAGGTCGGCGTTCCCTACATCGTCGTCTTCCTGAACAAGTGCGACATGGTCGACGATGACGAGCTCATCGACCTCGTCGAGATGGAGACCCGTGAGCTCCTCTCCGAGTACGATTTCCCCGGCGACGACATCCCCGTCATCCGTGGTTCCGCTCTGGGCGCTCTCGAGGGCGACGCCAAGTGGATGGACGCCATTCGCGAGCTCATGAACGCTGTCGACGAGTACATCCCGACGCCTGCTCGTAACAACGACCTTCCGTTCCTGATGGCTGTTGAGGACGTTATGACCATCTCCGGCCGTGGTACCGTTGCTACCGGCCGTGTCGAGCGCGGTGAGCTTAAGCTCAACGAGCCCGTCGAGATCGTCGGCATCAAGGATACCCAGAACACCGTCGTTACCGGTATCGAGATGTTCCGTAAGTCCATGGACTTCTGCGAGGCTGGCGACAACGTCGGTCTGCTGCTCCGCGGCATCAAGCGCGAGGACATCGAGCGCGGCCAGGTTCTCTGCAAGCCCGGTTCGGTTACCCCGCACACCAAGTTCACCGGTGAGATTTACGTTCTGACCAAGGAGGAGGGCGGCCGTCACACCCCGTTCTTCGATGGTTATCGTCCTCAGTTCTACTTCCGTACCACCGACGTTACCGGTACGGTCAAGCTCCCCGAGGGCACCGAGATGGCTATGCCTGGTGACCACATCACCATCGAGGGCGACCTTATTCACCCGATCGCCATGGAGGAGGGCCTGCGCTTCGCTATCCGCGAGGGTGGCCACACCGTCGGTTCGGGCATCGTCTCCACGATCATTGAGTAAATAAGCTCTTTGATATAGCTGACTTAGAGAACCCGGCACTTATAGGGTGCCGGGTTCTTTTCTACGCGGGGCTTATTCCCTGCCGATTGCGCTTAGCTCGCCCATAAGCCAAGCGCGAGGGATTGATTAGATCTCGATGGCTTCATTGATGTGTTCCAAATATGAATGGATCCACCGAGAACCAATTGACTCGAGGTTTTCATTGACAGCACTTACGTGGAGCTGATAAAGTAACAACTCGTGCCCGTACGGGGCGGAAATGAAAGGTTCAGGATACATGCGTACTCTAGTTACTCTTGCGTGCACTGAGTGCAAGCGCCGCAACTATACGACCACCAAGAACAAGTCGACCATGCCTGATCGTATGGAGATCAAGAAGTATTGCCCCTGGTGCCGTCACCACACGCTGCACAAAGAGACTCGCTAGTCTCTAGTCACATACGCCAGTAGTTCAATTGGTAGAGCATCGGTCTCCAAAACCGAGTGTTGAGGGTTCGAGTCCTTCCTGGCGTGCCAGTCATTATTCCGTAAGCTCCCAATTGGGGGCTTACGGTTTACTCATGTATAAGCGCATTGCGCGGAGGTAACCCAAATGGCCAACAAGAAGAACAAGAAGAAGGCACAGCAGCAGGCGCCTGCCAACAACGCTGCCGCCAACTCCAAGGTTGAGGCCAAGAAGGCCGTTGCCAAGAAGAGCGAGAAGGCTGCGAAGTCTAAGAAGAACGAGAAGCCTGGTTTCTTCGCCCGCACCAAGAAGTATTTCGCTTCGGTCAAGTCTGAGATGAAGCGTGTCACGTGGCCTGACAAGAAGGAGCTCGTGAACTACTCGGTTGTCGTTTGCGCTTCTCTGGTCGTCGTCGGCGTCGTCATCGCTCTGCTCGATGCTGGCTTTGGCGAGGCTCTTGCTCTGTTCTCCGGATTGAGGGGCTAAACCATGTCTAAGCGTTGGTACGTCGTTCACACTTACTCTGGATACGAGAACCGCGTTAAGTCCGATCTCGAGCATCGCATCGAGACTATGGGCATGCAGGACCGTATCTTTGATATCGAGATTCCTATGGAGCGCGTCACCGAGATTAAAGAGGGTGGCAAGCGTGAGACCAAGGATTCCAAGATCTTCCCGGGTTATGTCCTGGTCCGCATGGAGATGGATGACGATGCTTGGACGTGCGTTCGTAACACGCCTGGCGTCACCGGTTTCCTGGGCGGCAACGGCAAGCCCGCTCCGCTTTCCCGCGACGAGTACAACAAGATGACTCGTCGTCCCGGTAAGGGCGATTCGCCCAAGCGCACCTCGGTTGATATTCAGGTCGGCACGTCCGTCCGCGTCACCGATGGCCCGCTTACCGACTTTGATGGCAAGGTCTCCGAGGTTAACACCGAGGCTGGCAAGCTCAAGGTCACGCTGATGATCTTTGGCCGCGAGACGCCGGTCGAGCTCGACTTTAACCAGGTCGCTGTCATCGCTTAAGTTTTCGTCCGTTCGCGCGAGCGTGCTTCTTCTGTGACTGCTCATCTCAGGAGTGCTTCTAACACGTGCGTGCTTACGATATAGCAAGTACTTCACACTCGTGATTCGAAAGGAATGACCATGGCTGAGAAGAAGGTTGCCAACGTCATTAAGCTCCAGATTCCTGCTGGTGCAGCTAACCCCGCTCCTCCCGTCGGCCCCGCTCTGGGCGCTGCTGGCGTGAACATCATGCAGTTCTGCCAGGCCTTTAACGCCGAGACGCAGGACAAGAAGGGCGACATCATCCCCGTTGAGATCTCTGTCTACGAGGACAAGTCCTTCTCCTTCATCACCAAGACCCCGCCGGCGGCTCACCTCATCAAGAAGGAGCTGAACCTTAAGTCTGGTTCCGCTAAGCCCCAGGCCGACAAGGTTGGTCAGCTCTCCCAGGAGCAGCTCACCAAGATCGCCGAGATCAAGATGCCGGACCTCAATGCCAACGACATTGACGCCGCCAAGAAGATCATCGCCGGTACCGCCCGTTCCATGGGCGTCACCATCGCTGAGTAGCGATTTCTTTAGGTAACGACGGGTGCTCCGACCGGGGCACCCGTTAAATGTGTGCAATAGGGCACACGATACGATGTGGGAGGGCTCACGCCCGTTTAACCACAGGAGGTAATGCACATGGCTAAGCATGGTAAGAGCTATAACGCCGCTGCCGAGAAGATCGACCGCGCCACGCTCTACACCCCCCTTCAGGCTGCCAAGCTCATCAAGGAGCTCGACACCGCCAAGTTCGACGAGACCGTCGAGGCCCACTTCCGTCTGGGCATCGATACTCGTAAGGCTGACCAGAACATCCGTGGTTCCATCTCCCTGCCCCACGGCACCGGCAAGACCGTTCGTGTTGCCGTCTTCGCCGAGGGCGAGAAGGCCCGCGAGGCTGAGGCTGCCGGCGCCGACATCATCGGTTCCGACGAGCTTGTCGCCCAGATTCAGAAGGGCGAGATCAACTTCGACGCCGCTATCGCTACGCCGAACATGATGGCCAAGGTTGGCCGCATCGGTAAGATCCTTGGTCCCCGTGGCCTCATGCCGAACCCCAAGCTCGGCACCGTGACCATGGACGTCGCCAAGATGGTCTCCGAGCTCAAGGCTGGCCGCGTTGAGTACCGCGCCGACCGCTACGGCATCTGCCACGTGCCCCTGGGCAAGAAGTCCTTCACCGAGCAGCAGCTCGTCGAGAACTACGCTGCCCTGTACACCGAGATCCTGCGCGTCAAGCCCTCTTCTGCTAAGGGCAAGTACGTCAAGTCCATCTCCGTGTCTTCCACCATGGGCCCTGGCGTCAAGGTCGATCCCGCTATCCAGCGCGACTTCCTGGCTGAGTAACTAACAGTTACTGCCTGAGCAAAGCAAGCATTGCTAAAGAGACCCGGTTCTGCCTCGTGCAGGACCGGGTCTCTTGCTTTTGAGTCAACGAAACCACCACGAAGGGGACAGGCACCCTTGTGGTGGTTTTACTTGTGTTGTACTTTAGCGCGATGTAGTACTACCCGAGGCCGAAGGGAGCCCAACATGTTTAAGAACACGCAACAGCTCCTAGGCATAGCGCTACTAGATTGGATAGCGCGCTAGGGTTGTAATCTCGCTATAACGATTTGTTGTACCCGGGTGCGCTATCGTCTGCCGCTTTCAGGCGTGATGAGCGACACGGGTATTTTTCTATCTCTAGGCCTTCTCTCTCTCCTGAAAGCCATCTGTCATAAAACGGTCAATCAGGAGGAACATATAAGCCGCAAAATCACAATCTTTGACGCCACCCTGTGCGACGGTGAGCAGTCGCCGGGCGCCAGCATGAATACCGAGGAAAAGCTCTTCATCGCCCGCCAGCTGGTGCGCATGAACGTGGACGTTATCGAGGCGGGCTTTCCCATCTCGAGTCCTGGTGACTTTCGCTCCGTACAGGAGATTGGCAAGATTGCGGGCGACCGATGCACGGTATGCGGCCTGACGCGCGCTGTCGACAGGGATATCGAAGTGGCTGCAGAGGCGCTCAAAACGGCCCAGAGGCCCCGTATCCATACAGGGCTGGGTGTGAGCACCAGTCACCTGCGCGACAAGCTCCATATGACTGAGGAAAGGGCAATTGAGTGAGCGATCCATGCCGTCAAACATGCTCGCAAGTTCGTTGACGATGTTGAGTTTTATGCCGAGGATGCCGGCCGCTCCGATCAGGAGTTTCTGGTGCGCATTATCGAGGCGGCCGTAAAGGCCGGTGCCACGGTCGTGAACATCCCCGATACGATGGGCTACAACATGCCGTGGGACTTTGGCGCCCGCATCCGTGACCTGCGCGGGCGCTGCGGGTGCGGCCGGTCAGCGTGCGGTCGACGTGATGGAGTATCGCGAGTACGAGATTGAGCGCATTGCGCGCCAGGCATTTGAGGCGGCGCGCAAACGTCGCGGCAAGGTGACGAGCGTTGATAAGCGCAACGTGCTGGAGACGAGCCGCATGTGGCGCGAGATCGTGCATCGCGTGCAAGACGAGGAGTACTCCGACGTGGAGCTTGAGGACCTGCTCGTCGACAACGCCGCCATGCAGCTCATCAGTCGACCGGCAGACTTTGACGTCGTGGTGACGGAGAACATGTTCGGCGACATCCTGTCCGATGAGGCGGCTCAGATTACCGGATCGCTCGGTATGCTTGCCTCTGCCTCGCTGGATGATGGCGTATCGCTGTTTGGGCCGAGCGCTGGCAGCGCTCCTGACATCGCGGGGCTCGGCGTGGCCAATCCGCTGGCTCAAATCTTGTCGGTGGCGATGCTGCTGACCTACGCGCTCGACATGGGCGAGCAAGCCGCGTGGATCGAGAGCGCCGTGGCGCGCGTGCTCGACGAGGGCTGGCGCACCCGTGACATCGCCGATGTCAACACCCCGGCAGATAAGATCCTCGGCACCACGACGATGGGCGACAAGGTCGTCGCCGCGCTGTAGGCGATGCCGATTCAAGCTGTCAAATATCTCAATCTGTAACATCTAAGGGGCAAAATCGTTCCTACCTGTTACAGATTGAGATTTTCGGCCGAGCATCCGTGGTCTGTCTCGATCTGTAACAGCTAACCGATTATTTGGGCCCTACCTGTTACAGATTGAGACAAACCGTTGGGACAGGTCGGACGAGTCAGCAAAACCACCACAAAGGTGCCGGTCCCCTTCGTGGTGGTTTTTAGCGCAACGAGGTGTTCCCAGCCGACCATACGGGCGGCCTTGCGCTCACGCTGCTCGATGACAGCGCATCTTTAGACGCGAAGTGCGGAACCGGGTGCATATACGAGCCGCGTAGCGTTACGAATTCATGGGAATGACCGTATCGCCAATTTGTACGCTTGCAATCTTGTCTGTGTCACAAACTTGCAAGAACGGCCAGGTCTTGTGGACATCAGTGGTGCCGTTATCCAGTTTATTTGCGAAATAGCCGCTGTGGCTGGTTGCGTCCTCAACATGACCGTCTTTGAACGTCACGATGAGGGGTATGTTGCCAACGGCATCCATAGACTCCTCCATGTTTTGAGACATCTTGCCGCTGTTGTTGTCGTGTTCGATGGAACGATCTATGTTGTAGCGGACTGAAACGCCAACGCAGGATACGGTGGCCTCTTGAATCGTCGCCTTGGTGCCGTTAAAATTGACCGATTTGGGCGCGGGAATCGTAACGGATGTATCTTCGTAATTCAGCTGGAACTTAAGATCCCATGGGCCCGTAAGTATTTTCTTATACTCGGGAAGCTCTTTGCCAGCACGTGGCACAACGAGAGAGTTGATATGCGTGCGGACGGTCCTGCCCATAAGGCCGGGTGATTCAACGCTGAACTGTGCAAAGTATTGAATGCTGGAGTCATTGGGGTTCTTGTCAATGAGCCATGATTGGCCTTGGCCGCCATGCTCGCCATCAACGTATACGTTTCCATCGACACTTCCGGCGATAGTTCCGTTCTCGCCCGGATCGGAAAGCTTTTTCAGGGCAGCGGGATCGTCGAACGTAAGCGTATAGGCGATGGTAACCATATCCTTGTCGCCCATGATGGCGTCGGCGGTCACGGTGACTCCGTTGTTGGAGCAGCTAGCACCGACGGGCCGGCCAATACGGTCGATGATCTCGGTTTGAGAAGCAGGTCCGTCAAAGATGTCGGAAAGCATGTCAGAAGGAAGCGGCAGGACGCCTGTTGCCATAGCCGTGCCAGCGCCTCCAATGACGATAGCGAGGACTGCCGTTACAGCGGCAATGCGAGCGACTGTTCTTACGGGATGGCGGGCGATGCGCGGCTTGCGTCGCGTGCCATTAAAGTTGCTTTGAGCGGTCGCCGCATCGCTCGAGGCGACGGACTGAGCAATCGAGTTTGCCATGTGCTGCTTCGCATTATCGGTAAACGAAATGTGCTCCAGGGCGTGGCGATAGTCATTCGAATTCGTAGTCATTGTGGTCTCCTTTCAAGGAAAGCCGAAGTGACGCACGTCCGCGGCTAAGGTGCTGGGCGGTTGCAGCTGGCGTCGCGTGAACGGCGTCTGCGATTTCCCTGATGCTCATGCCTGCGTAGTAGTGCAAAAAGATGGCGATGCGCTGTGCTTGAGGCAGGGCCGTGACAGCGGAAAGAATGGCGCAGTCGCGTTGCGCGAATTCTTGCTCGGTATGTGTTACGGGTGCGCAGAAATCGGGGAGCGAATCGAGGTCGACAACCGGGTGATTCGCGTGCGTACGGCCGATATCGCGACATGCGTTCAGTGCGACTCGGATCACCCAAGCACGTTCGTGTTCGAGCGAGTCGAACGGTTGAGTGCGTTGGAGAATCTTGATCAGCGTGTCCTGGCAGATGTCTTGAGCGTCGTCAGCGGATCCAAGGGCCGAATAGCACAATCGAAGGATGAGGTCGGAATACGTGTCGACCAAGCGCTTTGCTTCCCGCTCGATCTGATCGGCATCGCATCGGAGCGTGCTATTGCGGTTACGGCGTGCAGGCATAGTGTCACCTCCAATTGGTCGTGGTGGATATAGGGAAGGCGTCTCGCGAGGTCCCTCTACATACAACACGGTCGAGACTGCATAAGTTGACAAAAAAAGACGGCACGTGAGCGCCGTCCTTACAAAACAATGAGTGTTCTCGTTAATTACACAAGCACCGTGATGGACAGGTCGGACGAGTCAGCAAAACCACCATAAAGGTGCCTATCCCCTTCGTGGTGGTTGTTGGCAGTTACCAGGGGGTTCTGGCGGTTGAAGACTCGATTGCTTCGTGGCGTTTGAGCTCGCGGCGCATGGTTTGCGAGTTGAGCCAAGCGGCCTTCCAACCGCGCGTGGGGTAGCGCGCCTCGTCAATTTCGATCTTGGTATAGCCGCAGGCGTTGACAATCTTCGTTCCGCATGGGTGTTGGCGCTCGCGTTGAAAGTTGGGGCCGTAGCTTTGGTGCACATGCCCGTGAATCATATAGTCGGGACCCCAAGACTCAAGAGCCGCATTAAAGCACTCGAATCCTCGATGCGGCAGGTCGTCCAGGTCGCCCATGCCTGCGACGGGTGCATGGGTAAGTAGAATATCGCATCCGTCTACCAGTGCGATTTTTCGCGATAGCTTGCGCATGCGTTTTGCCATCTCGCGCTCGGTATACATGTTCGCGCCGTCGCGGTAGCGCATGGAACCGCCCAGACCCGCAATGCGAATACCTCGGTACACATATACGCTGTCCTCAACACAAATGCACCCGCCCGGTGCATGGCGCGCGTAGCGGTCGTCGTGGTTGCCACGAACGTACACAAGCGGTTTGTTGATGACAGTGACCAAAAACTCAAGATAGTCCGGATCCAGGTCGCCTGCGGATAGAATCAGGTCAACGTCCTCAAAGCGCTCCTTGCGAAAGCACTCCCACAGGCATCGCTCTTCGGTATCGGCTATGGCAAGGATTTTCATAGGGCGCGGACCTTCGGCTCGTTATCGAGCTGCGGAATCGAGCCTATAACGTTGTCAGCCAGCCAGTTCATCTCGACAATCTGCGTACTCGGCAGGGGAGGGAAGCCCTCAATCTGAACCACGCCGTCCTGGCTGTGGAGCTCGCCGCCAAATGGGTTGATGGAGCCCTCGACAATGCCGTTGCGAAGCAGCTGCACAAGTTTACACGTCTGATAGGGTAGGCCCGGAGCGTAGCGAATATCGATGACGCCGGAGCTCATACCGTACCAGTAGTTGACGGCGCGCACCTGCTGGTCATCGGCGGTCTCGTCCCATGTGCCGTGCAGTAGGCTGCGTACGATGAGTTCGTAGTAACGGCCCCAGTTCCATACCGGCATGGCGATGCCGACGACCTTGCCATCGACCAGGCGGTGGAGTCCGTAGGCCGTGGGGTCCTCCAGCGACTTGGACATGTCGACACCGGTCATAACACTCACGCCTTCGCGGCACATGGCCTCGGCAAGACCGCCGGCGGGCACATCGCCCCAGGTGAGGATTACCTGC
Source organism: uncultured Collinsella sp. (assembly GCA_938036665.1). Classification (GTDB taxonomy): domain Bacteria; phylum Actinomycetota; class Coriobacteriia; order Coriobacteriales; family Coriobacteriaceae; genus Collinsella. Next base: position 19,942 of record CALHWR010000210.1, on the reverse strand, counting down.
GCGCGAGGGTCGAGCAGCGAGGCGCCGATGGCAAAGGCGTTGATCTCGCTAAGCGCGCCCGACGCAAAGACCGACGCGTGGTAGCCAATGCGATGGTTGTCCGCCATGCTAGCCGCAAGGGCGCCCAGGAGGAACTTGGCCTCGTACATCTTGCCAAAGTACGAACGGACGCTTTGGTGGGGAAGGCCGATAGAACAGTTAAGGAACCGAACCTGGGGATACTCAACGGCTGCCCTGAGCGTGTATTCCATCAGGCGGTGCGAGGTCGAGAAGATGACGTTGTCTCCATGTTTGACAGCCGTTTCCACGGCGGCGTAGAACACGTCCGGATCGTGGCAGTCCTCGAACGCCTCGGTGCGCACGATACCGCCAAAGTGCTCGTCGAGATACTGACGCCCTTGGTCGTGTAGGCTGTCCCAGCTCGACGTTGCACAAGGGAATTCATGGATAAAGGCGATGCGCAGGGGATTGGCCGCCGAATAGACGGTCTTGCCCATAAAGAAGTTGAGCACACCGGAGGTGGACTTGGCGGGCGACTCTTCCTCATCGACACTCGGCGCTTCGACAAGATCGACCTTGTCCTCGTCATTTTTGCCGGCAATGACCAGCTCGCGCCAAATTTTGCACAGGCGGTTTACGACGATATCCGTCGGCGTATCCAGCAGGCGGTCCTGGTTGTACACATTGAGGTAGACGAGCATGGCGTCGGCGGGCGTAATGTCCAGGTGGTCGCCGCCCGCGCGAAGGTAGGCGCGCTTAAAGAGCAAGAAGGTGTGGCGCAGGTAGTCGACCTTTTTCTGCGGCCATTTTTCGATAAGGTTCTGACCGAGCATCTTGGCGAGTGTCTCGTAGCTTCCCTCACGCGAGAACTCGATCTCGTATAGGGGGCAGACGCGCCAAAACGCGCAGAACTCACCGTATAGGCGGCTTTCGACGGAATCCCATGTGCCGGGGTAGAGACGGGTAATCTTGGCCGAAACCGTCGGGGCGTCCAGGAATTTGAGGACGCTGACGCGCTTGTTGCCCTCTTGGACGTAAAACCGATGCATGAACTCGGTGACGATGATGGGGTCGCGATAGCCCTCGGTCACCTGGATGTCGTAGAGGTTGGACCACTTGCGGGCGAACTCGGTGCTAAATGGCAACAGGGGCATAAAGTTGCACGAAAAGGCAGACTGACGGCCCTTGGTAACCGTGCCGACGACCATTTCGAGCGGAATATCCCGCAGGCCGACGCTCTCTCGCTGACCTAAGGGGAGCTGGGCAACCAAGCTGTCGAGGTCCGTAAGGTACGGGTGCTCGCTTTGGCTGATGGCGCGACGGCGTCCCTGCTCGCCGCGCTTGCGTGCTTGACGATAGGCCTCTTCCATGGTGTCTACTCCCTTAGTCGTTTAAACAACGATATGAACCATGGTACCACGATGCGAAACTACCACAAAGGTGCCTGTCCCCTTTGTGGTAGTTTAGGCGATGATGGGGGCGATGGCACGAATGCAGGCGTCGGTTGCCGTGAAGGTGGTGCTATCGTCGCTGACGATAAAGATGATTTTGCCCTTGACGCCAAAGTCGCCGATCTCGCTAAAGAGCACGTACGGCTCCTTGTCAAAGCCAGAGATGGGAAGCACCGCGGCCTTGGTGGCGTCGGTAAGCTCATCTGCCAGCGCGTCCAGCGAGGCCCACTTAGACGTGTCCTTTACGGCAACGGGCACGGCCACGCGCCCAAAGGGCATCAGATGCACGAGCGTGTTCTTGGAGATGTTGGAGTTGGGCACAATGATGGTCTGCCCGCAGGCATCCTCGATGGTCGTGTGGCGCCAGGTGATGTCTTGGACCACGCCCGACACGCCGCCGACCTCGATATTGTCGCCGGGCTTGATGATGCCCATGAAGGTCACCTGCATACCGCCGATAAGGTTCGACAGCGTGTCCTGAAAGCCGAGCGAGATGGCGATGCCGCCGACGCCAAGAGCGGCGACGAGGGCGTTTGCATTAATGCCAAAACAGTTGTCGAGGATAAAGCTGCCGCCGATCATCCAGATGACGGCGCGTGTGATGTTGATGAAGATGCTCGATGCTGGGAGCGGGTTATCATCGCGGTTAAGCAGGTGGTGCAGGGTCTTGGACGCGATTTTGGCGGCAACGGCGGTGCCGATGGCCAAGATACCGGCCCAGATGATGTTGTGGACCCATCGTTGTGCAAAGAAATGAAGAATTGGCTCAAACAATTCCATGTAGGGAAACCTCCTCATGATCATCCAACCATGATACCCACCAAGAAGCCCGTCCGATCAAATTCGGACGGGCTTCTGTGCTCGATATAAGGTTTATGCGGCGGGGCTGCAAGGCCCGGCGGTGTAGCTTAGCGTCGACGCTTCCAGATAATGCCGAGAATGATGATGACGATGCCGCCGATGAGGCATGCGCCAATCACGGCTAGCGTGCGGTCTCCCGTTGCGGCGAGCTTGCCGGTCGTCTTCTTGGTGATGACCTTCGTGGTCGTCGTGTCCGTCTTAGGCGAGGGCTTAGGCGTCGGGGCCGGTGTGGGCGTGGGGTCCACGGCTGCGGAGCCGAAGCTGATGGTGCCGGCGAGTCCGGCCATCTTGCTCTCCCAGCCGTTTTGCCCAATCAGCGCCCTCAGCGCCGCCTCACACGTGCCCCACTCGGTGCGCTTGGTGGCGTGTGCGAAGGTGGGGAAGTCGGTCGTGTTGGTAATGATGTAGTTGTTGGTGGCGACGGTATAGGTCTTGGTGGGATCGAGCGTGCTGCCGTCCTTGGCGAGTGTGGCACTCACAATGCGCTTGCCTTCGGGCTGCGTCCAATCAATCGTCACGTTGATGCCGCCAAAGGAGAGAACGCTGCCAGAGTCATCGCGCCACTTGTACTTGTCTTGCGCTTCCTGCTCGGTATGGCCGGCTGCCACGTAGGCTTGCTGAAGCTCATAACTGTGATTGCACTCGTCGCTGATCTGCAGCGAATGCTCGAGCGCTGCGAGGAAGTCCGCACCGGTCATGGTCCAGGTCTCCACGGTGTTGCCGTAGGGCGAGATGGCGATGACGTTGCCTGCGGTCACATCGCCTGCAGCGATGCCGCCGCGGATGCCACCCGCGTTCTCGATGGCAAGGTCTGCGCCCGTCAGGTCAAGATAGGAGCCGCAGATCACATGGCCGATGGTCTGGGCCTTGGTGGTGTCGCCCTCCTTGCTGGGGCGGAAATCGGTGGTGCGCACCATTTCCCAACCATGCGTGCCTGCGGCGTCCTCGCCGTAGAAATAGTTGGTGGTGGATGTGCCGAGCACCTTGTTCGATTCGTTTTCAAAGGCCTCGTCGAGCGGCTTGATCTTGTTGCGGACGGCTTCAAGGCGGCTTTGGTAGTCGGAGCCCTTGTCGGGGTCTGCCAAAAGGTCGTTGACGTTCTTGGCGGTGTAGAGCTTCTCGTCACTGCCGTCTGCAGGGACCGTGACCGTGTCATCGTCGGTCGTCTCGGTGCCATTCGTGTCGTACTTGTACGGAATGGAAAGCAGCCCCACCTCGGCAAAGGCGCTGCCCGCCTCGACGACGCGGACCGACTTGCCGTCAGCCCCCGTCACGTTTTCGTCTAAGTTGATGTGCTCGTGGCCCGCGACCAGTGCATCGACCCCAACGAGCTTTGCAGCAAAGGTCTTGGCGTTGAGCGTGTGCGCGATACAGACGACAACGTTGCAGCCCTCCGTCTCGCGCAGTCGCTTGGCCTCGGCATTGATGGCGTTCGCGGCACTCGAGAACGACGTACCCGCGACCAGGTCCGCGCGCAGCGAGGATTCCAGCGACTCATCCATGGCACCCACGACGCCGACCTTGATTTTGTAGTCGAATGTGGAGTGATCTTCGCTATCCTCCCAGGTGCGATCGAGCGTCTTGGTGATACTCGAGCTCCATACGCCGCTCGTAGACTTCGCGTTCGCGCAGAGCATGGCGAAGGGCGTGCCGGTGGGGCTGTAGCCGGTCATGGTGCGGAGCTTGTCCGCGCCGTAGCTCCAGTCGTGGTTGCCCGGCGTGGTCGCGTCGTAGCCGTCTGCATAGAAGGTGTCCATGAGCTCGGCGATGCTCTTGCCCTCGCTCATGGTGGCAAAGGACTGCCCGTGGAAGGTATCGCCCGCATCGAGCAAAAGATCGGGGGCGCTGCTTTGGGCGCTATAGAGAACCGCCAGTCCGTCAAAGCCCACAGTGCCGGTGCCCTTGCTTGCGTTGTAGCTGTACTTGTAGCTGCCGTGGATATCGTTGGTGTGCATGACGGCCACGGAGCCGTCAATAGCGGCGGGCAGGGTCCCCGCGAAAGCGAGGCTTGGGATGCCTGCGAGCGAGCCGGCAAACAACGCGGCGGCTAACGCAAGGCGGGGGAGTCTTTTCATGGCAGTTTCCTTAGTCCTTAGCCAGAAAGTCTGGTTGAATATCGGATTATCGACATAATATGCGAAAACCGCCGCAAGGGCGTCTGTTCCTTTGCGGCGGTTTTGACGTTTGCGCAGATAAAACCTGCCAAAATAAACCTGTCCCTTATTGGCAGGTTTTAGCTCAGCAGCATGCGGTCGTTGGCGAGCTCGCCGCCCGAGACCTCCTCGAACTTCTGCAGCAGGTCGGCGACGGTGAGCGACTTCTTCTCGTCGCCCGCCACGTCGTAGATAACGTGGCCCTCGTGCATCATGATCAGGCGATTGCCCAGACGGATGGCGTCATTCATGTTGTGCGTGACCATGAGCGTGGTCAGGTGGTTCTCGTCGACAATCTCCTCGGTCAGATTGAGCACCTTAGAGGCGGTCTTGGGGTCGAGTGCCGCGGTGTGCTCGTCGAGCAGCAGCAAGCGCGGCTTGGTGAGCGTGGCCATGAGCAGCGTGAGTGCCTGGCGCTGGCCACCCGAAAGCAGGCCGACCTTGGCGTTGAGGCGCGTGTCCAGGCCAAGGTCCAGGCGCTTGAGCAGCTCAACGTACTCGTCCTTCTCGGCCTTGGTGACGCCCCACGAAAGACCGCGACGCTGGCCGTGGCGCTTGGCGAGGGCCAGGTTTTCGGCAATTTGCATGTCGGCTGCGGTGCCGCGCATGGGGTCCTGGAACACACGGCCCAGGTACTTGGCGCGCTGCGACTCGCTCAGGCGCGAGATGTCGGTGCCGTCGAGCTCGATAACGCCCGAATCGAGCGGATATACGCCGGCAATCATGTTGAGCAGCGTGGATTTGCCGGCGCCGTTGCCGCCGATCACAGTTACAAAGTCGCCGTCGTTGAGGGTAAGGTCGACGCCGGTGAGCGCGCGCTTCTCGGTGACGGTGCCCTTGTTAAAGGTCTTCTTGACGTGCGAGAGCTTAAGCATCTGCCTCATCTCCCTTCGTGTAGGAGCTGCGGAGCTTATAGCGCTCCCAAACCACGGGCACGCACAGGGCCACGGCGACAATCACAGCAGAGAGCAGTTTCATGTCGTTGGCGTCCATGCCCAGCTGCAGCACGATGGCGCGGATGAGGAAGTACACCACGGAGCCAAAGACGGCGGAGGCCAGACGGACGGAGAACTGCGTGAGACCGCCGGGCAGCAGGCGGCCGAGCACCTCGCCGATGACGATGGCGGCAAGACCGATAACGATGGCGCCGGTGCCCATGCCAATGTCGGCATACTTCTGGCTCTGGCAGATGAGCGCACCCGAAAGGCCAATGAGGGCGTTGGAGAGCACGAGGGCGATCATTTTGGTGGTGTTGGTGTTAACGCCCAGGGCGCGGATCATGTACTCGTTGTTGCCGGTGGCACGCAGTGCCGAGGGGAGCCGATCTCGGTGCCAAAGAACCAGTACAGGATGGCGACGATGGTCACGGCCAGCACGATGCCTAGGATAATGGCAACAGTGGACTGCGGCAGGCCCGTCATGTTGCTGACAGACGAGAAGATAGTGCCCTTGGCAAGGATGGGCGTGTTGGACTTGCCCATGATACGCAGGTTGATGGACCACAGACTGATCTGGGTGAGGATTCCGGCGAGGATTGCGGGAATCTCAAAGACGGTGGTCAAAATGCCCGTGACGGCGCCCGCGATGGCGCCGGCGCACATGCCGGCCAGCACGGCGAGCAAGGGGTCGACGTTATTGTTGACGATGAGCACGGCGCAGACACAGCCGCCGAGGGCAAAGCTGCCGTCGCAGGTCATATCGGGGATGTCGAGCAGGCGGAACGTGATAAACACGCCAAGCACCATAATGCCCCAGAGGACGCCCTGCGAAACGGCGCCCTGCAATGCAATGAGCATGCTTCATACCTCCTAGGATAGGGTGGACACGCGAGTCACCATGATAGCGGTAACAATGCATAATAGAGTGGCGGACGGATGTTTTGTCTCATCCGAAACAAGCAGGGCGAACGCCGGTCTTTGGCGTTCGCCCCTGTGGCTCAGATATTGAATAACACGGCAACGGCGCGAGTATGGGCCCTAGGCACATCGCCGCGCATACTGCTACTCGTCCAGAGCGGAGAGGTCGATGCCCAAAGCCTCGGCCATCTCGTCATTCTTGACGACGACCAGGTTCTTGCTCGAGAGGTGCTTGATCGGCATATCCTCAGGCTTGGCCTCGCCCTTCAGGATCTTAACGGCCATCTCGCCCGCGGCGTAGCCCAGGTCCTCATAGTTGATAGAGAGGGTGAACAGGCCGCCGGCCATGCACATACCCTCCTCGCCGGTCACGAAGGGAAGCTTGTTCTCCTTGCAGATCTGACCGACCTGCGAAGCGCCCGCGGCGATGGTGTTGTCAGTGGGGGAGTAGAGCGCGTCGACCTTGCCCACGGAGGACTCGACGACGGACTGGATTTCATTGGAGCTCGAGACGGTGTAATCGGTGTACTCCAGGCCCAGCTTGTCGAGCTCCTTCTTGGCAGCCTTGATCTGGACGTCGGAGTTGGACTCGGCGGTGCAGTAGAGTAAGCCGACCTTCTTAACGTCGGGCAGGACCTTCTGCATCATCTCGAGCTGCTCGGCGACCGGGGTGAGGTCGGAGGCGCCGGTGACGTTGGTGCCGGGCTTTTCGTTGTCCTGGACCAGGCCCGAGGCGGCGTAGTCGGTGATGGCGCAGCCCACGATGGGGATATCGGCGGTGGCGCCAGCGGCGGCCTGCGCGGCGGGCGTGGCGATGGCATAGATCAGATCGACGCCATCGCCTACGAACTTGTCGGCGATGGACTTACACGTGGACTGGTCGTTCTGGGCGTTCTTCTGATCGATCTTGACCTTAAGGCCGCTCTTCTTGATGGCCTTGACAAAGCCGTCGTTGGCGGCGTCGAGTGCGGAGTGCTCGGTGAGCTGCAGAATGCCGACGGTGTAGTCGGAACCGGCGGCAGCAGAGCCGGAACCAGAGTTGCCGCCGCATCCGGCGAGCGGAGCGAGCGCGAGCAGGCCGGCAGAGACCAGAAGGCTCCTGCGGCTGATGGTGATGTCCTTCATATCGTTACCCCCAGTATAGAAATGGCTGGAAACACTGCGCTCAAACAAAGTACAAGTGGCTCTATAGTAGCGCCGATGTCCATTTTTACAATAACCTAGCGGGTTTTTTAATACAGAACCGGATGGGCGGCACGAGTGGTCGATGTGCGGTGGAGGGTCTTATGCAGCGGACGAGGTGTCGTCCTCGTCGAGGGCGGCGAAGAGCTTCTTGCCGTCGAGGAGACGTGTGGTGACGTTTCTCATGCGGCCAATCTCTACGGTACGCAGCGTGTCGTCGGTGCCTCGGGCGTCATAGACCGTTCCCAGCAAATACGAGATGCCATCTCGTTGCTTGATGGCAAAGGGGCGGATTGTCATCCGCGCTACTTCGGTTTCGCCGCAGCCCGTGACGCTTGAAATATCAAAGCTCACCGTGGTTCCGTGGTCGATAGCTTGCTCGATGAGCTCGCAGGCGTCGATGCGCTTGACGGGCGTGCGCGTGGCCTTGGTGGATTTGCTGCCGGCACTTGGAGCAGGCTCGGGCGCATCGAGATAACCGCGAACGTCGGCGCTCGCCATGGCGACCAGGTGCTGCGCCATGCTTTTTCGAATGGCGATGGGCGTAGAGCGGTTGCGCATGACCATACCGTGGAGCCGGATGATCTCTTCGTCGGTGAGCGGACGGCTCAAGAGCCGATACCCCACGCCGCGCTTGTATTCAATCTCATATCCGGCATGGCGAAGTGCGGAGATGGCGGTGTAGATGCTGCGCCGCGCCGCCGAGATGGGCATGCGGGCGGGGTCGTCGGGATGGGCGAGGCGCCGGATCAACTCATCGGAAAGCATGGCCTTGTCCTCGCCAGTGTTTTCGCTTAATAGTTGCAAGATACGAACGGCGCGATAGGCTGCCATCGAGGCGGCGCCTCTCGTCGTGGTGTCGTAGGTTTCAACAGCGGCTTCGGTCATGGTGCCCACGTCCTTTCCGTTTTGGGTAGCGACGGCATGGAGCCTAGGACGCGGGGTTTTCCCAGAGGCGCAGAGCGCTCTGGGCGGTCGGTAGCCGTCGGCAAACGGCGGTTCGAGTTTTCAACAGCCCTGCTCAACTGACCAAAAACTTGCCAAAAGCTTGACGGATGCTGTTGAAAAAAGCGTCTCTCGACCGATGTCGAGAGACGCTTGTGCGATGAGCGTTGGCGTGTGGCGACGCGAGCTAGCGTCCGACGATTAGAAGTCGGCGTTGCCCACGGTGCGCGGGTGCGGCAGGACGTCGCGGATGTTGCCCACGCCGGTCAGATACATGACCAGGCGCTCGAAGCCCAAGCCGTAGCCGGCGTGCTTGCAGGAACCGTAGCGGCGCAGGTCAAGGTAGTACTTGTACTGCTCGGGATTCATGCCCAGATCCTTGATGCGGGCCTCGAGCAGATCCAGGCGCTCCTCGCGCTGGGAGCCGCCGATAATCTCGCCGATACCGGGAACCAGGCAGTCGGCGGCGGCGACGGTCTTGCCGTCCTCGTTCATGCGCATGTAGAACGCCTTGATCTCGGCCGGGTAGTCGGTTACGAAGGTCGGTCGCTTAAAGTGCTCCTCGGTCAGGAAACGCTCGTGCTCGGTCTGCAGGTCGATGCCCCAGCTGACGGGGTAATCAAACTGGTGGCCAGCAGCGACTGCCTGCTCCAGGATTTCGACAGCCTCGGTGTAGGTAACGCGGGCAAAGTCGGAGTTTGCCACATGGTCCAGGCGCTCGATCAGGCCCTTGTCCACAAACTTGTTGAGCATATTGAGCTCGTCGGGGCAGGTGGCCATAACGTCCTTAAGGACGTACTTGAGCATGGCCTCGGCGTTATCCATGTAGTCGTTCAGGTCGGCAAAGGCCATCTCGGGCTCGATCATCCAAAACTCGGCGGCGTGGCGCGTGGTGTTGGAATTTTCGGCGCGGAAGGTGGGGCCAAAGGTGTACACGTCGCCAAAGGCCATGGCAAAGTTCTCGGCATTGAGCTGGCCGGACACGGTAAGGCTCGCGTGCTTGCCAAAGAAGTCCTGGCTCCAGTCGACCTCGCCGGACTCGGTGAGGGGCGGATTTTTGGGGTCGAGCGTGGTCACGCGGAACATCTCGCCGGCGCCCTCGCAGTCACTCGTGGTGATGATGGGGGTGTTGACGTAGACAAAGCCCTGCTCCTGGAAGAAGCGGTGGATGGCGGCAGCCGCGACAGAACGGATGCGGAACACGGCGCGGAACAGGTTGGTGCGCGGGCGCAGGTGCTGCTGGGTGCGCAGGAACTCGACGGTTGCGCGCTTCTTCTGCAGCGGGTAATCCGGGGCGCTGACGCCCTCGACCTCGATGGAGGTGGCAGAAAGCTCGAAGGGCTGGGGCGCATCGGGGGTCAGCTTGACGGTGCCGGTGCAAATGAGTGCGGCCGAGACGTTTTGATGGGCGATCTCGTCGTAGTTGTCGAGTGCCTCGCGGTTCATGACGACCTGCAGGTCGCGGAAGCAGCTGCCGTCGTTGAGCGTAACAAAGCCAAAGTTCTTCATGTCGCGGATGGACTTGACCCAGCCGGCGACGGTGACGGTCTGGCCGCCAAGCGACTCGGCATCGGCGTAAAGCTGCGCGATTTTGGTGCGGTTCACGTATCCTCCCATAACGGTTGAATGATAGTTATCCATACAGTTCGATATTCTAGCAGCTCGGCTCATTTGGGCTATACAGATAAGGCATTGGCGGGATGGTTTTTCAAACGAAAAGCGCCCACGGCAAATGCTCGTGGGCGCTTTTCGTGTTGCCTTTTGGCTGTGTGGCGCGGGGCCTGGCTACTTGGTCTTGGCTACCAGCAGCGGGTCGCCCAGCTTGACGAGCGGGTTGCCGCCGATAAGCGTTCCGGACTCGCCGACATGGTCGATGCTCTTAAGACGATCGAGCTCGGAGATGATGACGGTCACGATGTCCTCGTGGCCGGCGGCCTTGATGGCCTCGCGATCGAAGCTGATGAGCGGCTGGCCGGCCTTGACCGTGTCACCCATCTCGACAAAGCGGGCAAAACCCTTGCCGTTCATTTCCACGGTGCCCAGGCCAACATGGATGAACACGCGAAGACCGTCCTCGGTGATCATGCCGATGGAGTGGTTGGTGACGGTGGTGGCGCCGATACGGCCGTTAGCGGGGGCGTAAATGGTGCCGGTAATGGGCTCGATGCCGTAGCCCTGGCCGAGCATGCCCGAGGCGATGGTCTCGTCGGGAACCTCACCCAGATTGACGAGCACGCCGTTGACAGGAGCGTAGATGACGCCTTCGCGGGTGGCGAAGCTTGCTGCGGGCGGAACGGACGCCTCGCCCGACGAAGTGAACGTGGACTTGAGCGAATCGAGCAGACCCATAGATGCCTCCAACGTATCAGGCGCGCATGTTGCACGCGTGTGGTTTGCCGGAAACGTTTCGTACGTGTTTCCCAGCACGGTCAGCGCTCCTATTTTACGCTGTCCAACGATACCTCTGAACAGCGATTTTGTGATATATCAGTTGAAGGCCAACTTATTGCGGGGGTGTTTCTGCGCCGCGGGCTCAAGTGGGGTACGCTAAGGTGCGAAAAACGAGTGCGCACGAATCGCACGGAGGGAGCACCTATGATTATTGAGAACCATGCGCTGTGGGGCGAGGAGCCGACCGAGGATTATCCGGCGACGTTTACGTATCTGGGTGCCGAGCCGCTGCCCGACAAGCCCAATGGCCGCCGCCCCGCGGTGATCATCTGCGGCGGAGGCGGGTTTACGCATATCGCTCCGCACGAGCAGGACCCGGTGGCGTTTGCGTTTTTGGACCGCGGCTACCAGGCCTTTGTGCTCAACTATGTGACGAGCGCCACGGGCGACGTGAGCTTTCCGCACCCGCAGGCGGACCTCGCCAAGATGGTCGCTACCGTGCGCGCCAACGCCGACGAGTGGCATGTCGATCCCAAGCGCGTGTGCATCGTGGGTTTCTCGGCGGGCGGCATGATCTGCGCCTCGTTGGCAACGCAGTGGAAGACCGGACCTTTCGCGGGCCTTGCCGGGGCTCGTCCGGAGGATATTCGTCCCGACGCCGTGGTGCTGGGCTATCCGTTGCTCGACCTTGCCTATGTGCGCGATATGCAGACGCGCGACCCGCGCATCGACCTGCGCGTGCCCAAGACGGGTGGCAAGACGGGGCGCGATTTGCTCAACGACTATCTGTCGATGGTGACGGGCGGCGAGGCGACCGATGAGCACCTGGCCGACATTTGCCCTACCACGCACGTTTCGCGCCAGATGCCCCCGACCTTTGTGTGGGGCGTTTCGGACGACAAGACGGCGCCGGTCGCGCAGGTCTACCCGTTTGCGCAGCGCATGGCCGAGGAGGGTGTTGCATGCGAGATGCACGTCTTTGACCAGGGTGGCCACGGCCTTTCGCTCGGCAACGCCAATACCGCGGTCGACAACGAGGACAAGCAGGTTTCCGTCCGTCCCTGGATCCGCCTGGCCTTCCGCTTCCTGGAACGCCATATGTAAAAGTAGACTACTTGCCCGTTTCAAAAAGTCTGCTTAGAGGAGGAGCCATGCTTGAGGGTACGTATGTGGTTTTGGCCCAGACGCCGGTGGGGAGCAAGCGCGGCGAGGTGACGTTTTCACATGGGGTGAACGGCGTGCTCAGGGCAGTACTAAACGTCAGGGGTCTCAATATCGCTCTCTCGAGTGCCCGCGCTGAGGGCGATTTCTTTGAACTCTCGGGTACTATCTCCCACGTCTTGATGGGCAAGGCACCCTTTACATGCACGGGGTCAGTCGAGGGTGATCGACTCACTGCCACCGCGCGGTCGGGTTCCGTTTCGATCTCGCTGAGCGGTATGCGCAAAGAGCTTTCGGGGCGCATCGCATAAAGTTTGCGCAGGTAAACATCGGTATTTGACTTTATAAAATAGTTCAGAGCGCTATCATTTGTCGTTACGAGTTGGTTAGCCCCGGTAAACGGTTAACCGCGTCTAACGAAAGGATGAGCGCGTGAAGCTCGATACACTCGAGATTGGAAAGGACGCCGTTGTCGCATCGGTGACATCCGATGATCAGGCGCTCCGACAGCATATTTTGGACATGGGACTCACGCCGGGCACCGAAGTCACCATGATGAAATACGCCCCTATGGGAGATCCGCTCGAGATCCGTCTGCGTGGCTACGAGTTGACACTGCGCAAGGACGATGCCGCCCGCATTGAGCTCGTGGATGTGCACGACACCGATACCGGCCCGCGCGTTAACGCCGCAATCGGCACGACAGATCACCCGGCCCTGGGCGAGGGGACGTATTCGCCTCGTGCTGCCAAGACGGCCGTGCCCGAGGGCGCACCGCTGCACTTTGCCCTCGCCGGCAACCAAAACTGCGGTAAGACCACGCTGTTCAACCAGCTTACGGGCTCCAACCAGCACGTCGGTAACTTTCCCGGCGTGACGGTCGACCGCAAGGACGGCACTATCCGTAACCACCCCGAGGCGAGCGTTACCGACCTGCCCGGCATTTACTCCCTGTCGCCGTACACGGGCGAGGAGATTGTGAGCCGCCAGTTTATCCTTGACGAGCATCCCGATGCCATCATCGATATCATCGACGCCACCAATATCGAGCGCAACCTGTACCTGACGCTGCAGCTTATGGAGCTCGACTGCCCCATGGTCATCGCGCTCAACATGATGGACGAGGTGACGGCCAACGGCGGCGCCGTGGACGTCAACCTGCTCGAGAGCCTGTTGGGCGTGCCTGTTGTCCCCATTAGCGCTGCCCGCAACGAGGGTATCGGCGAGCTGGTGGATCATGCCTTGCACGTGGCGCGGTTCCGCGAGCGCCCCGGTCGCCTGGACTTCTGCGCGCCCGATGGCTCGGACGGTGGTGCACTGCATCGCTGCATCCACGGCATTGCCAACCTTATCGAGGACCATGCCGTGACGGCGCACATCCCGGTGCGCTTTGCAGCGACCAAGCTGGTTGAGGGCGACGAGCTGGTGACCGAGGCGCTTCACCTGGATCGCAACGAGCTCGACGCTATCGAGCACATCATTACCCAGATGGAGGGCGAGGCCGGCACCGACCGCCTGTCCGCGCTGGCCGATATGCGCTTTAGCTTTATCGGCGACGTGTGCGGGCGTTGCGTCGTCAAGCCGCACGAGAGCCGCGAGCACGTGCGCTCCGTCAAGATCGACCGCATCCTGACGGGTCGCTACACGGCCATTCCGGCGTTTCTGGTGATCATGGGCCTCGTCTTTTGGCTGACGTTTGGCGTGATCGGTGCGGCGCTGCAGGGACTCATGGAGGACGGCATCGCGGTCATCATCGCCTCGGCCGATGCGGGCCTCAAGGCGTTCGGAACCAACGATGTGGTGCGCTCTCTGGCTGTCGACGGCGTGCTTACGGGCGTGGGCAGCGTGCTGACCTTCCTGCCGATTATCGTCGTGCTCTTCTTGTTCCTCTCCATTCTGGAAGACTCCGGATACATGGCGCGCGTGGCCTTTGTCATGGATAAGGTGCTGCGTCGCTTTGGCCTGTCGGGCCGCAGCTTTGTGCCCATGCTCGTCGGTTTTGGCTGCACCGTGCCGGCAATCATGTCAACCCGTACGCTCCCATCCGAGCACGACCGCAAGATGACGGTCATGCTCACGCCGTTCATGAGCTGTTCGGCCAAGTTGCCGGTCTACGGTCTGCTGTGCGGGGCGTTTTTCCCGCAGGCGACAGTTCCCGCCATGGTCTCGCTCTATCTGATCGGCATTGCGGTTGGCTGTATCGCGGCTTTGGTGCTCAACCGCACGGCATTTAAGGGCGACCCGGTGCCGTTTATCATGGAGCTTCCCAATTACCGCCTGCCGAGCGTCAAGACGACGGTGATGCTGGCATGGGATAAGGCCAAGGACTTTATTACCAAGGCCTTTACCATTATCTTTGCCGCTACCGTGGCCATCTGGTTCCTCCAGACGTTCGATATCCGCTTTAATGTGGTCGCCGATCAGTCGCAGAGTCTGCTTGCCGGTTTGGGTAGCATTATCGCGCCGGCGCTGGCGCCGCTCGGCTTTGGCGATTGGCGTGCATCCACGGCGCTCGTCACCGGACTTATCGCCAAGGAGAGCGTCATTTCGACCCTCACCGTGCTTTTGGGTGCAACGTCGCCCGCGGCACTGTCGAGCATGTTTTCGCCGTTTACCGCTTACGTGTTCCTGGTCTTTACGCTGCTGTACCCGCCCTGCGTAGCGGCAATCGGCGCCGTCAAGAGTGAACTGGGCGCGCGCTATGCCGTGGCCGTGTTCGCGTTTCAAGTGACGGTCGCCTGGATTGTGGCGTTTGTCGTGCATTCGGCGGGCATATTGCTGGGGCTGGCTTAGTTATTTATTGATGGCGCAACCTCTGTGTATTGAGTTGATTACGGCCCCGCATCTGTTGCTGACGGATGCGGGGCCGTTGCTATATAATCGCCCATCGCTCAAGACAATCGGAGAGGGTTCCTACATGACTCAGGCAAGACAAGATGGCATCTCGCTCAAGCAGTGGCTCCCGCTTATCGGGCTCGCCTGCTGTGCGTTCGTGTTCAACACGTCGGAGTTCATGCCCATCGGCCTTCTGACTGATATCGCCGCGTCGTTCTCGCTCACCGAGGCCCAGGCAGGCATCATGATCTCGGTCTATGCTTGGGGCGTCATGCTGCTGTCGCTGCCACTCATGGTGTTTGCCTCGCGCTTTGAGTTCAAGCGTATGCTGCTCGGCGTGCTCGCCGTGTTTTCTCTGGGTCAGTTCCTGTCCGCTGTGGCACCGACATATCCCATCCTGGTCTGTGCGCGCCTGGTGGTCGCTTGCGCACATGCCGTGTTCTGGTCGGTCGCCTCGATTATGGCCTCGCGCCTGGTCGACAGTCGCCACGGGGCGCTCGCCATTAGCATGATCGCCACGGGCTCGTCCATCGCGCAGATCTTTGGCCTGCCGATCGGCCGCGCCATCGGACTGGCCGTGGGCTGGCGCATGACATTCGCCGCGGTCGGGGCCCTCTCGGCTGTCGCGGTTGTCTACCAGGCCGCGGTGTTCCCGGCCATGCCGGCGGGCGAGCGCTTTACCGTCAAACAGCTGCCCGAGCTGCTCAAGAACTCGTTCCTGATTGCGCTCTACGCGGTCACGGTCTTTATGGCGACCGGCTATTATGCGGGTTACAGCTATATCGAGCCGTTCCTGGCGCAGGTCGCGCACGTCGACGCAAGCGCTATTACCATGACGCTGACGGCGTTTGGCTGCTCTGGTCTGCTCGGAAGCTGGCTGTTTGGCCGCCTGTTCGATGGGCATCGCTTCCCGTTCTTGGCTATCACGCTCTCCGGCGTGCCGGTGGCTCTGCTGCTCGTGGGTCCGGTCGCATCGTCGCTCGTAGCAGTGCTTGCCGTCTGCGCGCTATGGGGCTGCTGCTCCACGGCCTTTAACGTTGCGTTCCAGGCCGAGCTCATCAAGTACACGCCGGCGGATTCGTCGGCCGTCGCCATGTCGATCTTCTCGGGCCTGTTTAACCTCGGTATCGGCACGGGCACCGCAATCGGCGGCGCCGTGGTTTCGGGTCCCGGTATCGCTTGGATTGGCTTTGCGGGCGGGGCGATTACCGTCGTGGGCGTCATCCTTGCCATCACCGTACTGTTCCCAGCCATACGCCGCGCAAAGCCCGTCGCCTAATCACGTCCCCTCATCAGCTGCGGTGGAATAGCTCCTGTTTAAGGCCTCTGAAGGCCCAAGCAGGAATTATTTCACCGCAACTTATTTTGGGGGAGAGGATACAAGCCGGGCATACAATGGATATCGTTGTGTTGAGCTTACCGGGAGGTTGCTATGTGGGCATACGAGACGACGTTCTATCAGATCTATCCGCTGGGCTTTTGCGGAGCTCCGCGCGAAAACGCCGCGCCCGTTGCCGAGGATGAACTCGCCCAGGCTGCCAACGCCGCGCCTAACCCCGATGCTCCCATTATGAAAATCGCCCAATGGGCCGACTACCTGCAGGAACTCGGCGTTGGCGCTGTGCTCATCAACCCGCCGCTCGAATCCGACAGCCACGGTTACGACACGCGCAGCCTGCGCCATATCGACCGTCGCCTGGGTGGGGATGCCGACTTTGCCGCCGTGTGCGAGACACTGCATGCCCATGGCATCCGTGTGGTGCTTGATGCCGTCTTCAACCATGTCGGTCGCGGCTTTTGGGCCTTCCGCGATGTTCAGGAGCGCAAGTGGGACTCGCCCTACAAGGACTGGTTCCACATCAGCTTTGACGGTGACTCGTGCTACGGCGACGGCTTTTGGTACGAGGGCTGGGAAGGCCATTTTGAACTTGTGAAGCTCAACCTGCAAAATCCCGCTGTGGTCGATTACCTGCTCGAGTCCGTGCGCCGTTGGGCTGACGTGTTTGGCGTCGACGGCCTGCGCCTGGACGTTGCCTATATGCTCGACCGCGACTTCATGCGTCGTCTGCATACCTTTACCCGCGAGCTCAAGCCCGATTTTGTGCTGATCGGCGAGACGCTCCACGGCGACTACAACCAGATCGTCAACGACGAGATGCTTGACTCCTGCACCAACTACGAGTGCTACAAGGGCCTGTACTCCAGCTTTAACTCGGTCAACATGTTCGAGATTGCCCATTCGCTGCATCGCCAGTTTGGCGGCGATCCGTGGTGCATCTACCGCGGCAAACACCTGCTGTCGTTTGTCGACAACCACGACGTGCCGCGCCTGGCGAGCATCCTCACCGACAAGTCGTGCCTGCGTCCCGCCTATGGCATGCCCTTTGGCATGCCGGGCATTCCGTGTGTCTACTATGGCAGCGAGTGGGGAATTGCCGGCGAAAAGGGCGGCCCCGATGGCGACTGGGCGCTGCGACCTGCGCTCGATGAGCCTGCGCCCAACGAGCTGACGGCGTTCATCACGCAGCTTGCGCACCTTCGCTCGGCCGACGACGCGGCGGCCCGTGCTCTCAACTACGGTGCCTATCGCAACGTGGTGATCCAGAACAAGCAGCTGCTGTTCGAGCGCGCCTGTGACGGCGCGACGGTGCTCGTGGCGGTGAACGCCGTGGGCGAGCCTTACACCTTTGGCGCCGGCGAGCTCAACGGGTCCTTTGTCGACCTGCTTGCCGATGGCGTGCCCACGGTCGAGCTGGCTGGCTCCCTTGAGCTTGCGCCCTACGAGGTGCGCTATCTGTTGAGGGCCTAGGCCATGGCTGCGTCCGACGAGGGCTATCAACATATTGAGCATGGGTTTGAACCCGTGTTTGACGAGCGCTCGCGCGTTTTGATGCTGGGGTCGTTTCCCTCGGTGCTCTCGCGTGCCAATGCCTTCTACTATGGCAATCCGCAGAACCGCTTTTGGCGGGTCACGGCGGCGTGTCTCGGTGTGCCTGTGCCGCCCAACGAGGGTGATCCTTTGGCAAACGGTGAGCCCGCGACGCTCGATGTCTCCATTGCCGCCAAGCGATCCATGCTGCTTAACGGCGGCGTAGCCCTGTGGGATGTGATCGAGAGTTGTGACATTAAGGGCTCGAGTGACGCGAGCATTCGCAACGTTGTACCGGCACATATCGGGCGCATTACCGATGCAGCTCCCATTGAGCAGGTGATATGCAACGGTGGTACGGCTGGCCGGCTCTACAAGCGCTATCTACAAGAACGCACCGGGCTGCCCGCCATCGTCCTGCCCTCGACAAGTCCTGCCAATGCGGCTTGGCGTCTTGAGCGCCTTGTCGAGCGCTGGCGCGAGGCAGTTGACTGGGCTGCTCTCTAATTTAGATATTTGATTGAGCATGGGCGCCGAGGCGTTTGATGATGGCGTGCCAGATCGGCGCGGGCAGCGCGGGCTCGACACGCACCATGCCGTCGGCGTTGACGCTACCGGCATCGCCGCCGCCGAGCAGCTGGGCGTGCTCAACTGAGCAGCCCATGCGCACAGCGCCCACAAGCTTATCCATCGCTTCCGAAAACGGTCGCCGCAAGAGTCCCATGCGCGGGGAGCGACGAAGCGCCGCAATGCCGCTGCCGGCGCAGATGGCAACGCCGCCACACCACAATTGGTCATGGCGCTCACATGCCTTGTGCAGGCGAACGGCGGCCCCACGCGCCTGCTCAGTGCCCTCTTGTGCGGCTCGAATCGCGGCATAGACGCGCGTTCCCGTACCGCCAAAGCGCTCAAGCGTCTGCTCGATAGCTGTCAACGTCTCATCGTCAGCCACATCTTCAATGGCCAGCACGATGCCATTGGCAACGCTGCCGGCGTCATTTGCCTTCAAGTCGACTGGGAGGGGGAGTGTAGTGCCGGAAAGCTGTGCATAGGCGGCGATGGCATCCTGCAGGTCCCAAAGCAAAAACTCAAGATCGGCGCTATTGGGAATGCTGATATACGCAATGGTTTGCAGCGTTTTTGGTACATCGCCGCGCGCGGTCGTCTCCATGCCATCTCCTTTCCGGCTCGTTTCCGTTTAGGTTACACCGTCTGGAGGCGCTGGGCGCGCTATCCTAGTGCAACCCTTACGAAAGGAACGCCATGCGTCTGCCCATGAATACCTCGCTTGCCACGCTCAAGCCCTCCGGCATCCGTCGGATTAACGCACTCGCCGCTCAGCACCCGGGATGCATCGCGCTTGCGCTTGGCGAGCCCGATTTTCCCACGCCCGATGTGATTAGTGCCGAGGTGACCGCCGCACTGGACCGCGGTGACACGCACTATCCGCCCAATAACGGTCGCCCCGCCCTGCGCGAGGCGTTATCTGCCTACATGGGGGACGCGGGCCTTATGTTTTCGGCCGACGAGGTCATCCTGACCGACGGCGCGACCGAGGCCCTGTCGGCAACATTCATGGCTATGCTCAACCCCGGCGACGAGGTCATTATCCCCACGCCGGCCTTTGGCCTTTACGAGAGCATCGTCGTGGCCAATCACGCCAAAGCGGTCTTTTTGGATACGGAGCCTGCGCAATTTCAGATTGACGAGGATGCGCTTCGCGCCTGTGTGACCCCGGCGACCAAGGCCGTCGTTATCTGCTCGCCCAACAATCCCACGGGCTGCATTCTCAACGCGGCATCGCTCGACGCCGTGGCGCACGTGGCAGAACAGGCGGGCATCTACGTGGTCTGCGACGACGTATACAACCGCCTGGTTTATGTGGATGGCTACGAGCGCTTTGCCCAGCGCCACCCGGAGCTGCGTGAGCAGACGGTCGTCATCGAGAGCTTCTCCAAGCCCTGGGCCATGACCGGTTGGCGCCTGGGCTGGCTCGCGGCCGCAGCCCCCGCCATCGCCGAGATCGCAAAGGCTCACCAATACTTAGTATCGAGTGCTGTCTCCTTCGAAATGGACGCCGCAGCCCGAGCCCTGACCGTCGACCCAACCCCCATGCTCAAAGTCTACCGAGCCCGCCGCGAACGCGTACTCGCAGCCTTAGACGCCATGGATCTCGACGTAGTGGAACCAGCCGGCGCCTTCTACACTTTCCCGAGCATCAAAAAGTTCGGCCTAACC
>CALHWR010000209.1 GCA_938036665.1 uncultured Collinsella sp. | reverse complement strand
AAGGTGTTTGATTGTGGTTCCGGTAAAGCAACTATCCCATACATGCGATTGCACTATAAAGCAAATATACAGCTCACAGTAAGTATTGAGCAGCAGCCTTTTGCTGCAGCGAATTCTATGAAGTGCCTTTTGATAATGCATCGTCTCGTTCGATGCCCAGATTGCGCATCTCCCTGGTACGCCGCCTTCGCAGACGATTAGGTCACCATCAGAGAGCGCATACTTAGCACGATCAGTTTCGCCCATGGGCATGGTCTTCACATTGGCGAGGTCAAATTTGCCCCATTGAACATTGGCATTTCCAAGGTATGGCGCGGGATCACCTTGGTTTTTCTGTTTGTCAAGCATCTTGCCCAGCTGGATAGAGGCGACGTTCGACAGCCTCGACCAGCACCACCCCTCGGGCAGTTCCTCAAACGGCACTTCGCTCGCGATGCACTTATCGCTAGTCACGCGGCCCCTGGCGTCCACCCTCTTCTCATAGGGGGAGCCATCGGAACCGATATAGATAATGCTCTCCCCGCCTTTGGGGAACTTGGCCTTACCCTCAGCGATAAGCTTATGCTTCTCTCCACGGATGCGTTCGAGAAGGACGCTGGCAGGCTCGTCGTTCGGATCCTGTGGCACAAGCTTGCCCTCGACCGCCATTTGCAGAATTGAGTTCTTCAGGTCTTTTGCCTTCATCTACGCCTCAATCCCAAGAATCTCGCAAATTCGAGCCAACTTCTGGTCAATCTCGGCATCGAGCTTAGCGCGCTCTTCTTTGTAGCTCCTAATCAGCTCGTCGGGCGGCAAAATCTCTTCTTCCTCGTGCGGATAGCCGCACAAATCAAGATTGAAGCCGCCGTCTCGCAACTCGTCGACTGTATAGAACTTTGACTTGGGATTACCGTCTTCCTCGATATCTCGACGGTTCTCCCACCATTCCTTTACAGGTGCAAAATGTTCGAGCCTAATGGGCTTAGTCTTAGAAAAGTGCTTATATCCCTCGGGCATATCCATGCGATAGAACCAGACGCCCTCAGAAGCCCCGGAATTATCGAAGAACAGAACGTTGGTAGTGATGCTCGTGTAGGGAGCGAAAACGCTCTGCGGAAGGCGCAAAACAGTATGCAGGTTCATGTCCTCAAGCAGGCGACGCTTGATCTCCGTCTTCGCGCTATCCTGGCCAAAGAGAAAGCCATCCGGAATGATGACAGCAGCTCGGCCGCCTCGCTTAAGACGATAAAGGATGAGTCCAAGGAATAGATCCGCAGTTTCGGAGCTACGGAGCGCAACAGGGAAGTTGTTTTGCACTGACGCGCTTTCAGATCCTCCATAGGGGGGATTCATGAGTACGACATCAAACTGGCCATCAGGCTTGTGCTTCCATTCGCGAACATCTTTTTCAAGCGAGTTATCGTGAAAGACCTTGGGGTTGTCGATGTCGTGTAGCAGCATGTTGGTTATGCACAACAGATAGGGCAGTTGTTTCTTCTCGATGCCATAAACCGAGCTCGTGTAGGTCACGCGATCAGCCGGAGTCTCTATCTGGTCGCGGAGGATGTTGAGGGCGCTCGTCAAAAAGCCGCCTGTGCCGCAAGCAAAGTCAGCCACGGTCTCACCGAGCTTGGGCGCAAGTGCTCGGGCCATAAAGTCGGTCACCGCTCGGGGCGTGTAAAACTCACCGGCATTGCCCGCGGACTGCAAGTCTTTAAGGATGGTCTCGTAAATTTCGCCGAAAGCGTGGCGCTCTTTGTACTCGGTAAAGTCAACCGCCTCGTCAATCTCATTGACGACCTGACGAAGCAGGATGCCATCTTTCATGTAGTTGTTAGCGTCAGTAAAGGCTGCCTTAACGACGACGTGACACAGGGGTGCCTCAGGTGCAAGCTCTAAGCTCTCGAGAGTCTTGAAGAGATCGTTGTTTACAAAATCGAGGAGTTCATCGCCGGTAAGCGCCTTGCCGTCCTTCGCATCATGCGCCCAGCTGTGCCAGCGCAGACGCTCGGGGATGATGGATTGATAGGAGTCATCGTGAAACTCCCACTCCTGCTCCTTAGCATCGTAAATCTTGAGGAAGAAAAGCCAGGTCATTTGCTCGATGCGCTGTGCATCGCCATTGATGCCGGCGTCTTTACGCATGATGTTCTGCAGGGTCTTTACAAGAGATCCCAGTGCCATTTGCTATCGTTACCTTTCTCTATGCGATGTAGAGCTCGTCCTCGAGCATCTGGGCTGCCTGAATGTACTGCTGTTTGCCGCCGAATGCGGCGACGATCTTCATAGGGCTGCCAAACCGACGGAATTCCTCGAGGTCGAGGACATGGGTATCGTCCAAGTCTACGAGGTTCGACGTCGCATATTTGTCGAGAAGCGCTTCAAGGACCTCACGCGCGACGCCGGCATACTCATAGAGCACGCCCTTTTTCTTGACACTATTGGCCCTCTCGCTGCGCGTAAGAGGCCTCTGGTCGTAAGCAATATGGCAGATGAGGTCAAAGTCGCTCATTTGCTCCTGGCCAGTCTCGCGCCGCAGCTCATCTAGAAATACGCCATGAGCGCGCAGCTCATCGATAATCGCCTGCTTCTTATGTTCGGAGCTCCACGCCGCTAGGAAGTGGTCAAGAGTGTCGTATTCGCCAAGGATGTTTTTTCGCGTATAGTCCTTAAGGCTCTCAGTTACAAGAAGGCCATCGGAGGAGTAATACTGCACCATCTCCGACACTACATAGACGTCGGCCCCATGAACGTGATATTTCACATGGGAGGACGAATCGTCCGGCGGCAATACGGGTGGGTCTACGATCGGAGGCGGAGGCGGGACGGGTCTGCCGCCATTGCCGCCGGGACCCGGGTCTGCAATGGGGTCACCCGGTTTAGGCTCAAACACAACAACAGGCTCACCATCGAACTCGGGATCTGCGAACAAACGCGATGCGTCACGAAAATCGAGGATAGTGAAATAGAGTTTGTCGTAGTCCTCACAGATACGGGTTCCGCGGCCGATAATCTGCTTGAACTCCGTCATTCCGTGCTCACCGAACTTGTTGTCGAGCACGACCACCTTACACGTCTTGCAATTAACGCCAGTGGTGAGAAGCTTCGAAGTCGTAACGATGGTCGGGTATTTCTCGTCGGGGTCGATGAAGTTATCTAACTGAGCCTTACCTTCCCTGTCGTCGCCCGTAATCTTCATGATATAGGTGGGGTGATCTCTTACGATATCGGCGTTCTCGTTTACAAGGGCACGTCGCATGTTTTCGGCATGCTCGATGTCAACGCAAAAGACTATGGTCTTGGAGTAACGATCCGTCTCCTTTAGAAATTGAGTTATCCGCTTGGCAACTTCCTCGTAGCGCTCTTTGATGACGATCTCGCTGTCGAAGTCCTGCTTCTCGAAAACACGTTTGGGCAGAGCTTCACCGCGATCATCTACGGTGCCTTCCTCAGTACGGTATCCGTAAATGTCGACGTTCAGCTTAGGGCGAATAACTTTATACGGGGCAAGAAAGCCATCCTCGATACCCTGTTTAAGGGAGTAGGTATAGACAGGTTCGCCGAAGTAGGTAATGTTTGAAACCTCTTCAGTCTCTTTTGGCGTGGCCGTCATTCCGATTTGAAT
Organism: uncultured Collinsella sp.; assembly: GCA_938036665.1. Lineage (GTDB taxonomy): Bacteria > Actinomycetota > Coriobacteriia > Coriobacteriales > Coriobacteriaceae > Collinsella. Next base: position 2,881 of record CALHWR010000209.1, on the reverse strand, counting down.
TGCGCAATTGAAATACTCGAGTACCTTACGCCATGCAGAGTCCGCCGCGGCGCTTCCGCGATGGCACTCGTCGACGATAATCAAGTCGAAGAATTCCGCGTCGAACTCGCGGAATATTTCCTCACCGTTTTCACCAACAAGCTGTTGGTAGAGCGAGAAATAGACCTCGTAAGCAGAATCGAGCTTTCGACCTACGACCTTGGTTGTAACCCTCTTGAGAGGCTTGAAATCGCCGTCTATGGTCTGATCGACAAGAATATTGCGGTCCGCCAGATAGAGAACCTCACGAACCTCGGTAGTCTGTCGCAAGCGATGAACGATTTGAAAGGCCGTAAAAGTCTTTCCCGTTCCCGTCGCCATAACAAGCAAGATGCGATTCTTGCCTCGCGCAATAGCTTCAAGCGTACGATTAATGGCGATGCACTGATAGTAGCGAGGATGATTGCCGCCGTGCTCCTGGTAATACGGAGCGGTCACAATCTCCTGGCTATACGGATGCTCAAGCCCCTTAGCTTTTGAGTACCGTGTCCAGAGTTCCGCCGGAGTGGGGAACTCGTCCATGGCAAAAGTGCGCTCTTTCCCGGTAAGAAAATCGTGTTCAACAAAACCCTTTCCGTTTGAGCTGTACGCAAACGGAATATCGAGCAGCTGGGCATATCCCATCCCCTGTTGGAGACCGGCATCAACGGTGTGGTCCGTATCCTTGGCTTCGACGATTGCGATTGGGATACCGGGAGCGTACATAAGAAGGTAGTCCGCCTTCTTTTTGTCTTTGCGGGAGACCATGCTTCCGCGCACGACAATCTCGCCACTGGTAAAGAAATACTCAGTGAAGACTTGGGTGTTGCGATCCCACGACTTCATAATCGCAGGATCGATGAGCTTAAGCCGTGTATCAGACTCGTTCATACGTCTCGGAACCCCTCATCGCGCAAAGCGACAGCTGCTGATGTTGAATTGATTAATTTTATCATCACTATGCAATCTAGCAGCTGCTTTATACGAAATGAGACGAAGTAAAGTCAGCCCCGTGAGAAAGCTCCAAAGAAAGCAAAATGAGCCCCGTTGACTTGAGTCAGAGGTCATTCCCGGGGCCATTGACTTATTGCTTATCTACATACGGCAGATTTGTCACATGAGCGTCCGCAGGAAAGTCCTTAAGGTTGATGTGCCTCGACCGTCAATCGGCCTCGTGCTACCGCTAATCCGTCCCGTCCCAGCAGGTCACACAACGGTGAGATAATGCCCGCGACTATTAACGTAAGCAAGGAGCACGCTATGGCAGACAACGAGATCAAACCCTCGACGGACGGCAGCCGAGAGGAACTCGTGGCAAAACAGCTCGCATCCACCAAAATCCACCTCGCGCTCACTCAGGAGCGGGCGGACGTCTCCGGCGCCATCAAGCTCCCGCTCGAACGAGTCCCCCAGCTCGGCATAGCGCTCGCCTCACTCCCCTCGACATTCCGCACTGTCACCAATACGGTGAGCGTGCCTATGCTGCTCCAGGCAACCGATAAGTTTGGCAATCCGCTTGACCCGTCGATACTCCAATCGTTCAAGGACGGCAGCGGCCTCATGGGATCCTACCGCGATGCGGCCAAAGGTTTCGGGCAGGCACGCTTCCACGTAGTCGAGGGCGACATCGCCACAAGTGTCACGCAAGCGCCCTACGACCCGACGTCGCTGTTCATGGCAGCCGCAATCGCGCAGATAAACCAAAAGCTCGACTCCATCCAGGAGTCCGTCGACGAAATGTTCGGCTATATGCGCCAGCGCGACAAGGCCAACATGCGCGGCAACCTCAAGACACTTGCAGACATCCTCAACAGCTACGGTCTCTACTACGACAACGCCATCGAAATGACTAGCGCCCATATGAAGGTAATCGACATCATGCATGCCTCCGAGCAGGACATAGAGCACTTCCGCTCGCAGGCGCATGCGGATCTGAAAAAGAAAGGGTTCATCGAGGTGCGAGACGGCTTGAGCAGACGCCTCGACAAGGTGCTCGACTACCTCAAAGACTGCCAGCTCGCCACCTACATCCACGCGTTCTCGCTGTTCCTCGAACCCATGCTCGCCCAGAACTTCGAGCCCGCAAAGCTCGCAGACGCCACCGCGAAGATCGAGGCCGATTCGATTGCGTATCGCGAGCTCTACACCGAGTGTTACGACGCCCTCGAGGCGGGAACTGCCGACACCGTCGATGCGGCACTGCTGGGCGGCATCGCGTCCGCGGGCAAATTGCTCGGTCACGCCATCGCAAAGACCCCCATAGGCGACCATACACTCATCGACGAGGCGCTCGAAGGCGCAGGAGAGAGCATCGGAGAGTTCAACGACAGGCAATCCGAGAAACTCATCGAGAAGCTCCATCAGGCAAAGACACCCGACGTCACGCCGTTCAAGCAGAGCGTAAAGGAGATCGACACCCTCTACAACCATCCCACGCAGATTGCCGTGGACGCCGAGAACGTCTACATCTTACCTGCCAAGCAGCAGGAAGAGTAGCGATACGCGACAGGCACGCGCCATGCAGACAGCTAACGCCGCCTACCTCCCCTCCGCCTTCAGCTTCAGCAGCAGGTCGCCCAGCTCGGAGCACTTGCTGGAAAGGCGCGTCTGAGCTCGCTCGCCCATCCCCCACCGTTGACGGACCTCCTGGGCGCGCGGGCTCACGCGGTAGTCCCCGTCCATCATCTGCTTGAGCAGCTTGGCGGTCACGCGCGCATCGGCTAGGGCGCTGTGGGCGTGACCCGTCGACTCGTCGAACTCGATGCCAAACCACGTCGCTGCGTCACTCAAAGAGACGCACCCGTGGCTGCTCATGTCCATGATCGAGGTGTAAAACGCCTGCAGGTCGGCCCAGTCCGTAGGA